>JBCCFN010000062.1:0-20488 GCA_039029715.1 Actinomycetota bacterium | reverse complement strand
GGTGCTGGCCAATCAGGCCGGAGACGTGGTGACGATCGAGATCATGCGGGACGGTGAGGTCCTGCTGATCGACGTGACCCTGGGCGAGCGCGAGGGCTGATCCCTCCGGCCCGCCCGCTCTGCGGCGGCCAGTAGACTCGTCCTGTGTCTACAACAGTACTGATCGCCATTGCGGTCGTCGTCGTCCTGCTCGTCGCCGTCGGGCTGGCCCTCGTCGTCGGTCGTCGAGGGCGGGGCACGTCCGCCCCCGGCGCCGACCGGTCGTTGGAGGACGGCTCGGGGAACCTGGACCTTGGCTCCCGGAGCTCGACCGCCACGATGGAGCGGGATGCGGTCCCGGCCCCCTCCGATGTCGACGTGGCCGAGGCCGGGTCGGTCGATGTGGTCGAGCCCCCCGTCGAGGCCCCGGAGCCGGACGTCGTCGAGGAGCCGGCAACCAAGCCGTCGTTCTTCGAGCGCCTCGGCAAGGCCCGCTCGGCCTTCACCGGCTACCTCGGTGACCTCGTCGGGCTCAGCCGGATCGACGACGACGCCTGGGAGGAACTTGAGGAGGCCCTGATCCGGGCCGACGTCGGCGTCACCACCTCGATGACCCTGATCGAGGACGTACGTGACCGGGCCAAGGAGGCGTCGGCGGAGGACGGCAAGCAGGTGCTGGCCCTGCTCAAGGAGCGGATGCACGAGGAGTTGGCGGACAAGGACCGTTCGTTGCGGATCGACGACGGCGAGACCAACGTGTGGTTGGTGGTCGGCGTCAACGGGGTCGGCAAGACCACCACCATCGGGAAGCTCGGTAAGCGCCTGATCGACGAGGGCCACAGGCCACTGATGGCGGCCGGTGACACGTTCCGGGCCGCCGCCGCCGAGCAGTTGACGATGTGGGCCGAGCGATCGGGGGCGGAGATCGTCCGTGGCAACGAGGGCGGCGACCCGTCGTCTGTGATCTTCGACGGGGTGGCAGCGGCCGCCTCCCGGGACTGCAACGTCGTGCTGGCCGACACCGCCGGTCGACTGCAGAACAAGTCGAACCTGATGGATGAGCTGTCGAAGGTGCGGCGGGTCGCCTCCAAGGATCCGGGCCACGTCACCGAGGTCCTGTTGGTCATCGACGCCACCACTGGCCAGAACGGGATGTCCCAGGCCAAGGTCTTCACCGAGGCGGTCGACGTGACCGGGGTGGTGCTGACCAAGCTCGACGGCTCGGCCAAGGGCGGGATCGTATTCGCCATCGAGTCCGAGCTCGGCCTCCCGGTCAAGCTGGTCGGCCTCGGCGAAGGCGTCGCCGACCTGGTCGACTTCGAGCCCACAGACTTCGTCGACGCTCTCTTCGAATAGACAGTCGACGATCGTGGGTTTCGGCGGAGCCACGATCCGCTTCGGTCCCAATAGGCTGAAGGTCCAATGTTTGAATCGCTGACTGACAAGTTCGAGGGCATCTTCAGCCGGCTCAGCCGCAAGGGCGTGCTGACCGAGGCCGACGTCGACGAGGTCCTGCGGGAGATCCGGGTCGCCCTGCTCGAGGCCGACGTCAATCTGTCGGTGGTCAAGAGCCTCCGGGGTCGCATCAAGGAGCGGGCCGTCGGGGAAGAGGTCCACAAGGCCCTCAATCCGGCCCAGCAGGTCATCAAGATCGTCAACGAGGAGCTGACCACCAGCCTCGGCGGCGAGACGATCGCCATCACCTACGCCGCCAAGCCGCCGACCGTGGTCATGATGGCCGGCCTCCAGGGGTCGGGGAAGACCACCAGCTCGGCCAAGCTGGCCCGCTGGTTCAAGAGCCAGGGTCGGAACCCCCTGCTGGTCGGCGCCGACCTCCAGCGCCCGGCCGCCGTCGAACAGCTCAGAACCCTGGGTGGCCAGATCGACGTCCCGGTCTACAGCGAGCCGTCAGACCCGGTCACCGTTGCCGGCAATGCGATCGAAGAGGCCCGCAGCACCGGGCGGGACATCGTCATCGTCGACACCGCCGGCCGCCTGGCCATCGACGAGGAGCTGATGGAGGAGGTCCGGCGGATCTCCGAGGTCACCTCGCCGGACTACACCTTCCTGGTGGTCGACGCCATGACCGGCCAGGATGCGGTCAACGTGGCCGAGGCGTTCCACGACAAGCTCGCCCTCGACGGGGTCATCCTGACCAAGCTGGACGGCGACGCCCGCGGCGGCGCCGCACTGTCGGTGAAGGAGGTCGTCGGCCGGCCCATCGCCTTTGCCGCCACCGGTGAGAAGCTCGAGGACTTCGACCTATTCCACCCGGACCGGATGGCAAGCCGGATCCTCGGCATGGGCGATGTCCTGACCCTGATCGAGAAGGCCGAGCAGACCTTCGAACAGGAGGAGGCCGAGGCCGCGGCGGCCAAGATGCTCGAGGGCCAGTTCACCCTCGACGACTTCCTGGAGCAGATGCAGCAGCTCAAGAAGATGGGCCCGCTGACCAATCTGGTCGGCATGCTGCCCGGGCTCCCGAAGGAGATGCGGGATGTCGAGATCGACGATCGGGAGGTCGGCCGGATCGAGGCGATCATCAAGTCGATGACGCTGGAGGAGCGGTCGAACCCGGACATCATCGACACCTCCCGCCGGACCAGGATCGCCAGGGGTTCCGGCACCAACCCCACCCAGGTCGCCGGCCTCATCAACCAGTTCTCCGAGATGCGCAAGATGATGAAGCGCTTCGGTGGCATGGGGACCAAGAAGGCCAAGAAGAACCGTCGCAAGGACAAGAAGGGCCGCAAGGGCAAGGGTGGCGGTCGGGTGACCCCCAAGGGCGGCCAGCCCGGTGGTCGGGTCACCGCCGGTGGTCGGGTGACGCCGAAGGGCACGAAGTCGACCAAGGCCCCCCTGATGCTTCCCGGCCTCGACCGGCTAGACGACGGCGACCTTGAGCGGATGGCAAAGGAACTGGACGGTTTCGACGCCTGACCATCGCCGTCCGGCGCCGTGTGGAGGCGGTCCCGGACTCGGATAGCCTCATATGTTGCTCGACCCCCGGCCCGTCGTACGCGTCCGGCGGCAACCGACACACACCCCGAACCCCAGAATCAGAGAAGAGACCAACGTGGCAGTTCGACTGCGCCTCATGCGGATGGGCAAGAAGAAGCAACCGACCTACCGGGTCGTCGCCGCCGACGCCCGCAGCCCCCGGGACGGGCGGTTCATCGAGATCGTCGGGACCTACAACCCCCGGAATGAGCCGTCCCTCATCAACATCGACAATGCCAAGGCCGTCAAGTGGTTGCGGCAGGGGGCCCAGCCGTCGGAGCGGGTGAAGAAGCTCCTGACGGTGTCTGGGGCCTGGGAGGCCTTCGAGAGCGGCACGTCGGTCGAGGAACTGGTCGCCGCCGCCGAGGCCGCAAAGGCCGCCGAGGCCGAGGCCGCCGCCGAGCCCGCTGCGGCCGGCGCCGAGGGGTAGTCGGTCCATGAGCGATTCCCCCGCCCCCAGCGCAGAGGCCGTCCTGATGATGGTCTGCCGGTCCGTCGTGAGCGAGCCGGATGACGTCTCGATCGAGGCCTCGGCCGACGGCGACCGGGTCAGGCTCGACGTGTCGGTCAACGCAGACGACATGGGTCGGGTCATCGGCCGGCGGGGCCGCGTGGCCTCCGCCATTCGCACCGTCGTCGGTGCCGCCGCCGCCAAGGACGGCGTGGTGGCCGAGGTTGAGTTCGTCGAGTAGCCCCGACGGGGCCGACCTGTTGGAGGTCGGTCGTATCGAGCGGGTCCACGGCCTCCGGGGTGAGGTCGTCGTCGGCCTCGTCACCAACATGGTGTCTGCCCGGACCGAGCCCGGCGCGGAACTGCTCGTCGGGTCGGACTGGCTGACCGTTGCCACCGCCCGGCCCCACAAGAACAAGTGGCTCGTCCGGTTCGACGGGGTGTCTGACCGGGAAGGGGCCGAAGCGCTCCGGGGCCGAACGCTGCGGGCCCATGCCCTGCCCGCCGATGCGGTGGCGGGTGGAGAGGCCGAGGGCGGCTTCGCAACCGAGACCGTGGCCTTCGTCCACGAGCTGATCGGCCGGACCGTCATCGACCAGGACGGGCGAGACCACGGCCCCGTGGCCGCGGTGGTCGAGAACCCGGCCGCCGATCTGCTCGAGTTGGCGAACGGGCGACTGGTGCCGCTGGCGTTCTACCAACATCACGACGACCGCTCGGTCACCGTTGTCGTTCCGCCGGGACTGCTCGATGACGATGCCATCGACGAGCGTCGAGACTGAGCGGGCCATGCGGATCGACGTCCTGACGATCCTGCCCGAGGTGGTGGAGGCGTTCGCCTCGGCCAGCCTGCTCGGCAAGGCCAGACGGGACGAGGTGCTCGACATCCGGGTCCACGACATCCGCGACGCCGCCACCGACACCCACCGTTCGGTCGACGACACCCCCTTCGGCGGCGGCGCCGGGATGGTGCTCATGCCCCAGCCGATCTTCGACACGGTCGACCGGGTCGAGCCGCCCCGGCCGATCATCTACCTGACCCCGGCCGGTCGGACCTTTACCCAGGCCGATGCCGCCCGCCTGGCGGACGGACCGGGGTTCACCCTGCTGTGCGGTCGGTTCGAAGGGGTCGATCAGCGGGTCAGGGACCACCTGGTCGACGAGGAGCTGTCGATCGGGGACTACGTCCTGGCCGGGGGAGAGGTGGCGGCCGCGGTGGTCCTGGAAGCGGTCGGTCGGCTGGTGCCCGGCGTGCTCGGTAACGCCCAGTCGGTCACCGACGAGTCGTTCGCCGACGGCCTGTTGGAGTACCCCCACTACACCCGACCGGCCAGCTATCGAGACTGGGAGGTGCCGGAGGTGCTGCGATCCGGCAACCACGGTCTGGTCGCCCGATGGCGACGGGCGACGGCCCTGGCCCTGACCGTGGCGGTCCGACCGGACCTGATCGACGCCCGGGGTGGGTTGAGCGACGACGATCGATCGCTGCTTGCCGAGTTCGATCTGGAGCATCCGTCGCCGGCCGGCGGGAGTGGTCTCGGGGAGGGCCCGGTAGACTCGATGAGTCCTACGGACGCCCATCCGGGGCCTTGAACGAGGAATCTGACCAATGAACCTGACCGAAATCGTTGAACAGGACCAGCTTCGGGACGATGTGCCGGACTTCGGTCCCGGCGACAACGTCAAAGTCCACGTCAAGGTGATCGAGGGCAACCGGGAGCGGGTCCAGGTCTTCCAGGGCTTCGTCATCGCCCGCAAGGGTGAGGGCGTCCGTGAGACCTTCACCGTCCGCAAGGTGAGCTTCGGCGTCGGGGTTGAGCGGATCTTCCCCATCCACTCGCCGATCATCGAGAAGATCGAGCGGGTCAGCCGGGGCGACGTCCGCCGGGCCAAGCTCTATTACCTCCGTGACCGGGTGGGTAAGGCGGCCAAGGTCAAGGAGAAGCGGGACAACTGATCGCCGTCATGGCGGTGTCCAGGACCGGGCGGACGGGGAGTCGGCGGTGAGCGCCGAGGACCTGGAGCGGTTCGAGGCCGAGAGTGAACTCGCGCTGTTCCAGGAGTACCGGGACGTCATCAAGATGTTCCGCTACGTGGTCGACACCGACCGCCGGACCTACCTGGCCAACACGGTCGAGAAGCTCGGTCAGACCGAGGATGGTGCGGTCGAGTATCGGCTGACGGACGCCTGGGTGTGGGACGTCTACCGACAGTCCCGATTCCTCACCAAGGTCACGATCGCCACCTCTCGCGGCATCGTGATCGAGGAGCTCCCCGAGCGGGAGCTGTAGCCCCGTCCGTCGCTGTCACCGGCCGTCGGTACGGTCCGGGTATGGATGGACATGGAGCCGGCATCGAGACGTCGTCGCTTGGCCAGCGCGGTGAGACGGCGGCGGCCGGATGGTACCGGTCGGCCGGCTACCGGCAGCTGGCCCGCAATTGGCGGTGCCGGGATGGTGAGCTGGACCTGGTCGTCACCGACGGGCAGACCGTCATCTTCGTCGAGGTCAAGACCCGCTCATCTGGCCGCTATGGCTCGGGGTTCGACGCGGTGGACCATCGCAAGCGACGCAAGGTCCGGACCGTGGCGGCGCGTTGGCTTGCCGCCTCGGACCGGCATTGGGCCGAGATACGGTTCGACGTTGCGGACGTTGACGGTCGGGGCCACGTGCTGGTCCGGGAGGGCTGCTTCTGATCGTCGGCGGTTGCTCAGTATCGCCCCGCCCGGTTCGTCCAGCAGCCACGGTGCCAATGGCGGCGCAGATCCGGCGCGTCTCTGGGGACCACGACCATGTGGCCCATCCCCGGCGGAATGTCCCGGTTGCAGCCCGGGCACAGGTAGGGCTTGCGGGCGTCATACGGCTGGACGAACCGGACGTCCGCGTCGTCGGTGTCGGAGGGGTCCGGCCGCTTCGGGACCTGCTTGCGCTTCGGTGGTTTGCGCTTGCGGCCCTTGGCCCGCTTGCTCACCCGAGGGCCGCCCACAGCACGAGACCGATGACCACCACGAAGGCGGCCGCCACGAACCAGTAGTCGAAAGGCGAGGTCCTATGCTGACGGTTCGGATCGAAACCCATGGGAGCAGTATGGCCAGGATTCGGCGGGTGGCGGGCACGGTGTGGCGCAGAGCCGCCCCGGTTGCGGTCATCTCGTTGGCATTGGCAGCATGCGTCGCCGGTCCGCCCGAGGTCACGATCGACGATCCCGTACTGATCGAGGGCCGAGACATCTACGCCAGGGTCTGTGCGTCCTGTCACGGCCCGGCCGGGGACGGCGGGGTCGGTCTCAAGCTGAGCGACGGGGCTGCGGTCGCTGCGTTCCCGGACATCGAGGATCAGATCGCACTGGTGGCCGAGGGCCGGAACAACATGCCGGCCTACGGCGACCGACTGACCCCGGAGCAGCAGCGGGCGGTCGTCCGCTACATCCGCGAGATCCTCTAGCGCGAGCTCCCTCCTTCGCTGTCACTGGCCCGCCCTAGGGTGACCATCAGTTGATCGGAACGGCTCCTGGCCGCTGCCGATCGTCGACGGTCACGGCCGTCCCCCACTGTCTCACGAAGGGGGAGCGGTCATGCTCGCCACCGTTGCATCGGCCGTCGTTCAGGGCGTCGATGGTCATCCCATCTCGGTCGAGGTCCATGTCAGCAGTGGCCTACCGGGGTACACGCTGGTCGGGCTACCGGACGTGTCGTGCCGGGAATCTCGGGACCGGGTCCGGGCCGCCGTCCTGTCGAGCGGCTATCGCTGGCCGTCCCGTCGGGTCACCATCAATCTGGCACCCACCGGGCTCCGCAAGCAGGGTGCCGCCCTCGACCTGCCGATCGCGCTCGGCATCATGGCGGCGTCCGGTCAGTTGCCGGAGGCGGCGCTGCGGCGCTACGGAGCGGTCGGTGAGTTGGGATTGGACGGGTCGATCCGGTCGGTGCCGGCCCTGGTCTCACTGGCCGATGCACTCGACGCTGAGGAACTGCTCATCCCGGCCGACGGTGCGGTCGAAGCCGCAGTGGTCAGGCCCGGGGCGGTTCGCCCCGTCTGCGATCTCGCCTCCCTGCTCCGGGCCCTGGCCGGTGACGATGAGCTGCCAGCACCGCTGACACCGCCGGCCGGTGGCCAGCTCGCAGGCGGACCGGGCGGGGAGTTGGCAGACGTTCGGGGTCAACCGACCGCTCGCTGGGCCCTGGAGGTCGCTGCGGCCGGCGGCCACCACCTCCTGATGATCGGTCCCCCCGGCGCAGGCAAGACCATGCTGGCCAGTCGTCTCGTCGGGCTGCTGCCGCCCCTCGATCGAGAGCGGGCGCTGGCAACCACCCGGGTTCATTCGGCCGCAGGGCTCCCCATCCCGGAGGGCGGTCTGGTCCGTCACCCGCCGTTCCGGGCCCCGCATCACGGGGCATCGGTGGTGGCATTGGTCGGGGGTGGTACCGCTGCGATGCGCCCCGGGGAGATCAGCTGTGCCGACAACGGCGTGCTGTTCCTCGATGAGCTCGGAGAGTTCCCCGTCCCGGTCCTGGATGCGCTGCGGCAGCCGTTGGAGGAGGGGGTGGTTCGGGTCAGTCGGGCCGCCAGGGCGGTGACGCTTCCGGCCCGGTTCCAGCTCGTCGCAGCCATGAATCCCTGTCCCTGCGGCGAAGGCGGCGGGGACGGTCTGTGCCGCTGTTCGGAACCAGCCCGGGCCCGCTACGCCCGGCGGTTGTCCGGTCCACTGCTCGACCGGTTCGACCTCCGGATCGATGTCCGCCCGCCAGCGCCGGAGGTCCTGTTGTCCGGCAGCCAGGAGGAGACGACGGCCGTCGTCGCCGCTCGGGTCGCCGGGGCCCGCGCTCGCGCCGCCGCCCGCGGCGTCCGGGCCAATGCGGAATTGCGGCCGGACCGCCTGGACCAGGTGGCGCCACTGTCGTCTGCGGCAACGGATCACCTACGGGCCGAGTTGCGGCGGGGGACGTTGACCGGACGTGGTCTCCACCGCATCCGCACCGTTGCCCTGACCATCGCCGATCTCCAGGGGGTGGAGGGTCCGCTCCCGGTCGAGGTCGTTCAGGCCGCCTTGGGGTTGCGCTCCCGGCCCCGTTCGGTGCTCGGGGCGGCGGCATGACCGGTTCGATAAGCACCGCAGACCGGGACGCAGACATTCGGGCCCGGCTCTCCATCCTCCGGCTCCCGCAGATGAGCCCCAGCCGCTCTCGTTGGCTGTTCGCCGATCTCACCGGTCCAGACGCTGCGGTCGCCGCCGTCGAGCGGCTGCGGGCCAATCGGCTGCCGCCGGAGGCAGCACCTGCGGGGATGGACTGGAAGGTCGTCGCGGCCTGGCGGGCCAAGCTCTTCGAGTTGGACCTCGACGTGGAGCTCGCCCGCCACGCCGAGCTCGGGATCGGCCTGTTGTCGCCGCTCGATCATCGCTGGCCGTTCGCAGAGGACCCGGAGCCCCCGGTGCTGCTGTTCCACACCGGGGATCTCACACTGCTGCGGCGTCCGGACGCCGTTGCCGTGGTCGGCACGCGGCGCTGCACCACGGTCGGCCGGACGGTTGCCTATGAACTCGGTCGGGGACTGGCCGGGGCCGGTGTGACGGTGATCAGCGGCCTTGCGCTCGGGGTGGATGGTGCCGCGCATCGTGGTGCCATGGACCGGGCTGGTCCGGTGATCGGCGTGGTGGCCAGCGGCCTGGACGTGGTCTATCCCGGGGGCAACCGGGACCTCTGGCACCAGGTGGCAACCCAGGGTCTCCTGGTGGGGGAGGCGCCGGCCGGTGACCGGCCCCAGCGGTGGCGATTCCCGGCCAGGAACCGGCTGATCGCCGGGCTGAGTCGAGGTGTCGTCGTTGTCGAATCCCACGCCAGGGGCGGCGCGCTGTCCACCGTCGACGAGGCGATCGAGCGTGACCGTCCCGTCATGGCGGTGCCGGGGTCGGTGCTCAGCGCCGCCTCAGATGGCACGAACGGGCTCCTGGTCGAGGGAGCCATCCCCGTCCGAGGGGCCGATGACGTGATCGGGACGCTCAGCTTCCCATCGGATGGACCGGACGAGCCTGGAGCGACGCCGGGACCCACCGCAATCGACCCCGGGCCGGCCGCCCCCCTGCCACCGGCGGCCGGCCCGGCCGGTCCTGATTCAGCTAGGTCTGGCCCAGCCAGTGCTGGATCGGGCGGGGGGTTCGACGCAGGCTCTTCCAACGTGCCGGATGATCCCGGCGAAGCCCTGGAACAGCTGATCCTGGCCGAGGTGGACACCGGCCCAGTCCACGTCGACCGGCTGGTCATCGCGTCCGGGCTGGCTCCCGCTGCGTTGCTGGCCCAGGTCCAGGCGCTGGCCACGACCGGGCGTCTGATCGTGGATGGCGCCACGGTCTCTCGGCCGTGTTGATGACACCGATCGTGCCCGACGCGGCGGTTTCTCGGCCGTGATGGTCACGCTGAGCGGTTGGCCCGCTACCCTCGAGAGCCGTGACCGCCGCCGCACGTCGCCGTTACCTGGGCGCGCTGGGTTTCCGCCCGGCCCAGGCCACGGCCATACCCACCGATACCGCCCGCACAGGCCCCGACGCACCGTCGTCTCGGCCGCCAAGCCGCCGGAAAGGGGGTGTCAACAACGATGTTTCCCAGGTTTCGCCGCCATTGCCTCACTTTGTGTGGTCTAGCTCCGACGGAGAGTGGGAGCGGGCCATGCCGGAACTGTCTGGTCGGGCGCTGCTCACACCAGACCATCCACAGACCTTGGCGGGAACAGTGGCAATTGAAACGACAACCGAGCTCGAAGCGGCGTGGGCGCGCTTCAAGGACTCGGCGGCACAGCATGACCGGGACGAGCTCATCGTCTACTACGCACCCCTGGTCAAGTACGTGGCAAGCAGGATCGCAGCAGGCCTACCGCAGACGGTCGACCAGTCGGACCTCGTGAGCTACGGCATGTTCGGCCTGATCGATGCGATCACCAAGTTCGACCCCGAACGCGGCTTCAAGTTCGAGACCTATGCCATCTCGCGGATCAAGGGCGCAATCCTCGACGAGCTGCGAGCGATCGACTGGGTACCCCGGTCGGTGCGGTCCAAGGCAAAGTCCGTCGAGCGGGCCATGGCCAAGCTGGAGGCCCAACTCCACCGGGCGCCGACCGACCAGGAGATCGCCGGTGAGCTGGACATCACGTCCGATCAGCTCAATGGCATCTACAAGCAGATCAGCTCCCTCGGCGTCGTCGCACTCGACGAGATGCTGTCGTTCAACGGCACCGAGAGCCTGACCTTCGGCGACACGCTTGCCGACCGCCGGGAGGGCCCGGTCTCGACCTACGAGCGGGTGGAGATGCGGCAGCTGTTGGCCGACGCGATCAACCGCATGAACGAGCGGGAGAAGATCGTCCTGACCCTCTACTACTACGAGAACCTCACGCTGGCCGAGATCGGCAAGGTCCTCGGCGTGACCGAGAGCCGGGTCTGCCAGATCCACACCAAGGCGGTGCTGCAGCTCCGCTCCCGGCTGTCGAACGTCGACCGACTCCCGGCCTGATCCTCGGCACTCGGGCCGCACCCGTCACCGATCGGCTCCCAACAAGAGGGCCGGTCCGCTGCCGACAGCGGAGTCGGTAGCCTCGAAGCTCATCGAGCGCCGGCTCGTCCGAGTCGCGGCCGTCACCCACCTCGGTCCATCGGGACCCCATCGATGCCCGAACCGAGGAGGCCGACATGGCCGACAGCCCCGATGCGCCACGCCGCCAACCCACCCCTGACCTCCGCCGCCCCGGCGGCCAGATAGCCCGAGGTCGCCCTACGACTGCCGGTCGCCCACGTCGTGTCGTCGCCGGACGGTCCGCCACAATGCTGGCGGCCCCCTTGCTTGCCGCCGCCACAACGATCGGTGCCGCCGGTGGGATCCCGCCCCTCGCCGAGTCTCGAGGGGGACCATCGCCGATCGCAACCCAGTGGTCCAACGCTGCTGCCATCGACGAAGACCCCGGGGTCCTAGGAACGGCCGAGCGCTCGGCCCCCGCCTCTGTGACCATCGGCGGTGCCGATTCGGTCGACTGCGCCCCGCTTTGGCTTCCACCGGTGGATGCTCCGGTGATCG
This sequence comes from Actinomycetota bacterium, assembly GCA_039029715.1. Taxonomy (GTDB): domain Bacteria; phylum Actinomycetota; class Acidimicrobiia; order Acidimicrobiales; family SZUA-35; genus JAHELU01. The sequence continues at coordinate 8,999 of JBCCFN010000062.1, read as the reverse complement.
ACCCATACCGGCCACCGGCCGGTCCATACCGGCCGGGCAACCGCGGCCTGGAATACGGCACGGCGGCCGGAGATCCGGTCCGGGCGGTGGCCGATGGCACGGTCACCTTCGCCGGCCCGGTCGGCGCCAGCGGCTTCGTCGTCATCAGACATCGATCCGGCCTCCGCTCGACCGCCGCCTACCTGGACGAGGTCCTGGTCGGTCGCGGAGATTCGGTGGCGGCCGGGGATCGGATCGCCCTGGCCTCGGTCGGCTTCCACCTGACCGCCCGCATCGGTTCGGACTACCGAGATCCCACCCCGTTGCTGGCCGGCGGGCGATGTCTGCGAGCCCGCCTGGTGCCGGTCCCGTGAGAGCCGGTCAAGTGAGCGCCGGCGGCGCCTCGGCGCATGGTGGCAGCTGGCCGGCCGGCCTCCGTCGGCCAGCTCGATCGATCTGGTCAGACCGGCGGGTCGAGCCACTTGGGCTCGAACGTCTGCGGTCGGGCTCGCAGGGCCACCAGGAGATCGTTCGGATCAGCGGTGTCGACGAGCAACGTCCGGTTCTTCTCCTTCAACACCCGATCGGTGATGCAACGGTCGAACAGGGCCAGCAGCGGGTCATAGAACCCGTCGACGTTGAGCAGACCGATCGGCTTGTCATGGATCCCCAGCTGGGCCCACGTCAACACCTCGGCCAGTTCCTCAAGCGTCCCGAACCCACCCGGTAGGGCGACGAAGGCATCCGACCGCTCGATCATGGCCGCCTTCCGCTCGTGCATCGTCTCGACCTCGACCAGCTCGGTGATGCCCCGATGGGCCACCTCCCTTGGCATCAGCGGTGTCGGGATGATCCCGGTCACCCGGCCGCCGCCGGCCATCACCGTGTCGGCGATCAACCCCATCAAGCCGACCGCCCCGCCGCCGTAGACCAGCTCGATGTGCTCCTTGGCCAGGAGGCGGCCCAGTTGCTCGGTGGCCGCAGTGATCGCCGGGTTCGACCCGTTGGAGGAGGCGCAGTAGACGCACAGCGATCTGATTGCTCGGACGGGGGCACCAACCGCCCCGGTGTCGATCTCGCTCGGCATCGGCCGCAGTCTAGGGCCGTCCGAAGCCCGCCTCGTCGCCGATATAGTGCAAGACCGGTCCACCCGCCCGGGCGGATCGTTGCCACTACTCATCGATCACTGCCGTCGGCCCGAATCCACGGTCTCCGCAACAGCGGAGCGGGGTCGCCGGTCAACTCAACCGGAGGAAAAACGTGACCGCAGTCGTCACCATGAAGCAGATGCTCGAGGCCGGGGTGCATTTCGGCCATCAGACCCGCCGCTGGAATCCCAAGATGAAGCGGTTCATCCACGGGGATCGCAACGGGGTCTACATCATCGACCTGGAGGAGACCCTCCGCCGGATCGAGACCGCCTACACCTTCGTCCGCGACACCGTCGCCGACGGCGGGACCGTCCTCTTCGTCGGGACCAAGAAGCAGGCCCAGGAGCCGATTCGTCGGCACGCCCAGTCGGTCGGGATGCCCTTCGTCGACCAGCGCTGGCTCGGCGGGATGCTCACCAACTATCAGACCATCTCCAAGCGGGTCGGCAAGATGCTCGAATACGAGCGGATGCGGGCCAGCGGTGAGTTCGACGAGATGCCGAAGAAGGAAGCACTCCGCTACGGCCGGGAGCTCGAGAAGCTCGACCGCAACATCGGCGGGATCAAGACCATGGCCAAGCTGCCGAGCGTCGTCTTCATCCTCGACACGATCATCGAGCACATCGCCGTGACCGAGGCTCGCAAGCTCGGCATCCCGATCGTGGCCGTCGTCGACACCAACTGTGACCCCGACCTGATCACCTACCCGATTCCCGGCAACGACGACGCCATCCGCTCGGCCGAGTTGATGACCCGGGTCGTCGCCGAGGCCGTGGCCGAGGGCAAGCTGATCTCGGCTCGCCGGTCCGGCGTTCCCCAGGACGCCGCCCCCGAGGAGCGGACCCCGGAGCAGGAGGCCGCCCATGCGGCCGAGCAGGCCGCGGCCCGTGAGCAGGCGATGGCGGACGCAGCCGCCCGGGAAGCCCGGATCGCTGCGGCCCAGGCCGAAGCAGCCGAGGCCGCCGAGCAGGCACCCGAGCCGGAGGCCGACGCGGCGCCGGAGGCCGCAGCCGAAGCCAGCGAGCCGGCCCCCGAAGCCAGCGAGCCCGCCCCCGAGGCCGGCGCATAGCCCGCACCTGCAACCACCCCGCACAGGAGATCAAGAACAAGATGGCTATCACTGCGAAGGACGTCCAGGAGCTCCGCAAGTCGACCGGTGCCGGCATGATGGATGCCAAGAAGGCGCTCACCGAGGCCGACGGCGATTTCGACGCGGCGGTCCAGCTGCTCCGGGAGCGAGGCCTGGCCAAGGCCGCCACCCGTACCGATCGGGACAACAGCGAGGGTCTGGTCGCCGTCGCCTCCGGCGACACCGGCGCTGCGCTGGTCCAGCTCAAGTCGGAGACCGATTTCGCCGCCAAGTCGGATGACTTCAAGTCGCTGGCCCAGGAACTGGCCGAGCTGGTCCTGGCCAAGGGCCCGGATGCGGTGGCCGAGCGGGCGGACGAGATCGAGAATCTCAAGCTGACCGTGAAGGAGAACATCGACTTCGGTCCGGTCGTTCGCTACGAGACCGAGGGCGACGCCATCGTCGACGCCTACATCCACGGCGGCGGCAAGTCCGGCGTCTTGGTCGAGGGAACCGGGGTCGACCCCGAGGTCCTCCACGAGGTGGCGATGCACATCGCCTTCGCCAAGCCGGCCTACCTCACCCGGGACGAGGTTCCCGAGGACGAGATCGAGCGGGAGCGGGCCGCCCTGCTGGAGATCACGAAGAACGAGGGCAAGCCGGAGGCCGCGTGGCCGAAGATCGTCGAGGGTCGAGTGAACGCCTGGCTTGGCGAGCGGGTCCTGCTGGAGCAGGGACTGTTCGGCGACAAGGAGACGGTCAAGGCCAAGATCGGCGACGGCGCCATCACCCGCTTCACGCTGGCCCAGGTCGGCTGAGTCCTCTCCCTGGGGCCAACGCCAACCCAGGTCGCCAGCCGGTCGGTCCAGGGCGGCCGGGTCCGGAGCGCCGATCGGGCTACGCTTGATCAACCACAGATCGGGCGCAGCAACGGCGCGCCCGCCGTTCCGCTGCAGAGTCGCAGCCCAGTCGGAGGTGTCCCTTGTCCGAAACCCCTACGCCCCGGTGGCGTCGAGTCCTGCTGAAACTGTCCGGCGAAGCGTTCGCCGGTGATCGCGGATTCGGCATCGACGACAAGATCCTCAAGCGGATCACCGACGACATCATCGACGTCAGGAACAACCTCGGCGTCGAGGTGGCGATCGTTGTCGGCGGCGGCAACTTCTGGCGTGGCTTGACCGGTGCCGAGGGTGGCATCGAGCGAGCGCAGGCCGACTACATGGGGATGCTGGCCACGGTGATGAACGCCCTGGCGCTCCAGGACGTGCTCGAGCAGAAAGAGGTGCCGACCCGGCTGCAGTCGGCCATCCGAATGCCGCAGGTCGCCGAGGAGTACATCCGCCGCCGGGCGATCCGCCACATGGAGAAGAACCGGGTCGTGATCTTCGCCGGCGGCACCGGCAACCCGTTCTTCACCACCGACACCACCGCCGCACTCCGAGCGGTCGAGGTCAACGCAGAGGTGTTCCTCAAGGGGACCCATGGCGGCGTCGACGGGGTCTACACCGACGACCCCCGGACCAATCCCGAGGCCACCAAGATCGACGAGCTGACCTACCTCGACGTCCTCAACCGCAACCTCCGGGTCATGGACCCGACCGCCATCACCCACGCTAAGGAGAACGACCTACCGATCGTGGTCTTCGACCTCATGGCCGAGGGCAGTCTCAGAGCCCTACTGTGCGGTGAGCCGATCGGTACGATGGTCAAATGAGCGAGTTAGCGGAACTGGTGCTTGAGGATGCAAAGGACCGCATGGAGAAGGCGATCACGCACTCCAGGGCGGAGTTCGCATCGGTTCGGTCCGGGCGGGCCGCCCCCCAGCTGGTCGAGAAGCTCTCCGTCGAGGCCTACGGCGTCGAGGTGCGGCTGATCGAGATCGCATCGGTCTCGGTTCCCGAGGCCCGCCAGCTGGTGGTGACCCCTCATGACCCGGCGAACCTGGAGGCGGTCGAGCGGGCCATCCGTACCTCGGACCTTGGAATCTCGCCAAGCAACGACGGTCGATCGCTCCGTCTCAACTTCCCGCCCCTGACCGAGGAGCGGCGCAAGGAATTGGTCCGGCTGGTCAAGAAGATGGCCGAGGACGGGCGGATCTCGATCCGCAACATCCGCCGTGACGCCCGCAAGGAACTCGAGAGCGCCGAGAAGGACAATGACCTCAGCGCAGACGAGCTCACCAGGGCCGAGAAGGACTTGGACAAGCTAACCCAGTCGAGCGAGGCTACTGTTGACGACGCCCTCGCCTCGAAAGACGAAGAACTCCTAGAGGTGTAATCCCCGCACTCGGTGGCGCCGACCGCGCAATCGGCCCACCCGCATGCAGCACAACTCGCCGGCGACGTCGGTAGTGGCCTGGCCCGCTGACGAGATGCGAACGGAGGCGGAGAGGTATGGGAAAGGAACGCAATGGCCGACAAGGACGAGACGCAAGGACCGGCGCCGGAGTCCGATGACAACGGCGGCAGTGTCTTCGATCTCTTCGATCCACCGCCGGAGCGGGATCCGAACTCGTTCGGCAAGATCCCGGTCATCAAGGACGACGAGATCGACCTGCGTGAGTCGTCAGCTGAGGTGAAGGCGGCGGCCGACGCCGAAGCGGCCGGCCTGCAGCACTGGACCGCACCGCCGACCGGTCAGGTCCCGGCCGTGCTTTCCAGCGAAGGCGAGGAGAACGGTCGCTGGGGTCACGTCAAGGGCCCGAGCTGGCATGGCGACGACCCGTCGTGGGACGGGCCGGACCTGGCCGATGTCTTCGCCGATACCGCTGCGGTCAGCATCGAAGATCGGTCGGCCGCAGACGACGATGACGACGACGAGGGCGAGTACGGCGACGCCTTCGAGACAACGACCGTGCAGCGTCCCGCCCGGGCGGCCTCCTCGCCACGACCGGTCCCGGACGGCGATCCGACGGTTCCGCCGCCCCCGTCGACCAGGTCGACGCCGCGCCGGCAGGCGTCGGCCGCGGCGGAACGCCGGCGGGCCGAACGGGCCCAGGCCCGCTCGGTCTTCGACCGTGACGTCGCCGGCGATGGCACCACCGCACCGGGCGCAGCCGCCACGCCAGGGACCATTGCGACGTCAGGAGGGGCAACCGCTACTCCAGGGGCCGGCACCGGATCCGGCCGGCCTGCGCCCACCCGCCAGACCGCCGACGCCCAGGGCCAGCGTCAACCGGCGTCTCGGCCCCCGACCGCCGGACAGCGCCCGGCCGATCCCCGGGCCGCCGATGCTCGGACTCCGGATCCCCGGACTGCGGATCCCCGGGCCGCCGGTGCTCGGACTCCGGCCGGTCAACGTCCGGGAGCGGTCTCGGCCCAACGGGCGCCGGCCGGCCCGGTCTCCGACGGCCCAGGCAACGGCGCCCGCTCGGCCCGGCCCCCGGCTCGCCCCGGTGCCACGGACGGTCGCTCCGCACCCGGCCGCTCGCCCCGTCCCCGCTCGGCCGCTGACGCCGTCGACCTCGGAGACATCGAGGGACTGGGCCCGGATGCACCGGAGGAGCAGACCCTCAGCGGGGCACTGGCCCAGGCCCGATCGGTCGCGCCGCCTCGACGACCGGCTGCACCGGACCTCGACGACATCCGCTTCGCCGACGACGGCGCACCGGCCGATGAGGCCGTTCGGCCAACCCGGCAGCCGTCTCGGCCCCGGCCGGAGCCGAGCGACGACCGCTACGACGAGTACGACGAGGAGATCGGGCTCAGCTCGGTCGGCGGCCGTAATCTGCCGCAGGCCATCGGGGTCGGGTTGGCGCTGGCCGCCATCGTCCTCACCGCCATGTTCTTCGGGCCGTATCCCACACTGCTGCTGGTTGCGGTCCTCGCCCTCCTCGCCGTGTTGGAGTTGTACAACGCCATGCGCATGGCCGGGCTCCGTCCGGCAACCCTGCTCGGCATCGTCGGCACGGTGGCCGCCCCGGCCGCCGCCTACTACCGGGGGGATGCGGCGTTCCCGCTGATCGTGGCGCTGGTGGTGGTCTTCGGGACCCTCTGGTACCTGGTCGGCGCAGACACCGAGCGCCCGGTGCTCAACCTCAGCCTGACGATGATGGGGATCTTCTGGGTCGGAGGGCTGGCATCGTTCGCCGCGCTCATGATCCGGTTCGACGCCGGCATCGAGCTGCTGCTGGCAACGATCATCATCACCGTGGCCTCCGACACGATGGCCTACATCGGCGGGCGGGCCTACGGCTCCCGGCCGTTCCATCACGCCAGCCCGAACAAGACCTGGGAGGGCACGATGACCGGGCTGGTCGGCTCGCTGTTCGCCGGCCTGGCCATCGGCCTGACCGAGATGGGCACCCTGTGGGACGGTCGGCTGGTCCCGGCCATCGCCCTCGGCGCAGTGGTCGGCGTCCTGGCTCCCATGGGAGACCTCGCCGAGTCGGTGGTGAAGCGTGACCTCGGGGTCAAGGACATGGGGACCCTGCTCCCCGGCCACGGTGGGGTGCTCGATCGCCTGGACGGGCTGCTGTTCGCCCTCCCCGGGGCCTACTACCTGGCCCTCGTCTACGGGCTGCTGTAGCTCGGCCGGCCAACCCTCGTGACCACGGCCAGCGATTCGGCCATCACCACGGTCGCCGTCGTCGGCTCGACCGGCTCGGTCGGCACCCAGACCCTCGACGTCGTTGCGGCCCGGCCGGACCGCTATCGGGTGGTGGCCCTGGCCGCCGGCTCCCGGGTTGCCGAACTGGCCGCCCAGGTGGAGGCGGTCCGGCCCGAGGTGGTCGCCCTTGCCGATCCGGCCGGTGTGGCCGAGCTGGCGGCCCGGGTCCCGGTCGGGACCGAGATCCTCGCCGGCCCGGATGCCCTGGCCGAGATCGCAACCGTTGCCGATGTGACCGTCAACGGTGTGGTCGGGTTCGCCGGCCTGCCGGTCACCCTCGCCTGCCTGGCCGCCGGGAAACGGCTGGCCCTGGCCAACAAGGAGTCCCTGATCGCTGCCGGCCCGGTGGTCCAGGCGGTTCGGGCCACCCCCGGCGCCGAGCTGCTGCCGGTCGACAGCGAGCACGCCGCCATCCACCAGTGTCTCCGCTCGGCCGGCCCGGACCGGACCCTCGACCGCCTCCAGCTCACGGCATCGGGCGGCCCATTCCGAGGCCGGACCGCCGAGCAGCTGGCTGCGGTCACGGTCGAGGAGGCCCTGAACCATCCGACCTGGTCGATGGGTCCCAAGATCACCGTCGACTCCTCCACCCTGATGAACAAGGGACTGGAGGTCATCGAGGCCAACGAGCTGTTCGGGGCACCGGCCGGAGCGGCCGGTTTCGGGACCTCGATCGACGACATCGAGGTGGTCGTCCACCCCCAGTCGATCGTCCACTCCATGGTGACCTACACCGACGGCTCGACGATCGCCCAGCTGTCCCATCCGGACATGCGCCTGCCGGTGGCCTACTGCCTGGCCTACCCGGACCGCTTCGATGTGCCGTACGGCCGGATCGATTGGGCCGAACTGGGGCGGCTCGACTTCGAGCCACCGGATCGGGCCGCCTTCCCCTGCCTCGACCTGGCCTACGAGGCCGGGCGGGTCGGCGGGACCGCACCGGCCTGGCTCAGCGCCGCAAACGAGGTGGCGGTCGCCGCGTTCCTCGACGGCCGGATCCGCTGGACCGCCATCGCCGAGGTCATCGCCGCCACGATGGACCGTCACGATGGCGCAGCGGCCGACGATCTCGACGCCGTGCTCGACGGCGATCGCCGGGCCCGGTCCTATGCTGAAACGGTGCTGGCGGGCTGATCGGCCCTGCCGACGGTGATGCCTCGTCGCCCTCGGAACTGGAATACATTTGAGGGCTGAGTGGTCGCAACGTGACGACGTTTGAACCGGATCGAGCATGACTGACACCAACGACACCTCTGCCTCACCGCCGCCCCCGACAGCCGCCGACGCCCCGCTGCCGGCCGATCAGGCCCCCACGGGCCGCCAGGTGCCGTTGGTGCTGGCCGAGCCGAAGGATCGGCCCCCGTCCGAAGCCCAGTCCAACCCGCTCGGGCTCGTCCTGATCTTCGCCCTGTTCGCCCTGCTATGGTTTTGGGCCGGGCCCAGCTACTTCTGGGTGGTCGTCGGGGTGGTCGTCATGATCTTCCTCCACGAACTCGGCCACTTCATGACCGCCCGCTGGACCGGGATGAAGGCCACCCAGTTCTTCCTGTTCATGGGCCCCAGGATCTGGTCGTTCCAGCGAGGAGAGACCGAGTACGGGGTCCGGGCGCTCCCCCTTGGTGCGTTCGTCCGGATCATCGGGATGCACAACCTGGATCCGGTCGAGGACCCAGCGGACGAGCCGCGGGCCTATCGGAACAAGAGCTACCCCCAGCGGATGCTCGTCATCACCGCCGGCTCGATGATGCACTTCATCCAGGCCGTGTTGCTGTTCATGGTGGTGACCACCGCCATCGGCATCGATGATCCCGAGAAGTGGTCGATCGGCGAGATCAGCGCTCTGGAGACCGGCGAGACCCCGGCGGTGGTTGCTGGCCTGGAACCGGGGGACACCGTCACTGCGGTCGACGGGGTGGCGACGATCGACTGGCGCGATCTGCGGACCTACGTGCGTGACAACCCGGGCGAGGAGGTCGAGCTGACCATCGTCCGGGGCGACGAGACGATCATCCAGACCACCACCCTGGCCTCCCTTGTCGACGAGAACTCCGGCGATGACTTCGGGTTCCTCGGCGTGTCCCCGGTGTTCGACCACACCAGGCAGAACCCGCTGCTGGCGTTCGAGACCTTCGGCAGCGTGTTCTGGCAGTCCCTGACCTCGATTCCCCAGTTCCTGTCGCCATCGACGTTCG
>JBCCFN010000061.1:0-20497 GCA_039029715.1 Actinomycetota bacterium | reverse complement strand
CAAAAGCTACTAGAGGAACCCGTCGGGGCCGAACGTGACGTCGCCTCCGTTGTGGTTCGAGAACGGCTGGTCGACCACCAGCACGATTCGCTCGGTGTCCGGCAGCGCAGCGATCGTCCCCATCTGGTACTCGGCCAGGACCGACCGACCATCGCGGTCGGAGTAGCTGACGTAGAGCAGCCGCCCGTTGCTCGAGAACGTCAACCCCAGCAGGCCCCGCTCGCCGTCGGTCGCCACCTTGTCTGTGATGTCGAGGACCACGGTGTTCATCAGCCGGAGGGCCTGCTCATCCCCGTCCAGCGACACCCGGCGCTGGATCTGGCGGACCCGACCCGGTCGCTCGGTGAGCCACAGGTCGTCGCCACCGGACCGGTGGGTCAGGGCGGTCGGGAAGTCGACGTCGGCCAGGGTGACAAGCTCGAGGTTCTGGCCCTGCCAGTCCGGCTCCGGGGGCGGGTCGAGCGCTTCGGCAACCGTGGTGGTCGACTGCAGGGTGGTTGTCGCCTCCTCGGGGATGGTCCGCCTGGTCGAGGTGGTGACCTCGGCCGGGCCCGGCAAGGTGTCCTCGGTTGCGGCGAGCGGGTCGTCGCTGTCGGTACCGCCGACACAGGCGGTTGCCACAACGACCAGGACGAGGAGCAGGGGGAGCAACTTCGTTCTCATGGCGATACCGCCAGCGTAGGGCAACGGCGGCCCTCCGGTGAGGTCGCTCGGTCCGGCCTGGTAGGCGGGTACGATTGCGGCCCGTGCAACGCCTCGTGGTCGCGGTCCTCGACCGACTGGGAACCGACCCGGGGGTGATGACCCGCTACCTGATCACCTCCGGCATCAATGTGGTCAACCATCAGGTCCTGTTGCAGCTTGCGGTTCGATGGTGGGGCTGGCCCGGCGGCACGGCAAACGTCTTCGCCGCCATGATCGCAGTGATCCCGGCCTACCTGCTCAGCCGGTACTGGGTGTGGGAGGTGAGCGGGCCGAACAGCGTCCGGCGAGAGGTCGGACCGTTCTGGGCCATTGCGGCGATGGGCCTGATCACGTCGACCACCCTGGCCGAGGCGGCCGATCGGCTCTTCGAGGCCCCCATACTGATCTCCGTGGCCAGCCTGATCGGATACTTCGTGGTGTGGATCATGAAGTTCGTCGTCCTCAATGTCGTGTTTCAACGAGACCAGGCCGAGGCCCCGGTTGCCTGACGGATCCGCACCGACCGATTCGCCGCTGACCGACGTCGAGCTGGCGGTGGCCGAGGCGGCCCGTGGCTTCATGCCCCCGGACGAGGGGTCGGCCCTGGCCGCCGCGGCGGCCACGGCGGACCCGGCCCACGGGCCGATGCTGGAGGTCGGCAGCTACTGCGGGAAGTCGGCCTGCTACCTGGGCCCGGTGGCCCGTCGGCTGGGCACCGTGCTGTTCTGCGTCGATCACCACCGAGGTTCGGAGGAGAACCAGGCCGGGTGGGAGTGGCACGAGCCGGACCTGGTCGACCCGGACATCGGGCTGATGGACACGCTGCCGGTGTTCCGCCGGACGGTGCACGACGCGGGCCTGGAGGGCGTGGCGGTGGCCGTCGTCGGGGACTCCCCGACCGTGGCCGCCAACTGGTCGACCCCCCTGTCGCTGCTGTTCATCGACGGGGGCCACGGCGAGCGGCCGGCCGCCCTCGACTACGAGCGGTGGACCCCGCAGGTGGCGACCGGCGGGCTGTTGGTCATCCATGACGTGTTCCCCGACCCGGCGGACGGTGGCCGGCCTCCGTACGAGCGGATCTACCTGCCGGCCCTTGCCTCCGGCCGGTTCACCGAGGTGTCCGCCACCGGGTCGCTCCGGGTGTTGCGGCGGGTCTGATCCCCGGCGCCTCAGCCGTGGGCGATGAACAGGTCGCTGGTCGGGTTCCGGCCATCGAGGGCGTCGGCGGCGAGGATGACGGCGGCTGCGGTGTAGCTGCTCCGCTCCTGGTCCGGGAAGTGGATCAGCTCGGGGAACACCAGCCCGGTGAAGTATGCGCCGTCGTCGTCCCGGAGGCGCTGGGCCCAGCGGAACAGCTCCTCGGCCCGGACCCGCTCGCCGGCGGCGAGCAGCGCCATGACACATTCGCAGGTCTCGGCTGCGGTGACCCAGGGCCGGTCAGACACGCACCGGACCCCCTTGTCGACCATGACGAACCGGTCCCACCCGTCGGCCAGGCGCTTTCGGGCGTCGTCGCCGGTCACCGCCCCGGTCAGCACCGGGTAGTACCAGTCCATGGCCCACCGATCCTTCGGCTCGAACGCCTCCGGGGTGGCGGCGATGGTCTGGACCAGGCGGTCCCGCCCCTCGACCCAGCGGGGACGCTCGTGACCGAGCCGGTCTGCGATCAGCGATGCACAGCGAAGGCTGTGGCTGATCGAGGACGAACCGGTCAGCAGGGCGTAGCTCCACCGGGATCCGTCTGCTCTGGCGGCCCAGATCACCTCGCCCCGGCGGGTCTGGAGGTCGAGGACGAACTCGATCGCCCGGTCGACCGTCGGCCACAGCGATCGGAGGAAGCTGTCGTCGCCGGTCACCAGCCAGTGGTGCCAGACGCCGGTCGCCAGGTAGGCGACGCAGTTGGAGTCGAGCTTGGAGTCCTCGATGCCGTCGGCCAGGTAGTAGTTGTGCCACGCGCCGTTCGGCAGCTGGATGTCGACCAACCAGCGGTAGGCGTGCTCCGCCTCCTCGATCAGGCCGACGGTGGCCAGGGCCATGGCGGCCTCGACATGGTTCCACGGGTCGGCGTGTCCGTCTGGGTACCACTGGATCATGCCGCTCGGCAGCTGGAGGGCGACGATGGTCCGGGCGGTCTGGACCAACTGCTCGCCGGTCACCACGCCGGGAACCTCCGGCAACACCATGGTTGGGGATGGGGTGGTCACGCCGCGCTCTCGGCCGTCCGGGCCTCCACCGCCGTGGTGGCCGGTCGGTCGGCATAGATCACCAGGCTCTTGCCGAGGACCGGGTTGAGGACCCGGTCGGCGACCCGGGTCAGCCGTGGCGCCTCCACGATGTCCCAGGTCAGCAGCTTCAGGTAGGCCTTGACCGCCGGGTGGTCGTCGTTGTCGATGCCGACCGCACACTTCAGCCACCAGTACGGGCTGTGGAGGGCGTGGGCCCGATGGGTCTCAGCCGGAACGAAGCCGGTCTCCGCCAGCTTGGTCCGCAGCTCCGGGAGCCCGTAGATCCGGACGTGACCGCCGGGGCTCTTCGGGGCGTGATACTCGTCGTTCAGCCACCAGCAGATCTGCTCCGGCACCGCGGACGGGACGGTGGCCGCCATCCGACCACCGGGAGCCAGGACCCGGAACAGCTCGGCCATGACGCCGAGGTCGTCCGGGACATGCTCCAGGACCTCGGAGGCGATGATCCGGTCGAAGCTGCCGTCAGCGAACGGCAGGGTCAGGCCGTTGGCCTGGACACAGGTGGTCGCCGTCTCGGCCGGCAGCTCGTTGTCGACGAACATCGCGGCGAACGTGTCTTTCGTTGCCCGCATCTCGTCCAGGGCCAGGTCTGCGGCAACCACATGGGCACCGAGGCGAGCGGTGGCGAAGGCGTGGCGGCCGAAGCCGGCACCGAGGTCGAGGACCCGCATGCCTCGGCGGACGTCCAGGCGGGCGTAGTCGACGGTCAGCATGGCGCCGGTCCCCTCACGATCCGGTCCGGGACCCGTTTGGTCCGGTGCCGTTGGCCCGCATCTCCAGGACCTCCCGGTACTGCTCGACGGTCCGCTCCGCGGTGTGGCGCCAGGTGTAGAGGCGGGACACCCGCTCCCGGCCAGCGTGGCCGATCCGGGTCCGGAGCTCCGGGTCCTCCAGGCCACGTCTGAGTGCGGTCACCAGCGAGTCGACGTCTCCCGGCTCGCACCGCAGGACCGTCTCGCCATCGACCCCGGTCACCTCCGGCAGTGCCCCGCCGGTGGTGGCGACCAGCGGGGTTGCGGTGGCCATGGCCTCGACCGCAGGGAGGGAGAACCCCTCGTACAGCGACGGGACGACCGCCAGCTCGGACTCGGCGTACAGCTCGACGATCCGCTCGTCCGGCACCCCGGTCACGAACTGGATGTGGTCGGCCAGGCCGAGCCGCTCGATCAACTCGGCCGACTTGCCGCCCTCCTTGGCCCGGCCGATGACGGTGAGCGAGACCTCACGCTCGGCTCGCAGCTTGGCCATGGCCTCCAGCAGGAACCGGAGGCCCTTCAGCTCGACGTCTGCCGAGGCGGTGGTGATCAGCCGGCCCGGGGTCCGGGTGACCTCCGGCATCGGGCGGAACAGGTCCGGGTCGACGCCGACGTGGACCAACCGCATCCGCTCCCGGTCGACCCCCATGTCGGTGTGGATGTCATCGATCGAGTTCTCGGACACCACCACGATCCGGGGCATCCGCTGGGCCACCCGGCCCTGCATCTTGACGAAGGCGTACCACCGGCCGACGCTCAGCCGCTTCCGGAAGTTCGGTGCGGCCTCGATCTCCAGCCGCCGGTCGACCGTGATCGGGTGGTGGAGGGTGATCAGGGTCGGGATGACCTTGTCCAGGGCCAGGATCCCGTAGCCGAGGCACTGGTTGTCGTGGACCAGGTCGAACTCGGACGCCCGGTCCTTGAGCTCCCGGTAGGCCCGCCAGCTGAACGCCAGCGGTTCGGGGAACATGCCGGTGGAGAAGGTCGCGACCTCGAGCACGTCCGGCAGGCTCTTGATCTCCCAGTAGGCCGGAAAGCGGCCCGGGTAGTGGTCGTTGAAGATGTCGAGGCTCGGCAGCTTGGTCAGCGGGATCCGCTGGTCGAGCACCGGGTAGGGCTGGCCGGAGATCACCTCGACCGTGTGACCGAGGTCGACCAGCGCCTTGGTCAGGTGCCGGGTGTAGATGCCCTGCCCGCCGACCGTCGGCTTCGACCGGTAGGACAGGTAGGCGAGCCGCAACGGGCGATCGTCTGTGGACATGGGGGGTTCCTCTCGTCGGTCCGGTTGGTGGACCTGCTGCCGTCCGCCGATCCCGGGGAGGACCGCCGGGATCCGACGTTGTAAGGGTACGGTCTGTTCCGGTCGAAACCGGTCGGGCCGTCCGGCCCCACGAACAGGAGCAAAACGGTGCGTGCACTGGTCCAGCGGGTGTCCCGAGCGTCTGTCACCGTCGACGGGGAGGAGGTCGGGGCCATCGGCGCCGGCCTGTGCGTGCTGATCGGCGTCACCCACGACGACGATCCGGCCCGGGCCGAGAAGTTGGCGGACAAGCTCTGGAAGCTGCGGGTCTTCGAGGACGACGAACAGAAGATGAACCGCTCGGTCGCAGACATCGGTGGCTCGGTCCTGGTCGTCAGCCAGTTCACCCTCTACGCGGATTCCCGCAAGGGCAACCGGCCGTCCTATGTCGACGCCGCAAGGCCCGAGGTGGCCGAACCGCTGATCGAGCGGCTGGTCGACCGGCTGCGGGACAACGGCGCCACGGTCGCCACCGGGCGGTTCCGGACCCACATGGCGGTCGAGCTGGTCAACGACGGGCCGGTCACGGTCAGCCTGGAGGTTTGAACCACCGATCGACGATCTCGGCCGGTGTCTGAGGACTGGGGTCGATACGATTCGTTCGGGAACTCCCACGACGGGGTGGACGTTGTGGTTGGAGTCTGAGGGACGAGCGAAGGGCACAAGAGATGACGACACCGGCCGGTTGGTACGACGACCCGATGGTGCCCGGCGGCAAACGGTACTGGGACGGTCTGCAGTGGACCGAGAACGCCCAGGCCCCGCCGGCCGTCGCCCAGCCGGGCTTCGGCACCCCACCGCCGGCGCCGGGCCCGCCACCATTCGCCACCCCGGCCCCGGGCTACGGCGCCCCGGCCGTCGCCGGCGGCCCCACCTTCGACGGACGGATCAACGACATCGGCGACTGGCTCGGCCGCTCGTTCCGGGTCTTCGGGGCCAACATCGTGCCGCTCAGCGGGTTCGTCCTGCTGCAGCTGGCCGGGTTCGTCATGGCCTACATCATGTTGGATCAGGCCCTGGGGGATACCGCCCTGATCGTCGACACCGGCGAGTTCATCGGGCTCAACGGCGGGCTGCTGGTCGCGGCCGGCGTGATGGGATTGGTTGGCGCACTTCTGTCTGCGGCCGGGTGGCTGGCGGCGCACGACCTCCTGTACGCCGCCCACGTCGGCCAACGGCCGTCCTGGGGTGCGTCGCTCGGCATGGGCTTCCGGCGGTTGCCGCGCTACATCGCCATCATGATCGGGGTCTATCTGAGCTTCTATCTGGTGGCGGCGGTCATCGTCGGTCTGCTGGTTGGGATCGGGGCGCTGGTCGGGGAGGACGCGGCCATCATCCTGGTCCCGCTGTTCATCCTGCTCTACGTCGGGTTCCTCGCCGGCTCGCTCTGGCTGTCGGTCAAGCTGGTCTTCCTCCCGGTCACCGCGGTGGTCGTCCCGTCCGGACAGTCGGCGTTCCGGGCCACCTGGAATACCCCGAAGGGTCGGTTCTGGCCGGTCCTCGGGCGGGTCCTGCTGCTCTTCCTCCTGATCGGGCTGTTGATCGCCATCCCGTACTTCGTGATGTTGTTCGTCATCCCCGGCCTGATCTTCTCCCGGCTGGAGGTCCTGGCCGACGGCACGCTGGCCATCGACGGTCAGGACGTCGACACGATCGATGTCCTGGAGTTCTCCTCGGTGTTGCCGAACGTCGGGGCGATGGTGGCGACGATCCTGGTGATCGGCTACCTGTTCACCATGATCTACCTGGTCGGTGCCTCTGCGGTCTCAGCCCTCTACGCCGACCTCGGCGGGCCCAACCGGTTCGGTCATCGCCAGCCGTGAGCGCCCGCCGGTGACACCGCTGGCCAGCCCGGCCACGATGGCCCCGATCCCGTAGAGCACCACCGGCCACCAGCCGACCCGGCTGGCCAGGGTCCGGCCCCGGCGCATCTCGACCGTTGCGGTCAGCGTGGCCCGCTCGCCGACGTTTGTCCGCTGCAGCAGGTCACCGTTCGGGTCGACGACCCCGGACAGGCCGGTCGGGGCGACCTGGAGCACCCAACGATCGTTCTCGATGGCCCGGAGCTGGTTGGAGGCGATCTGCTGGGTCTGGACCTGGGTCAGCCAGAACGACGAGCCGTTGGTGGGGTTGGTCAACAGCTCCGCCCCCTCCCGGACGGCGTGGCGGGACCGATGCTCGAAGAACCCCTCCCAGGAGATGGCGACCCCGACCTTGCCGACCGGGGTGTCGAGCACCGGTTCGACCGTGCCGACCTGGACGTCCCGGCGGGGGAGGGGGACGCCCTCGGCGATCGAGGTGATGAAGCCCCGGAGTGGGACGTACTCGCCGAAGGGGACGAGCCGGACCTTGTCATAGCGGTCGGTCTCCCGGCCGTCCGGGGTGATCACCGACTGGTAGTTGGCGGTGTTGACGTCCGAGACCGGGAGGAACCAGCCGGCGAGGACCGGGGCGTCGTAGGTGGCGGCGACGTCGGTGACGACGCGGAATGCGTCGCCCCGATCGAGGAACAGCCCGGGGTTGACCACGTTCTCCGGCCAGATGATCAGGTCGACCGGACCGTCGATGGCCCGCGACCCCTCGACGTGGCGGCCGAGGACGACCGGCTGCTGGTCCGACGAGGCCCTGGTCCGCTGAGGCCCGCCGCCCTGGACCAGGGCGACGTCGATCTCGTCGACCACGGTGGCCCGGGGGTGGACCAGGCCACCGACGACGAAGGCGATCACCACCGCCAGCCCGATGCCGGCAGGGACCAGCCGACGGTCGGCGGCGGCAGACAGCGCCTGGCCGATGACCACCACCGAGACCACGACCAGCAGCGGCCCGCCAAGCCTGGCCGCCCATACCACCGGGGTCTCGACCTGGCTGAGGCCGAGGTGGGCAAGCGGGACGCCGCCGAAGGGCCACGACCAGCGGGCCACCTCGGCCAGCGCGACCGCACCGGGAAGGACCAGCCGCCTGGTGGGGCCGGGCGGGGTCAGCGCAGCGGCGATCCCGAAGTAGGCGGCATAGAACGCCCCGGCGGCCACGTACCCGGGGCCGGTCAGGTCGAACATCCACAGCATGGCCGGGTACAGCCAGGTGGCGGCCACCACCCACATCCGCCGGAACCGGACCTTCCGCGGCTGGTCGGCGAGCAGCCGATCCAACAGGGCGATACCGATGAAGGCCAGGGGCCACCAGCCCCACGGCGGGACCGAGCCGGCGAGGCAGACCCCGGCCGCCGCGCACCGGATCGTGACCCCCGGCCGGTCGTCCCAGAACCCCGGACGGATCGTCGGCGTCGAACCGGGGGAGGCCGGTTGGTCGACCATGGCCCCGGCGGCTGGCTGCCCGTCGATTCCGGTCATGCGTTGACCAGCGTGGCAGCGACCGACCGGCCGGCGTCGATACAGGCCGGGATCCCGATCCCGTCATAGGAGGCGCCGATCAGGTGGAGCCGAGGGTCGATGGCGGTGGCCGCGGCCCGGGCCTGGGCCACCCGGGTCCGGTGGCCGGGCGTGTACTGGGGGAAGGCCTGGCGCCAACGGGTGATCCTGGTCGCCACCGGCGCTGCGGTCATCTCGATCACCGTGCCGAGCTCGGCCAGGACGGTGTCCGCCAACTCCCGATCGGTCAGCCGGCCGTGGCGGTCGTCGCCGAACCGTCCGGCGCTGATCCGGATCAGGGCCGTCGTCGGGCGGCGGTAGTGGTCCCACTTGGTGCTCAGCCAGGTGCAGGCGGTCATGACCGTGCCTCCGCTGCGGGGGAACAGGATCCCTGACGCATCGAGCACCGGATCGAGACCGGCGAGCGGGATCTCGACCATCACCTGGGACACGTCGGCATAGTGGATCGACCGCAGCTGGTCGGCTGCAACGGCGGCCGCCGCCGGGTCACCGCCGTCGTCGGCGGCCAGGCCGAGCAGGTCGGCGGCGGCGAAGGCTGGGCAGGCAGCGATGATGGCGTCGCTGGGCGGGAGGTCGGCCAGCCGGGTTACCGGGTGACCGAGCCGGAGGTCGGCGTCTGCCAACTCCTCGACCAGCCGGTCGATGATCCGGGCGATGCCGCCCGGCAGCCCGTAGAACACCGGCCGGTCCGGGTCCCGGGTCCCGAGTGCGGCGTGGTGCTGCTGGAATGCGGTCATCCCGGTGATCAAGGAGCCGTGGCCCCGGATCGCGCCGGCCAGCTGCGGCGCCGCGGCGTCGAGGCTGAGCCGGTCGATGTCCGATGCGTTGATGGCCCCGATCAGCGGATCGATGAGCAGGTCGGTGACCTCGTCGCCGAGCCTGGCCCGGCAGACCTCGCCGACCGAGGGGTCTGGATCGAGGGTGGACGGGCCCATGGTGAGATCGGCTTCGGCCCTGGCGATGCCCTTGGCCGAGATCAGCCCGCTCCGGGCCAGGTCGATCAGGTCGGTCGGGACTCCGAGCATGGTGCCGCGGGGCATCTCGTGCAGCTCGTCCCGGTGATGGATGTAGGCCGGGACCGGGGCGACCGGGCTGGTCAGCTCATCCTCGAGGCCGAGGTCGACGCACAGGTCACGGCCGGACGGCGCCCGGGCCAGGAACGCATCCGGTCCGGCATCGACCGGGCGGTCGCCGACCGGGCTGGAGTGGATCTTGCCTCCCCACCGGTCCGACGCCTCGAGCACGGTGACGGCAACGCCGGCCCGGTGGAGGTCGAATGCGGCGCTGAGACCGGCGATTCCGCCACCGACGACGGTGACCCGCCCGGCCGCGGCGCCGGTCATCCGACGGCCGGACCGGTACCGGAGGCGCCGTCGGCCCGACCCTCCCGGTGGACCAGCTCGACCACGCGGCCGAGGATCTCCGGATCGGTCTGGGGCAGCACCCCGTGGCCGAGGTTGAAGATGTGGCCGGGGTGACCGTCGTTGTCCCGAAGGATCCGCCTGACCTCGGGCTCGACCGCGTCCCAGCCGGCGAGGCAGATCGCCGGATCGAGGTTGCCCTGGAGCGCCACCCGGCCCCCGGTCCGGGCCCGAGCGACCGACAGCGGGGTCCGCCAGTCGACACCGACCACGTCTGCCCCGACGTCCGCCATCTGGTCGAGCAGCTCTGCGGTGTTGATCCCGAAGTGGAACCGGGGGACCCCGAGCTTCGCCAGCTCGGCCATGATCCGCCGGCTGTGGGGGGCGACGAAGGACCGGTAGTGGTCGGGATGGAGGGTGCCGGCCCAGGAGTCGAACAGCTGGACCGCGCTCGCCCCGGCCTCGACCTGGGCCTGGAGGGTTGCGATGGCGATGTCCGCCAGCCGCTCGCACAGCCGGTGCCACAGGTCCGGCCGCTCCACCATCAGCGACTTGACCTTGCCGTGGTCCCGGGACGGGCGTCCTTCGACCAGGTAGGCGGCGAGTGTGAACGGCGCCCCGGCAAAGCCGATCAGTGGCACGTCCAGTTCCGCGACCAGGTTGCGGATCGTCTCGGCCTGGAACCACAGATCGACGTCCGGGTCCAGGGGCCGCAGCCGGTCCAGGTCGGCCTCGGAGGCGAAGGGTCGCTCGCACTCCGGCCCGACGCCGGGGGTGATGTCGATCCCGAATCCGACCGCCCACACCGGGGTGACGATGTCCGAGAACAGAATGGCGGCGTCGACGCCGTAGCGACGGATCGGCTGGAGCGTGATCTCGGTTGCGGCGTCCGGCCGGCGGATGGCGTCGAGGATCGTCCCGTCGCCCCGGACCGGGAAGTACTCGGGCAGGGAGCGTCCGGCCTGCCGCTGGAACCACACCGGGACCCGCACCCCGGGACGTTGCGCAGCCGCCCGGAGCAGGGGAGGCTCGGGGTCGACCGGGCGGTCGGTGGCGTCGATGGCGGTCACGCCTCGACCGTAGCGGCGACCCCCGCCGTTCGGTCGCACCGGGTGAGGCGACCCAGAACCGGACCTCGGCGTGCGGCCAGTGACTTTCGACCCAGGTGCCGGACCATCGTTGGTGGCCGATACCATTAAGGTCCCCCCGAACCACGGGAGCCCGGGAAAACCGCGGGAGAATGGGTGGCAGACACGCATCCGGAGCTGGAAGCCGAGCAGGCCCACGTCGATCTCGCCTACCAGCGCCTCGACGAGGCCCGTGAAGAGGCCGTCCGACTGAAGGACATGGTCGAGGTCGGGCGCGGTGGTACCAACCAGGCCCGCTGGGAGCGGGAGGTGTTCTACGAGAACATTGCCAACCGGCTTCGCCAGCTCGACCTCGGCGAGCGGTCGCTGTGCTTCGGCCGGATCGACCAGACCGAGGAGGCCGGTGGCGGCAGCTACCACATCGGCCGGATCGCGGTGGCCGGCGAGTCCCAGGATCCGCTGATCGTCGACTGGCGGGCCCCGGTGTCTGAGTCCTTCTATCGGGCGACCGGTCGTGATGCTCAGGGGCTGGTCCGGCGGCGGCACTTCTCGTCCCGAGGCCGTACCATCCTCGATCTGGAGGACGAGTTCTTCGGCGAGGCGGCGACGTCTGGCCGGGTGGTGGTCAACGGCCGGGAGCTGCGGGGAACCGGGGCCCTGATCAACGCCCTGGAGGAGAACCGGACCGGCCGCCTCGGCGACATCATCGGTACCATCCAGGCCGAGCAGGACGAGATCATCCGCTCCGGGCTGGCCGGCGTGCTCGTCGTCCAGGGCGGGCCCGGGACCGGCAAGACGGTCGTCGCCCTCCACCGGGCCGCCTACCTGCTCTACGCCAACCGCTTCCCGCTCGAGGGCCAGGGGGTCCTGGTCATCGGCCCCAACCGGCTGTTCCTCGGCTACATCGAGCAGGTGCTCCCGTCCCTCGGTGAGGCCGGGGTGGAGATGGCGGTCCTGGCCGACCTGGTCCCCGACACCAGGGTCAGCGGCCGGGACGAGCCGGTGGCGGCCAGGATCAAGGGTGACCTTTCGATGGTCCACGTGGTCCGCAAGGCGCTGCGGGACCGGCAGCGGGCGTTGCGGGCCGATCTGGTCGTCGGCATGGGGGTCCGTCGGATCCGGGTCCCGGCGGCCGAGACCCAACGCATCGTCGACGAGGCCCGCCGTCGCTACCGGACCCACAACGCGGCCCGCAAGTTCGTGACCCAGTCGCTGTACGAGGCGCTGTCTGCCAACCATCCGGACGGCACCGCAGCCGAGGTGATCGAGGAGCAGCTGGCGGACAGCACCGAGGTCCGGGAGGCGCTCGGCTGGATGTGGCCGGTCCTCACCCCGGCCCAGCTGCTTCATGATCTGTACGGGTCGGCGGCCCTGATCCGTTCGGCCGCGGGCAAGCGGCTGACCGAGGAGGAACGGGAGTCGCTGTTCCGGCCGTGGCAGCCGGACATGGACGCCACCGGGGTGATCTGGACCGTCGACGACGTGCCGGTCCTGGACGAGGCCCACGAGCTGCTCGGGCCCCGCCCGAAGAAGAAGGCCGATGATCACGTCCGGACCTACGGCCACATCGTGGTCGACGAGGCCCAGGACCTGTCCCCGATGCAGCTTCGGATGCTGACCCGGCGCTCGTTGAACGGTTCCATGACCATCGTCGGGGACATCGCCCAGTCCACCGGGGCCTGGGCCCACAGCGACTGGGCCGAGATCCTGGAGCACCTGCCGGACCGGAGGGAGCCTCGGCGGGCCGAGCTGACCGTCGGCTATCGGATCCCCGGTCCGACCATGGAGCTGGCGGCCAAGGTCCTGACTCGGGCCGCTCCCGACCTGGAGCCGCCGGTCGCCGTCCGGAGCGAGGGCGATGCACCCCGCATCGAACCGGTCGCCGAGGCAGACGCCCTGCTGGAGCGGGTCGTGGCCGTGGTGGGGGAGGAAGCGGCGGTCGACGGCACCGGGAACGTGGCCGTGATCTGCCCCCGGTCCCGGTACGACGACGTGGTCAAGACGTTCGAGGCGGCTGGGGTCCAGATCGGCAGCGCTCCCAGGGACGGGCTGGACAACCAGATCACGGCGGTGCCGGTCAACCTGGTCAAGGGGCTCGAGGTCGACGTCGCGGTGGTGGTCGAACCGGCCCAGATCGTGGCGGAGGAGCCCCAGGGGCACCGCTCGCTCTATGTGGCGATGACCCGGGCAACCAAGCGCCTGGCTATGATCCACGCCGAGGCGCTGCCAGACGTCCTGGACCTCTGAGCGGCGCCTCCATCGGAGAGGAGCGCGAACGTGAGTGATCAGGGTGGCCCGCCGTATGGTCCCGGGGACTATCCGGACCCCGGTGGGCAACAGTCATCGTTCCCGCCACCCGGTGGTCAGCCGCCTCCCGGTCAGTTCCCGCCGCCGGGCCAGAGCGGCCCCTACGACACGCCTCCCGGCTACCAGCAACCCGGCTACCAACAACCCGGCGGCTACCAGCAACCGGGATACCAGCAGCCGGGGTTCGAGCAACCGGCATACGGTGCTGCGGTCCCGCCGCCGGGTGGGGCACCGAAGAAGCGGCGGATCTGGCCGTGGTTCGTCTTCGGGATCCCGCTGGTGTTCGCGGTGCTCATCGGCGGCTGTGTCTTCCTCGTCATCGGTCTGACGCGGGGCCCGATCGACGCCACCAATGCCTATGTGGCCCACCTCGACAACGGCGACTTCGACGCCGCCTATGACAGCCTCTGTTCCCGGGTCACGTCCACGGTGGACCGCAGCACCTGGATCGCAGATGCCAGGGCTGCGTTGGACGGCGAGATAACGGACTACACCTTCACCACCGTCGAGATCAGCGACGGCGCCACCGTGACCGGCACGATCGACGTCAACGGCTTCACCCGCAACGCGGTGTTCGA
Organism: Actinomycetota bacterium; assembly: GCA_039029715.1. Classification (GTDB taxonomy): domain Bacteria; phylum Actinomycetota; class Acidimicrobiia; order Acidimicrobiales; family SZUA-35; genus JAHELU01. The sequence continues at coordinate 6,789 of JBCCFN010000061.1, read as the reverse complement.
CCTCGACGAGGAGAGCGACGAGTGGCGGGTCTGCACCGCCGAGCCACTCGGCTGATCGAGCGTCCAGGACCGCTCAGCCCAGCCGTGCCCTGACCCTCGGGTCGCCGGCGCCGGTCACGGTGACCGTGCCCTCGACGAAGACCTCTCGGCCCTCGACCATCGCCGTCTTCTTGATCACGTCGACCTCGATGGTGACCTCGGCCGCGCCGGCGTCGTCCGCCAGCCCCCGGACCTCGTCGGTCAACAGTGCGGCTGCTCGTTCCAGGGTCGGCTCCAGGTTGCCGAGATCCGGCCCGGCGTTCGGGAGGTGGATCCGGAACTGGCCCTTGCTCGGCTGGCTGATCGTTGTGGTACGGACCACCCGGACCCGACCGACCGCGGCGCCGACGGCGTTGGCCACCTCGGCGTTGGTTGGCACGACCCCGGCGGTCCCCAACAGCTCGGCCACCGCCGGATAGTAGGTGGCGGCCGAGGCCCCGAGACCGAGCAACGGCAAGGCCGGGGCGACCCGGAGATCGGTGACCCCGCGGTGGCCGTCGAGGGCCCGGCGGACCAGTTCGGTGTCGATCGTGACGCCGGTGAACCCGTCGATGGCAAGCGTGGCGCCGAGGACGGCCTCCGCCGATCGCCTGACCAGGGTCTCGACCACCCACCGGGCCAGGGCCTCACCGTCGGGGCGGACCGGGTTGCCTGCAGCGTCCGAAGCGGCGGCGAGCAGGGTGGCGGCCCGGGCTGCGGCTTCGGCGTCCCAGGCGTCGTGGAGCCCGAGTACGTGGGCGGCGTCGGTCGGGGTGAAACCGGCCAGCCTGACCTGCCATCTGGCCACCAGGGCCCGGAGCGACGAGGCTTCCAGATTGGACGTCGCCACCGAGTCCAGGGGCGCCCATCCGTCGCCGATGGCGGCGAGGACCTTTCGTTCCCGCTCGCCGATCGGGCCGGTTGCGGTCTGGTCAGCCGACGGGTCGACCTGGGCCGCGAACATGATGTCGTGATCCCGGAAGGGATAGGTCCGAGCCGCAAGGGTCCGGTGGACCAGGTCCGGCTCCAACGTGCCGAGGAGCGACAGTGGTGTCACCCGCCGAGGTCCGATCGCCAGCGAGGCGGTGGCCGCCCGATGGTCGAGGCGGACCTCGGAGTCTCCGCCGAGGCCGGAGGTGAACATCTCGACCGCTTCGACCATGGTCCGGTGGCCGCCGACGGTCGCTCCCTCGACCGACACGGTCGGCCGGCCGTTGCGCAGCACCCCGACGTCTGTGGTGGTGCCGCCGATGTCTGACACGATGACGTCTGCGAGATCCGACAGGTGCCCGGCCCCGATCAGACTGGCCGCCGGGCCGGACAGGATGGTCTCGATCGGTCGGTCGACGGCGAACGAGCCGGCGACCAGCGAACCGTCGCCCCGGACGATCATCAGCGGTGCGGCGATGCCCCGATCGGCCAGGATGGTCTGGGCCGCCCGGTGCAGGTCGTCGATCAGTCCGATCAGCCGGGCGTTGAGGAGGCAGGTCAGGGCCCGGCGGGGGGCGTTGAGCTTCGCCGACAGCTCGTGGCTGCAGGCCACCGGTGTGCCGATCGCCCGCAGCAGATCCCTGGCCGCCTCCTCATGGCCCGGGTTCCGGACGCTGAACTGGCCGGCCACGGCGAACGCATCGACCGCCAGGCCGTCTGCCCACCGGGACACCGCCGCCCCATCGAACGGGGCGACCTCGTTGCCAAGCGGGTCGTGCCCGCCTGCGGCGAGCAGAACCGGTCCCTCGCCCAGGCCGTCCCGGAGCCCGCCCCGGTCGAGATCGGCATCCTCGAATCCGATGAGCACCAGGCCGACCCGACCACCGACCCCCTCGACCAGGGCGTTGGTGGCGAGGGTGGTCGACAGGCAGACCAGCGACACCTCGTCCGGGTCCCCGAGCACGGCATCCAGCGCCTCGGCGATCCCGATCGACAGGTCCGGTCTGGTTCTGGCCTTGGCTGCGGCCACGACTCGGCGCTGCTCGTCGACCCGCACCGCATCGGTGTAGGTCCCCCCGGTGTCGATCCCGATCCGCATCGGCGGCTAGCGCAGACCAACCAGGTCGAGTGCCCAGTTGGCCAGATCCTGCCCCCAGAGCACGCCGAAGATGGTGCCGCCGACGAGGAACACGCCGCCGAGCACGAGGTAGGACGTCGGCACCGGGCCCTCCTCTGGGATGCCGGGCACCCGGCTTCGCATCCAGCGGACCGCAGCGTTGTCCGGCTTGATCATGTTGAGCCCGACCGCGATGGCCACCAGGCCCGGTCCGGGGATGACCAGCATGACGATGCCGGCAATGACCAGCAAGACCCCCGCCCCAATCCGCAGCAGCCGGCGGGTGCCGGAGGCCTGCTCATTCGGCGAGATGCCCGGTTGTAGATCCTCGTACTCGATATCCATCACGACTCCGCTTGCTGGCACCGTAGTGTAGAGCCGGCCGATGTCGGCGGCGTTGTCCGAGGTGGCGCGGGTTTGGCCGTCAGCGACCGTTCAAGCGCCGGCGGCGGCGCCGCTCGTCAGCCTGCACCTCGACCGGGAGCGGCTGGACGACCGGTGGGCGGAGCAGGTCGCGGAGCTGATCGGCGAGCGTCGTGAGGATGTCTCGCATGGTTCGAGCGTAGTCTGGGCCGCGCTGCGCCGAAAGGTCGGACCGACGACGGGTGGTTCCGAGCCGACCGATCAGGTGCCGGCCAGCTCGGCCACCACGGGCGCGAAGGCCTCGTACTGATCCTGTCCGACCACCACGTAGCTGAACCCGAACCGCTCCCGGCGCTCCCGCAGATCCTCGGCGATCTGGCTAGGCGAGCCGACCAGAGCCAGCGGCGAGGCCAGCGCCTGCTCCGGTGTCAGCCCGACCCCGGGGGCCAGGGCCTCGACGGTCCCGGCCCGGTCGTCTGTCACGATCACGAAGAAGGTCCGGACCTGGAGTTCGATGTCTTCGAACCGCTCGCCTGCGCCCTCCCGGACCCAGGACAGCTTCTCCTCATATCGTTCGGCGGTGGCGTCCGACCCGATTTCGGGGGTGATGGCTCCGGCCGCCAGGTTGGGGTTGATACCGACGATGTCTGCGTGTTGGCCGGCGAGGCGGAGGAACCGGGGGCCACCGCCGCCGATCAGGAACGGCGGGTGCGGCTTCTGGACCGGCTTTGGGGTCGCGTCCAGCTCCTTGATCGTGTAGTGCTCACCCTCGTAGCTGAAGGGGCCGTCAGCGAACAGGCCCTTGAGGACGTGGATCGCCTCGACCATCCGCTCGATCCTGACGCCGGGTCGGTCGTAGGTCATCCCGGCCTCCTCGTAGTCGGTCACCATCCATCCGGCGCCGATGCCGAGCTCCAGCCGGCCGTCGGTCAGCAGGTCCAGGGTCGCCGACTCCTTAGCGAACACGACCGGGTGGCGGTAGTCGTTGCACCACACCAGCGCCCCGACCCGGAGCCGCTCGCTGACCTCGGCTGCAGACATCAGGGCGACCTGGGGGGCGAGCTGGTCGTCGAAGTGGTCCGGCATGGTCACCGACCCGTAGCCGAGGTCGTCGATCTTGCGGATGAGATCCCGCCACTCGGCTCGTGAGCCGACGGACTTGGTCTGGACACCGAAACGGAAGGGTCGAGTCATGGCCGCAGCCTACGCCGCTCGCCCCGGGCGCAGGCAAGGTATCGATACCGAGTCCGGTAGCCTCGGCGACCGTGTGGGTGGTGATCTCGCTTGCGGCCGGTCTGTTGCAGACGGCCAGGAACGGGCTGGCCCGCAGCCTGTCCGGCGTGCTGCCGGCCTCGCTGCTCAGCTGGTCCCGGTTCGCCTTCAACCTGCCGTTCTCGCTGACGTTGGTGATCATCGTGTCGGTCCTGGCCGCAGACGGCGCACCGACCCTGTCCACCCGGTTCTTGACGCTGTGTCTGATCGCCGGGCTCGGTCAGCTGCTCGGCAACGTGGCGCTGATCACCTCGTTCCAGCTGGCCACGTTCGCCCAGGCCATCGTGGTCCACAAGACCGAGGTCGCCCTGGCCGCGGTGACCGGGTTCCTGTTCTTCTCCGAGTCGCCGAGCGCACTTGGCTGGCTCGGGATCCTGGTCTCGGCGGTCGGCGTCGCCATGATCGGGCGGGCGTCTGCCGCCGCCCGAGATCCGGGGAGCCGGACCGATTGGACGCAGGTGCTCGCCGCAAACCGGGGGACCGGCCTGGCCCTGGTCGCCGCCGCACTGCTGGTGGTTGCCGGCTTCGGGATCCAGCAGGCGACCGAGGAACTCAAGGCAACCAACCCGACCTTCACCGGCAACTTCGGCCCGGCCGCCACCACGTTGTTCCATGTGACCTGGATGGAGGTGGCGGTCCTGACCGCCTGGATCCTCGGTCGGGAACCGGCGACGTTCAAGGCGGTGCCGGCCCACCTGCCCCGGCTGTCTGCCATCGGGCTGACGAGTTTTGCCGGCAGCCTCGGCTGGTTCTGGGCGTTCTCCCTCAGCTTCGTCGCCTTCGTCAAGGCGGTCGGCCAGATCGAGTCGGTCGCCTCGGTCCTGCTGGCCATCTACCTGTGGAAGGAACAGAAGACCCGGGATCAGCTACCGGGCATCGCCCTGACCGTGGCCGGGATCTTCCTGATCGTGCTCAGCTGACCGACACTCCGCCGGTCAGCCGACGACGGCGAACAGTTCGTCGCCGGGGCGGATGACCGCCGGCTCGGTCTGGTCGGCCAGGCCCATGACGTAGCCCCGCATCCCGTCGCCAAGGAACGCCCGGTTGGGGGCAACGGTCTCGTCCGGGGCGTCCTGGTCGCCGAGCAGGAACTTGGTGAACGGCACACACGGCTTGGCAACGGTCGCCCCGGTCAGGTCGATCACGGCGCCGTCGGCACAGCGGACCTGGAGTCCGGGCGCCACCTCGTCCAGGGGGACGATGCGGTCGCAGTCCACGATCACGTTCTCCGCCGCCGAGCCGAGCCGGGCCTCCCCGAAGCGCTCGGCCATGGCCGCGTAGTGGCCGGTGAACCCGACCGACAGCAGCCGGTGCGGCTTCCAGGTGGTCATCCGGGGGTTGAGCCGGTGGTGATGGTTGAGCACCGCTCGTCCGGCACACCACCCGACCACGCCGTCCGGGCCGAGGTGGAGCTCGTCGGCATCGACGATGTCCGCCGCCACGTACCGCTTCTCCTGGATCAGGCCGCGGGCGCTGATCTGACACTTCACGACGGTCCCGAGTCGAACGTGGTCCATGGAGCGAAGTCTAGGGCCGGTGCTCGGCCCGGCGAGCGTGTCGGTGGGGGTCGGTAGGCTGGTTCGGGTGGATGAGGTGCCAGGCAACGGTGCGGGTGGTGGCCCCGCCGGTGACGACGGGCTGTTCGACGGCTTCAGCCGGGCCGCCTCGGCCTGGTTCCAGACCACGTTCCCGGCCCCGACACCGCCCCAGACCCAGGGATGGCCCCGCATCGCGGCGGGGGACCACACCCTGATCCTGGCGCCCACCGGTTCCGGCAAGACGCTGACCGCCTTCTTCTGGGGCCTCGACCAGTTGACGACGGCCCCGCCCCCTGAGGACAAGAACCGCCGGACCCGGATCCTCTACATCTCCCCGCTCCGGGCCCTGGCGGTCGACGTCGAGAAGAACCTCCGAGCCCCGCTACAGGGCGTGCGGTTGGCGGCCGAGCGGCTTGGTGAGCCGTTCCACGAGCCTCGGGTCGCCCTGCGGACCGGGGACACCTCGGCCGAGGAGCGGCGGTTGCTGGCCCGTGACCCGGCCGACCTGCTGATCACCACGCCGGAGTCGCTCTACCTGATGCTGACCTCCCGGGTCCGGGAAACCCTGGTCGGGGTCGAGACCATCATCATCGACGAGATCCACGCCCTGGCCGCGACCAAACGGGGCGCCCACATGGCGCTGTCGCTTGAGCGACTGGAACAGCTGACCGATCGGCCGCCGCAGCGGATCGGGCTGTCGGCAACTCAGCGCCCGCTGGAGGAGATCGCACGGTTCCTCGGCGGCTACCAGCCGCCGGCCCGGTCGGATCCCCCGGGGGTCGACCCCGAGACCGGCGAGGTACTCGCCCCGGCGCCCGGCGAAGCGGCACCCCGGCGGCCCCGCCCGGTGACCATCGTCGACACCGGCATCGCCAAGCAGCTGGAGGTCGAGGTCATCGTCCCGGTCGAGGACATGGGCCGCCTGGGGGAGGAGATCACAGACGAGCCGGCCTCCGGGCCCGCCGCGGCCGGTCCGGCTCGACGCAGCATCTGGCCGTCCATGCACCCCCGGCTGCTCGAGCTGGTCCAGGAGAACCGGTCGACCATCGTGTTCGTCAACGCCCGGCGGCTGGCCGAGCGGCTGGCCACCAGACTGAACGAGCTTGCCCTGGATGAGGACGGAGACCCCGAGTTCACCGGCGCCGAGGCCATGGGCCAGTCGGCCGCGGCCGGCCAGGAGCTGGTGTTGGCCCACCACGGATCGCTCAGTCGGGAGCAGCGGCTCGGGATCGAGGATCGGCTGAAGCGGGGGGAGCTGAAGGGCCTGGTCGCCACCTCCTCCCTGGAGCTCGGCATCGACATGGGGGCGGTGGATCTGGTGGTCCAGGTCGAGTCGCCAGGGGCGGTCAGTCGAGGCCTCCAGCGGGTCGGTCGGGCCGGGCACCAGGTCGGGGCGCCGAGCCGGGCCAAGTTCTTCCCGAAGCATCGGGCCGACCTGGTCGAGGCCGCGGTCGTGGTCGACCGCATGCACAACGGCCTGATCGAGGAGACCCGCTACCCCCGGAACCCGCTGGATGTCCTGGCCCAGCAGATCGTCGCCGCCTGCGCCCT
>JBCCFN010000060.1:0-20582 GCA_039029715.1 Actinomycetota bacterium | reverse complement strand
GTACAGCCCGAGCAGGAGTGAGCCGACCCCCTGGCCGTCCTTGTGCCACCGGAACCCGGCCACGACCGCATCGGCGGTGCGGACGTGCTTGACCTTGAGTTGGGTCCGCTTGTCCTCGACGTAGGGATCGTCGATCGGTTTGGCGATCAGCCCGTCGAGGCCGGCCCCTTCGAACCGGCGGAACCAGTCCTCGGCGATCGCATGGTCGGTGGTGGTCCGGGTCAGGAAGACCGGTGGGGCGGCGCCGGCCAGCGCCTCCTCCAGTCTGGCCCGCCGTTCGGCGAACGGACGGTCCCGGAGATCGTGCTCGCCGATGGCGACCGCGTCGAAGGCGACGAAGGCGGCCGGGGTCTTCTCGGCCAACATGTTGACCCGGGACTCGGCCGGGTGGATCCGCTGCTGCAGGGCTTCGAAGTCGAGGTGGTTCCCGGTGGCCACGATCAGCTCACCATCGAGGACACACCGGTCCGGGGTGCTGGCTCGAATCGGGTCGAGCATCTCTGGGAAGTACCGGGTGAGGGGCCGCTCGTTCCGGGACCCGAGGATGACCTCGTCGCCGTCCCGGAACACGACGCAACGGAACCCGTCCCACTTCGGCTCGAAGATGAGGTCGTCGCGGTCCGGCAATCCGTCGACCGCTTTGGCCAGCATCGGCTTCAGCGGCGGCATCACCGGGAGGTCCATGGGCGAAGCCTACTGTTGCCGCCTCCCGGCGCCGAGCCGGACGGGCCGGTGGCTACCCGCTCCGCTCAGCCGAGTAGGTAGTTCAACTCGACCCCGTCGCCCCGGAACACCAGGCCCTGTGGCGGAGCCAGCTCCCATTCGTTGGCAGCGACCAGGGCGTCGACGTAGGTGGACTCGAAGTCGAGGATCTCACAGGCCATCTCGGTGATGGCCAGCTCTCCGATGGTCAGCGCGCCGGCGTCGGCATCCCCGTCGAACGGGGCCGAGATCGTTCCACCGAAGCTGTTGCAGCCGGCCGACCCGGAGATCTGGTCCGGGCCGACGATCGACAGATCGAGGACCGCGCCGTCGGGGATGGCGACCTTGGTCCCATCGACGGTGATCGACGCCAGGACCCAGTCCCCGCCGATCCAGGGCCGGGTCGCTCCGCCCCCGGCCGCGGCGCCGCTGTCGCCGGCGGCGTCGTCATCGGCGGGTCCGTCCGGTGGTGAGTCGGGGGCGACGCCGGCGTCGACGGCGATGTCCGGGGTCTCGTCACCGCAGGCGGCGAGGAGCAGGCCGAGCACGCCGAAGACGGCGAGCAGGAGGAGGTGGGGGCGACGTCGGAACATGAATGGGTCTCCAGGACGAATCGGTTGGGTTCGGTGATTGGACGTTGCCCGGCGCCCCACCGGTTCCCGAGATCGGCTGGATTCCTCCTGCGGCACTAGCCGGTGATCGACTCGAACCGGGACAGCAGCCGGAACAGGGCGAACAGGCCGAGGAACAGGACCAGCCCGACCCACTGGTTCTCGCTCGGGGCCAGCGCGGCGAACAGCCCGAAGCCAGCGGCGAGTGCCCCGAGCAGGCCGAACGCCCCGACGAACCGCGGCGCCAGGCGACCGGAGGCCACGAACGTGGCCACCCCGAGCGCCAGGGCCCCGAGCAGGGCACCGATGACGGCCGGCGACGTGGTCCCCGCTTCGAGGACGGAGCCGTCGCCGCCCTCGGTGACCGTGGCCAGCAGTCCGAGCACGATCACCGCCCGGTCGCCTGCCCGGTCTGCCCGGTCCGACCGGTCAACTCGCTGAGCGAGGTGGTCAACGCACCGCGGACCCGGGGATTGCGGAGCTTCCAGATCACCCCGTCGACGAAGAAGTGGTGGAGCTGGAACAGGGCGGTCATCACCGCTGCCGCCACCCCGACCGAGACCGGGAACAGTGCGGCGATCAGGTTGCCAGACCCGCGGAACATGAAGGCCCCGACGGCGAAGATGGCGATGCCCCAGATGGCGGTCTCCCGGATCAGCATGGCCCCCGAACCTTCTCGACCGGTTGCGACCTGCCGCTCCTTCATCTGCATGAACCAGGCGATGAAGAGGTACTGGACCGAGTGGAACAGGTTGACGAACTCGAAGTAGCTCGGCGTGTCCCAGGTCCCGACAGACAGCTTGAACCACACCAGCTGGGCCAGGGCCGGGATGACCAGGATCGGCGGGAAGCCGAGGCCGCTCTGCGGTGCTCCACCGCCGGCCCGGTGCTGGCGAACCGCGTCGGTCAGGGCGAACAGCAGCACCGCCCCGAGCCCGATCACGGCCACGTTGGTCACGCTGACCACCCAGGTCGGGATGCCGATCGTCGGCAGGACGACGTCACCGAAGCTGACGACGGTCCCCGGTAGCTCGGCCCGGGCCTGGATCTCAACGCAGGTGGCGTAGACGAACCAGGTCAGCGACCACCGGAGCAGCGGGGTGATGGTGAAGCCGGCCCGGCGGGCATAGAGCAGGGTCAGGCCGATCGTCTGGCCGCTGAAATGGTACGGCGACCAGATGAAGAACATCTTGACGAACCACGGGGCGAAGCCCTCGGGACTGGACAGGGCGGCGACCGCCCCGACGCCGAGCACGACCGGGACCACCCAGGCGGTGATCGGAAACTGGCTGGTCGTCTCCCGAGACCGGTACAGCCGGTAGCTGGTGGCGGCGAAGTGGGGCCAGTTCAACACCCAGAAGGCCATCAGGGCCCAGCGGGACGCGGTCTGGCCGAGGAACGTGGCCTCGTTGGCCCCGGTGTTCTGGTCGAACAGGACGACCCCGAACCGGAGATAGACGAAGAACAGGATGGAGAACCCCCCGAGGAACAGCCCATCGACCCAGAGGTTGACGAAGTAGGGAGGTGACGCGGTCCGTTCGCCCGCCCCGGTCGGTTGCTCAACTGCGGTCACGCCCGCTCCACCTCCGTCATCGTTCCCACCATCGTTCCCCTGTGCCCCGGCCGATCGGCCGCTCAGTTCCGGATCGCCGCCCCGGCGCCGGTGCCGGCGAACATCTGACACCGCCCGTCACGGTAGACCACACCGTCGGCACAATTGGCCTCGATCTCGCCGTCGCCGAACTGTTCCCGGTACAGCTCGGCGTAGGCCCCGCCCCGGGCCAGGAGTTCGTCGTGCCCGCCGGACTCGACGATCCGTCCCTGGTCGAACACGTGTATCACGTCTGCGGCCTGAATGGTCGACAGCCGGTGGGCCACCGCCAGGGTCGTTCGGCCGCTGACCAACTCGTCGAGGGCAGCCTGGATCCGCCGTTCCGAGGCGGTGTCCAGGGCCGAGGTCGCCTCGTCGAGGACCAGGACCCGTGGGCTGTGGAGCAGGACCCGGGCGATCGCCACCCGCTGGCGCTCGCCGCCGGACAACCGGAATCCCCGCTCACCGACGACGGTGTCGTAGCCTTCGTCGAACTCCATGATCCGGTCGTGGATGGCCGCCGCTCGGGCCGCCTTCTCAACCTCGGCGTCGCTGGCGTCCGGGTGGCCGTAGGTGATGTTGTCGCGGAGCGTGCCGGCGAACAGGTAGCTCTCCTGGGTGACGAAGCCCATCACGTCAGCCACCGAGGCGAACGACAGGTCTCGGAGGTCGATCCCGTCGATCGTGACCCGACCCGAGGTCGGATCGTAGAGCCGGGCCACCAGGTTGAGGACGGTCGACTTGCCGGAGCCGGACGGTCCGACGAAAGCGACCAGTTGACCGGGTCTGGCCTCGAAGTCGACCCCGTCGAGGGTCGGGGTGCCGTCATCGTAGGAGAACCGGACGTCCTCGAACGCCACCACCCCCCGAGCCCGCTCCCGGGGCAGCTCAACCGGATCGCTGGCTTCCACGATGTCTGGTTCGGCGTCGAGGTACGAGAAGATGCGGCGGAACAGGGCCCGGCTCGACTGGAGCTCCACCGTGGTCTCCAGCAGTCGGGCCACCGGGAAGAACAGCTGGCCCTGGAGGGTGGTGAACGCCACGATCGTCCCGGCGCTCAGGCCGGACCCCCGGTCCAACAGCCAGCCGGACACCAGGTAGATCAGGATCGGGGTTGCCCCCATGAACGACTGGATGACGGTGAAGAACGCCTGGCCGATCACCTGCTGGGCGGTGGCCGCCGTCGCCAGGCGCTGGTTGGCCTCCCGGAACCGCTCGACCTCACGGTCCTGGCGCCCGAACAGCTTGGCCAGGGTCACCCCGGAGACCGACAGCGTCTCCTGGGTCACGATGCTCATCTCGGCCGTCGCCGCCTGGGTCTGGGCGGTGTAGCGCTCCCGCCTGGTCCCGACCCACCGGGTGGCCAGGACGAACAGTGGCACGGTGACCAGGGCCAGTGCGGTCAGCGTCGGCGACAGCAGCAGCATGGCGATCAGGGCGCTGGTGAAGGTGACGACGTTGGACAGGATGTTCGAGATCGTGCTGGTGACAGCGTTCTGGATGCCGCCGACGTCGTTGGTGATCCGGGACTGCAGGTCGCCGGTCCGGGCCCCGGAGTAGAACGACAACGACAGGTGCTGGAGATGGTCGTAGAGCCGGTCCCGGAGGTCTCGCAGCACGTCCTGGCCCAGGCGGTTGGTTGCCACGGTTCGCCACACCCCGAGCACCCCGCTGGCCGTGGTCACGCACAGCATGATGGCGCCGAGGGTGACCACCAGCCCCAGGTCGACCTCACCGCCGTCCGGGAACAGACCCTGATCGAACATGACCTGGATCAGCAACGGGTTGACGATGCCGAGCACCGCCACCACCAGCACCAGCCCGATGACCACCGCGACCCTGGCCCGATGTGGTCCGAACAGCCGGACCACCCGCGTCCAGGAAAATCCGTCCGTCGTCTCCTCCATCGTCACCAGGGTAGGGCGATCCGTCTGATCACGAACCGGAGACCTCGGCGAAGAACGCCCAGCCGTCCTCGGTCGCGGACACGTCTGTGGTGTGGAAGCCGAGGACGTCGAGCACAGGGGCCAGCGGCGAGTCCGGCCAGGTGTGGCCGCCACCGGTGACCTCGAAGAACGACATCGGGACCTCACACCCCGAATAGTCGTACCGGATGACGGTGTCGCCGATGTCGGTGGTGGTCGGTTCGCCACAGCCGAAGTCCTCGGCGAACTCGCCGAACTCGTCCGGCATGACCATGCTGAAGAACTCGGCCGCCTCGGCATCGCCCGGCTCGGCCAGCGACGACTCGCCGCTGCCGTCGAACGGGACGACCCCGTCGTCTGTGCCGTGGTAGGCGAGGAACGGGACCGGCTCGCTTGGGTCACAGTCCGGCGGGTGGTAGATGCCGGCCACCGAGATGGCGCCGGCGAGGCGCTCCGGGATCTCACACACCAGGCGGGCGGTGAAGAACCCGCCGTTCGACATGCCGGTGGAGAAGATCCGCTCCTCGTCGGCGCACCACTCCTCGATCAGGGTGTCGATCAGGGCTTCGGCGAAGGCCAGGTCGTCCCGACCGGGGTCCTGGGCGTCGATCAGCTCCCACGAGTTCCGGTCATCGCCGAGGGCCGGCACGCCGGTTGGATGGACCACGATGAAGCCCTCGGCCTCGGCCAGTGCCGGATAGCCGGAGTAGGCGGCCTGCTCCGACCCGTTGGAGCCGAGCCCGTGCCAGTTGAGCACGGTCGGGAGGGGCTCCCCGGCGAACGCCGATGGGATCAGGATGTCGACATCATGATCGGCCCCGCCGGCGGTGAGGGTCAGGCTCACCTCTCCCGGGGTCAACGCGGCGCAGCCGGGGCCGGTCACCGGTGCCGCAGTCTCGGCGTCCGGTTGGGCCGTTGTGGTTGTTGGCTCGTCCTCGGTCGTGGTCGGTGCCGTCTCGGTCGTCGTGGTTTCCTCGACCTCCTCGCCCCCGGTGTCGGTCGCTTCCTCGGCCGCCGCTTGGCTCCCGGTGGCCGACCCCTGACCGTCCTCGGTCGAGTCGCCGTCGTCACCGCACGCCGCAGCGACCAGTACGAACCCGAGCAGGAGCGCAAGGACGTGGAGACGGAGCGAAGGTGAGGACCGAGCCATCCGCCCAGTCTTCCGCCCGGACCTGATCGGATCCAACCCGGGCCGGCGATCGCAGGCTCATGCGACCGTCCACTTCGACAATCGTGCCGCTCGTGCTAGGTTCGGCGAGGTTACGGCCGAAGGCCGAGGGTCCAGGGGGGATCAGCGGCGGGGGTCTGAGGGAGTGGAGCGATGAAGGTGTCTACGAGTGGTCGCCGGCTGTCCGTCCGTCAGCTGGTGATCGCAGCCGTTGCTGCGTTGCTGGTGATCGGTGCCGCGCCGGCCGGCGTCGCCGAGGCGGAGGAGCCGACGACGTGGTTCGTCGACGAGTCGAAGCTCCCGTTCGACCCGATCCCCGGCGTGCCGGCCGCCCAGTACTGGGGCATCGTCGGGACCGCCGGGTTCCGGGCCGAGGTACCGGAGAACTGGAACGGCGAGCTGGTGATGTGGGCCCACGGGTTCCGGGGCGAGGGCCTGGAGCTGACCGTCGACAACCATCCGATCCGCCAGCACCTCCTCGAGCGGGGCTACGCGTGGGCCGCCTCCAGCTATGAGCGGAACAGCTACGACGTGCTGACCGGCGTGGAGAGCACGAAGGCCCTCGTCGACCACGTCAACGCCGAGATCCTGGCTCACGAGGCCGGCCGGGTCTACATGACCGGGGCATCGATGGGCGGCCACGTCACGGCGGTCTCGATCGAGAAGTACCACGAGGTCTACCACGGAGCGATGCCGATCTGCGGCGTCCTCGGCTCCTACGAGCTGTTCGACTTCTTCCTCGACTACATGCTGGGGGCCCAGCAGCTGGTCTTCGGCGAGGCCGAGTTCCCGCTGTCAGACCTCGGGGAGTGGTACGGCGAGACCGTGCCGACCATGAAGGAGCGGTTCTCGGCGGTCCCCGGCGGGTTCCCGTTCCTGCTGAGCGAGGAGGGCGAGCAGTTCAAGGCCATGGTCGAGTGGCAGACCGGTGGTCCCCGCCCCAACTTCGATGAGGCGTTCGCCTTCTGGCACGGATTCGACTCCGGGACCGGCTTCGGCAACTTCCTGTTCGACCTCGGCATCGGCGACGGAACCCTGCCGAACTCAAACGGCCTGTCGGTGGTCGAGAACAACCGCACCCGCTATCGCCTGGACGGCACCCGCCAGCTCGACATGCGGGAGGAGCGGGTCCTCAACCGGGAGATCCCCCGGTACTCGTTCGACCGGGGGGCCCGCAGCACCGGCGAGTCGATCACCGGCCGGATCCGGGACCGGGTCTTGAGCCTCCACAACCTCGGGGACCTGTTCGTCCCGTTCGAGATGGAGCGTGACTACGCCTACCGGGTCCGGAACCAGGGTCGGTCGAACCGGCTGGTCCAACGGGCCATCCGGGGCTCCGGTCACTGCGACTTCACCCAGTACGAACTGACGACGGCCTTCGACGACCTGACCAACTGGGTCGAGACCGGGGTCCGTCCGGCGGGGGACAACGTGCTGTCGGCTCGGGAGGTGGCGTCCGATGACTTCGGCTGCCGGTTCAGCGACCCGGATCACACCCTCCATCAGTTCGCCACCCCGTGTGACTGAGCGGGTGATGCGGTTCGGATCGTCCCGGAGGTTCGATTCTCGGTAGTTCCCCGCGTTCTCAACGATTCCTGCGATTCTCGGCGTTTCTCTGGCGTTCTCGACGATTCTCTGTAATTATTCCCGGGCTGGAATAATCAGCCGGTCGTCGAAGGGCGATGCCGCCGAACAAAGGAATAGTTGATGAACAAGAAGGTCACCGGGGCTGTGGTCTTGGCTGGAGCCCTCGGGCTCTTCACCGGCGTGGTGTCCGCCGGGTCCGCTCGGCTGAGCGGGACGATCGAGGTCATGGAGGCCTCGGAGAACACCTACACCTACGTCGGGCCGCTGGCCGAACGGAACTGGGGTGACATCGCCGAAGTCTGCGACGACGGGCTCCGTCAGTCCCCGGTCCGGTTGCGGCCCCAGCGGGGCCGTGGCGGCTTCGATGCGCCCGGTGATGACCCGATCATCGTCGACTACGAACCGAGCCAGCCCTTCGAGATCGAGAACCTCGGCTCGACCATCGAGTTCCCGCAGATCTCCGACTCCAACATCTCGATCGGTGGCGTCACCTACGACCTGCTGCAGTTCCACATCCACGCAGACAGCGAGCACACGATCCGAGGCAAGAGCTACCCGCTCGAGATCCACTTCGTCCACCTGAACGCCGAAGGCAACGCCGCCGTGCTCGGTGTGATGGTCGACGAGGGTGACGAGAACGAGGCGATCGCTTCGACCTTCGGCTCCCCTCGGGAATTCGCCCAGCTGATCCCCGGTGGCGATCGGACCCTGCTGAAGTTCGACGCCATCGAGTTCGACCCCTCGACCCTGCTACCGGAGGGGACGGCGACCTACCGCTACACCGGGTCGCTGACCACCCCGCCGTGCTCTGAGATCGTCGACTGGTACGTCTACGAGCAGCCGATCGAGATGAGCGAGGAGCAGCTGGAGGTCCTGACCGACGCCGTCGCCGGGCTCTCGACCGTCGGCCCGCAGGGTCGCAACGACCGCAAGCTCCAGGACCTCGAGGGCCGCGAGATCCTCCTGGTCGACTGATCCTGGAACGGATCCCTGTGCTGGGTCGCTCCGGCGGACGGTTTCGCCTTCCGTCCGTCCGGGGCGGTCCGGTACGCTGCCCAGGTGGCAGATCAACCCCTGAGTGAACGCATCGCCGAACTCGAGGCCCGCAAGCACGAGGCCCGAAACGCCGGCCCGGAGCGGGCGGTCCAGCGGCAACACGACAAGGGCAAGCTGCTGGCTCGGGAGCGGATCGAGTACCTGCTCGACGACGGCTCGTTCCACGAGTTGGACATGCTGGCCCGGTCACGGCACCCAGACGCCACCGACCGCCCCTACACCGACGGGGTCATCACCGGCTGGGGTGAGATCGACGGCCGCAAGGTCTTCGTCTCGAGCCAGGACTTCACGATCAGCGGTGGTTCCACCGGCGAGGTCCATGCCGAGAAGATCCACAAGCTGATGGATCTGGCCCTGTCGGTCGGCGCCCCATACATCGGGCTCAACGACGGCGGTGGGGCCCGGATCCCCGAGGGCGTTGTCAGCCTCGATGGCTACGGCGGCATCTTCTACCGCAACGTCCAGGCCTCGGGCGTGATCCCCCAGATCAGCGTGATCATGGGCCCGTGCGCCGGCGGTGCGGTCTACAGCCCGGCCATGACCGACTTCATCTTCATGGTCCGTGAGACCTCCCATATGTTCATCACCGGCCCGGACGTGGTGAAGACCGTCACCGGCGAAGAGGTCACGCTCGAGGAACTCGGCGGCGCCGGCAGCCACTCCTCACGGTCCGGGGTTGCCACCTTCGTCGCCAGTGACGAGAAGGCGGTCATGGACGACGTCCGCTACCTGCTGTCGTTCCTCCCGTCCAACAACCTGGAGGACGTGCCGCTGGTCCCGACCGAGGACGACCCCCAGCGATCCTGCGATGGCCTGGCCGCACTCATGCCGGACAGCCCGAACATGCCATACGACATGAAGGCCGTGGTGACCGAAGTGGTCGACGACGGCGACTTCATGGAGTACCACGCCAACTGGGCCAAGTCGATCGTGTGCGGGTTCGCCAGGATGAACGGCCGGACCGTTGGCATCGTGGCCAACCAGCCGCTGGTCCTGGCCGGTGTCCTGGACATCGAGAGCGCCTCCAAGGGGGCCCGGTTCGTCCGGACCTGCGATGCGTTCAACATCCCGATCCTGACCTTCGTCGATGTGCCGGGCTTCCTGCCCGGGGTCGACCAGGAGTACGGCGGGATCATCCGCCACGGGGCCAAGCTGCTCTACGCCTACTGCGAGGCCACCGTGCCCCGGATCCAGGTCATCACCCGAAAGGCCTACGGCGGGGCCTACGTGGTCATGGACTCCAAGGGCGTCGGCTGCGACCTGTCGCTTGCGTGGCCCTCGGCCGAGATCGCGGTCATGGGTCCCGAGGGGGCGACAGACATCGTCCACCGGCGGGAGATCCAGTCGGCGGCCGATCCCGAGGCCAGGCGGGCCGCCCTGGTCGAGGAGTACAAGGACCAGTTCGCAAACCCGTGGATCGCGGCCGAGCGGGGCTACATCGACGATGTCATCGACCCGGCCGAGACCCGGGCCAAGATGATCGCCGGTCTGGAGATGCTGGCCTCCAAGCAGGAGGATCTGCCTCGTCGCAAGCACGGGAACGTGCCGCTCTGATGGCCGCCGAGCGAATCGCCGGGATCACCCCGGAGCCGACGGACGAGGAGGCGGCAGCGATCGCCGCCGCCGTCCTGGTCGGGTGGCCGCAAGCGGCGGCGCCGGCGACGGGGCCAGCGGAGACATCGACCCGGTGGCGGTTCAGCGGTCGCTGGTGGCGCCGTCGGACCTGGAACCGGGACCGCTAGCGGCGCCGGTCGCCGGTCGGGCGTCCGCTCACGACCAACAGAGCTCCGGGTCGACCGCGAAGTCGATCGACTGGATGGCGGGGAAGGCGGTCAGCTCGGCGCCGAGCAGGAGTTGGCCACCCTCGACCACCGTCGCCTCGAAGCTGGTCGGCAGCTGGCTCCGGTCCACTGCGGCGAGAACGTCCGGCTCGTCTGCGAAGAAGGTAGCGAAGGACTCCCAGGTCTCGTCCCGGTCGATGTAGCGGATGTCAGCGAGGGACGGCGTGGCCCGAAGGGTCGCACCGATGACGTCGACCTCGGCCGAGGTGGCGCTGGGATCGATCCAGATGACGAACCGTTTGCCGACGACGTCGCACAGTGCGGCCAAGGTCGCCGGGTCGAGCTTGCAGCTGTTCGGCTTGATCACCGGCTCGATGGAGTCGAACGACGGGGCGCCGCCGACCGGTGCCAGGACGAGCTGGGGGAGAAGCCGCTGGTCGAAGTAGACCCGGAACGAGGTCGGGAGGTTCTCCGGCTCGACCAGCTCGATGATGTCCGGTTCGTCTGCGAAGAACTCCTCGAACTCGGCATAGGTCGCGTCCCGATCGACGTACCGATGCTCGACGACCTTCGGCGCCGTACCCAGGAGTCGGTCGATCGTCTCCACCTCGGCATCGGTCGCCGTCGCGTCGAGCCAGACGATGGCCTCGGTGGTCTCGTTCGGCTCGGCGCACATGGCGGTCCCGGTGACCGCGCCGCGGGCTCGTTCGTCGCCGACATCGTCCGAGAACAACCCGCAACCGCCGAGCAGGACCGCGGCCGCAACCGCAACCGACCATTGGCCGGCCACCCGTCGCCGCCTTCCCGCTGGTGTCACCATTCCCATCACCGCCGCCCCTGCCGTGAGTTCAGGGTAGGCGAAGCGGCGGGTCAGCCGATGGCGGCGAGCTCGTCGGCCAGACGCCGGCGGTAGTCGGCGACCCGGCGGACCTTGAGGTCCTCGAAGCCCCGGACCAGGTCGGGGAGTGCGGCGATCCGGACGGCCCGCGCCATCAGCTCCTGGTCGTCGCTGTGGTCGTTGCCATCGCCGCTGACCCTGCCGCTGCCGTTGCTGTCGTTGCCGCTGCTGGCAGCGGTCAGCCGGTCGAGGACCCGATCGATGGCCGACTCGTACTCGCTGATCAGGGCCCGTTCCATCCGTCGCATCTCGGTCCGGCCGAACGGGTCCAGCCTGGTGCCACGGAGCCGCTTGCCCCGGGCCAGGGCGGCGAACATCGGTCCGGTCCGAGGGCCGAAGGCGATCTTGCCGCCCCGGCCGAGGGCCTTGAGGGTCGGCGGGTGCAGATGCCAGCGCCGCTCGCCGCCGAGGGCCTCGGCCTCGGCGTTTCCGTCCGGGTGGTTTAGCAGCCGGGCCACCTCGTACTCGTCCTTGTAGGCCAGCAGCTTGTGATGGTGGCGGGCCACCGTCTCGGTCAGCCGGTCGTCGCCGTGGGTGGCGGTCCGCTCGACCAGATCGAGGAACCGCCCGGCGTAGGCCCGGTCCTGGTAGTCGACCAGGTCCGCAGCCAGGACCGAGATCAGCGAGTCGAGCGCGGTCGACAGGCCGAGCGCTCGGACCCGGGCGGCCAGCCGGTCTGGCAGCGGTGGGGCCGTCAGCGGGCTGGCGGTCGAGGCTGCGTCGCCGAGGGCGCTCACTGCGGTCTCGGGATGGGCCACCAGGCGGCGGCCCCAGGCCAGGGCGGCCAGATTGGCCTCGACCTGGACCCCGTTCATCTCGATGGCCCGGCGGAGCGACTCGACCCGGACCGGCAACCGGCCGGTCTGGACCGCCGCACCGAGGAGCAGGACGTTGGCGGTGGCTGCGGTGCCGACCAACTGTTCCGCCGCCCGGTTGGCGTCGACCTGCAGTGCGACCTCGGCCCCGGTGCCCTCGACCAGTCGGGCCAACAGCTGGTCGGCCGGCGGCGCCCCAAGCGTCGGATCGGTGATCTGGCGGCCGGTCGGGGTGGCGGCGGTCGAGGCGACAACGATCGTGTCGGCCCCGACGCCGGCCCGCGGTCCGTCTGCTGCCGCCACCAGCAGGTCGAAGGCCAGGATCAGGTCCGCCTGGCCCTGACCGGGGGCGTTGGTCGGCCGAGGCTCTTCCGGGGAGGCCAGGGTCAGGTCGCTGACCACCGGGCCGGCCTTCTGCGACAACCCGGTCTGGTCGAGCCCGGCGACCGTCAACCCGTCCAGCGTCGCCGCCGTCCCCAGGATCTGGGCCACCGTGACCACGCCGGTGCCGCCGATGCCGGCCAGCCGGACCACGGTCCGGGCCCGGTCACCGGCGGCACCGCTGCCGGAACCCAGGGGAGGGTCGGGCACCGGCAGGGATGCCAGATCGGACCCGGTCGGGGTCAGGCTGGCGGTCGGTTCGACCTCGACGGTCATGAACGCCGGGCAGTCGCCCTTCAGGCAGCTCTCGTCGTAGTTGCAGCTGGCCTGGTCGATCCTGGTCTTGCGGCCGAGCGGCGTGTCGACCGGCTGGACGGACAGGCAGCTGCTGACGTCGCCACAGTCCCCGCAGCCTTCGCAGATCCGGTGGTTGATCACGACCCGCCGGGTCGGGGTCGGGATCCGGCCCCGTCGCCGTCCCCGGCGCAGCTCGGCCGCGCACCCCTGGTCGTGGATCAGGACCGTCACCCCGGGGATCGTCGCCAGCTGGTCCTGGACCTCGACGATGGCGGTCCGGTCTCGAAGGTCGACCCCCGGCGGCAGGGCTCGGCGGTCGTAGCCAGCGAGGTCGTCTGTGGTGACGACGACCCGCTCGACCCCCTGGGCCAGCAGGATCGTGGCCAGGGCGGCCGGACCGACCTGGTGGGAGGCGTCCTGCCCGCCGGTCATGGCCACGGTGTGGTTGTACAGGATCTTGAACGTGACGTTGGCCCCGGCCCCGATGGCGGCCTGGATGGCCAGCTGACCGGAGTGGAAGTAGGTCCCGTCCCCGAAGTTCTGGAAGACGTGCTCGGTGTCGACGAACGGAGCCATCCCAAGCCACTGGGCCCCCTCGTTGCCCATGGCGGTGATGCCGATGCTGTCGCCGACCCGCTCCTCGTCCATCAGCAGGGTCATGCCGTGGCAGCCGGTCCCCATCCCGACCACGGCCCCGTCCGGGACCTTGGTGCCCCAGTTGTGAGGACACCCGGAGCAGAAGAACGGGGTCCGGTTGACCGCCAGGGGGATCCGCTCCCGGACCGGGGCCGGCGGCGGCGCCAGCCGGTCACCGAGCCGGTCGGCCAGGCGCGATCGCAGCACCGGGAGGATGGCGTCTGCGTCGACTCGCCCATGCCACGGCAGCCCCTGGCCCGGTGGGACGTCGGTCTTGCCGTGGACGGCCGGCCGATAGCGGGTGTCGTAGAGGGCGCTTCGGACCAGGGTCTCAAGCGTCGGGTTCTTCTCCTCGACGACCAGGATCTTCTCCAGCCCGTCTGCGAACCGGCCCACCAGCTCCTGGTCGAACGGGATCGGCATCCTGAGGTTGAGCAGCCGGATGCCGGCAGCCTCGATCGCTTCGGTGCCGGACAGGCCGACTCGACGGAACGCCTCCAGGACCTCACCGTAGGTGAAACCGGTGGCGACGACGCCGAGCCACGGATCGACCGGGTCGGCCTCGATCCGATTCAGACCGTTGAGCCGGCCGTAGCGGAGGGCCAGCCCGGTCCGGACCTCGTGGAACTCCCGCTCGACCTCGACCATCCGGGGGCCGAGGAACTGGGCAGACGGGGTTCGCTGCCAGTCGGCCCCGTCGATCTCGGTCCGAGGGAGCACCGGGTCGGCGTCGAGGACAGGGAGCCGGACCGTGCCGGAGCCGTCGGCCACGGCGGTCACCACCTTCATGGCCGACCACAGGCCGGTGGCTCGGGACATGGCGATGCCGTGCAGGCCGAGCTCCAGACACTCGGCGGTGGTGGCCGGGTAGAGGATCGGCATGTGGAGATCGACCAGGGCCGCGTCGGATGAGGACGGCATGGTCGAGGACTTGGCGGACGGGTCGTCGCCGACCAGGGCCAGGGCACCACCGGCCGAGCTCGATCCGGCGAAGACCCCGTGGCGGATGGCGTCGGTGGCCCGATCGAGGCCGGGGGCCTTGCCGTACCAGATGCCCACAACGCCCTCGTACCGGCAGTCCGGCCTGGTGGCCGCCAGCTGGGACCCCATCACTGCGCTGGCTCCCAGCTCCTCGTTCACCGCCGGGAGGTGCTCGATCGGTAGGTCGTCGCCCACGGTCCGCAACGCACGGGCCAGCTCCTGGTCGAACCCACCGAGTGGCGAGCCCGGGTAGCCGGAAACGAAGGCTGCGGTCCGGCGACCGGCCAGCCGGTCCAGGCGGAGCTGTTCGATCGGGATCCGGGCCAGGGCCTGGATCCCGGTGAGGTAGACCTCGCCCCCGGTGGCCAGGTACCGGCCATCCAGCGTGTAGTTGTCCGGGGTGATCGTGGTATCAGTCCGGGACGCGCTCATCCGTCAAGCGTAGATCGGGCCAGCCGTCCGTATTCGATCGCCGTCAATGTCGAGACGATCATCGCATGTAGATGCCGAGCGGCAGATGATCGTCTCCAGAGAGCCGACTGCCGTGTTCGACCTCAGACCATCGTCGCAGCGGCCGCGACCAGCACGGCGAGCGCAGCCAGGACCTGGACCGCGCCGAGCACGTCGCCGGTCACCCCGCCGATCTTGCGCTTGGCCAGCGTCACCATCAGCCCGGCGGCCAGCAGCGACAGGCCGACGGCGGCGACCACCGCCACCGGGTCCCACAGCGCTACGACCGTGGTGGTCAGGCCGACGGCCATCGCCGCAAGCGTGCCGGCCAGCCGGAGGTCGGCGGCGTAGGCCGCCCCCATCCCATCGCCGGCCAGCGGGGCGACCCGCATCGTTGCGACCGCGACGGCTCGGCTGAGGGCGTGGGCTGCAACCAGTGCCCGGGCCCCGCTCGCGGTGTCGAGCGAGGCCACGGTCGACACCTCGGTGGCGAAGGCCAGGATCAGCGCCGTGGTCCCGTACGTGCCGAGTCGGGAGTCCTTGAGGATCGCCATCCGCTGCTCGACGTCCCACCCGCCGCCGAAGGCGTCCGCCACGTCTGCCAAGCCATCGTGATGGAACGCCCCGGTCAGCAGCGCAGCCGCCGCGGTGGCCAACACGGCGGCCGGCAGCGGATCGAGGACGGTTCGGCCCGCCACCCACACCGCAGCCTGGAACCCCCCGATCAGGATGCCGACCACCGGGAACCACGGTGCGGCCTGGCCCATCACCACCTGGCCGATCGGGATCGGGACCCGGGTCAGGAACCCGACCGCAGCCCGGGGGCCGTCGAGCACGTCAGCCGTCCCCGGCGTCGTCGCCCGGACCGAACCACTCGGCGAAGGTCGGGACCTCGGTCACCAGGGCGCACCCCATCCGGACCAGGGGGACGGCCGCCATCGCTCCCGACCCCTCGCCGAGCCGAAGCCCGAGATCGAGGAGCGGCTCCAGCTCGAGTGCGTCCAGCAGCAGCCGATGGCCCTGCTCGGCCGACCCGTGACCGGCTCGGAGATGCTCGGCGCAGCGCGGGTCGAACCGGGCGGCGACCAGGGCCGGGGCGGCGGTGACATAACCGTCGAGTAGCACGGCCAGCGAGCGGCGACGGGCCTCGGCCACGGCGCCGGTCATGGCTGCCAGCTCGGTGCCGCCGAGATGACGGAGAACTTCGAGCGGCTCGTCCGGCCCGGCGCCGTCGGCTCTGGCCCTGGCCACCGCCTCGTCGACCACGGCGACCTTGGCTGCCAGGGCCTCTCCGGTCACCCCGGTGCCGCCGCCGACGGTTCGGCTCGCCGGCTGGTCGAGCAGTCCGGCGGTGACGGCGGCGGCCGCGGTGGTGTTGCCGATCCCCAGCTCGCCGATCACGAGCAGATCGACGGCCGGATCCAGGTCGGTGACGGCCCGGCGGCCGATCTCGACCGCCTCGGCAAAACGGTCGTGGTCCATGGCTGGTTCGGTCCGGAGGTTTGCGGTCGGCCGACCGACCCCGACATCGACCGTGGTGGCGGTGGCTCCGGCCGCTCGGGCCAGGGCCGAGATCGAGGCCTTGTCTGCAGCGCAGGCCGCCATCATGGCCCCGGTGACCTCGGCCGGGTAGGCGCTGACCCCCTCGGCGGCCACGCCGTGGTCGCCGGCGAAGATCAGCCCCGCCGGGTGGGCCACCGTCGGGGTGGTGGTCCGCTGCCAGGCGGCCAGCCAGACCGCCAGCTCATCGAGCCGGGCCAGCGCCCCGGCCGGTCGGAGGACCTCGGCCGCCCGGGCCGCAACCGCCTCGGCGGCTACTCGATCGGGCGCCGGTGCCTCGGCCATGGTTGCCGCCAGCTGGTCGGCGGCGCTCGTTCGCCCGGTCATCGGGGCGGCACCGCCGGGGCCAGCGGGGCCTCGACCGGCTGGAGGGTCAACGCCCGCCCGGCCACGATCAGGTACGCCTCGTCTGCGGCCTCGGCCAACAGTCGGTTTGCCCGGCCGAGTTCGTCACGGTAGGCCCGCCCGAGCGGGGTCTCGGGATGGATCCCCATGCCGACCTCGTTGCTGATCACCACGGCCGGGCCGGTCCGCTCGGCCAGGGCGGCCCCCAGGGCCCGGACGTGATCGGCGATCGGCCGCTCGGCCAGCAGCAGGTTGGACACCAGCAGGGTCATGCAATCGACCAGGAGCAGTGCGTCGTCCTGCGCCTCCTCGACCTCCGCCGCGCCGAACAGCGGGGACTCGACCGTCGGCCAGGCCGGCCGCTCGGCCCGATGTCGATCGATCCGGGTCGCCATGTCGTCGTCGCCGGCCTCGGCGGTCGCCACGAAGACGACCGGGCCGTCGAATCCGGCCCCCAGTCGGACCGCCAAGTCGCTCTTGCCGCTCCGGGCCCCTCCGAGCAGCAACGTGAGCCCTGATCCCAATCGCATCGGGCCAAGGCTAACCCCGGGCGTGGGCGACACCGGCTGCTCGGCCTACCGGCCGGTGCGACCTTTTGCGCAGTGTGATAGCGACAATCGGTGGTGGGTCGATGCTCGCCGCGGTTGGCTGACCGTGCGCCGCCCGCAGTTGTCGCTGCAACACTGCGCAGAACGGTGGACCAGGTCGGCGGCGGTTTGGCGGCCGCCGCCCAGTCAGGCCGCCGACCGGTCAGGCCGCCGATCGGTCAGGCCGCGTTGCGGCGGAGGAACACCGGGCGGTCGTCGGTGGACCGCTCGGCGTCGTAGGCATAGCCCATCCCATCGAATCCCTGGAGGTCGGCCACGTTGGTGGCCCGCTGCCGCACGATCCAGGCCGCCATGGAGCCTCTGGCCTTCTTGGCGAAGAAGCTGACCATCCGATAGTCGCCGTCACCCTTGGCATCGAGGAAGGCCGGGGACACCACCGGGGCGTCAAGGCCCTTCGGCTTGACCGACTTGAAGTACTCGTTCGAGGCCAGGTTGACCAGGACCGGATCGCCGGGGCTGGCCTCGATGTCCGCGTTGAGCTGGTCGGTGATCCGGCCGTCCCAGAACTGGTAGAGGTCCTTGCCCCGCTTGGTCTTCAGCTTGGTCCCCATCTCCAGCCGGTACGGCATCATCAGGTCGAGGGGCCGGAGCACGCCGTACAGGCCGGAGAGGATCCGGATGGTCTTCTGGGCGTGGGTGAAGTCCCGCTGGTTGAACGACCGGGCGTCCAGGCCGATGTAGACGTCGCCGTGGAACGCCAGGATGGCCTGGCGGGCGGTCTCGGTGGTGAACGGGACCTCCCAGTTCTGGTACCGATCGAAGTTGAGCTCGGCCAGGGAGGACGAGATCCCCATCAGCTTGGCGATCTTGTCCGGCGACTTCCCGGCCATGACCTTGACCAGCTTGGCCGACTCGTCGAGCATCAGCGGTTCGGACGTCTTGGTCGTCGCCAACTTGGACTCGTAGTCGAGGGACTTTGCGGGGGACAGTACGCTCAGCACCCTCCCAGTATGGCGTGTGGCCCGCTCCCGGCCCAGGTCGGCCGACTGCTCGCCATTTTTTCTCGCTCCGGGAACAGCGTGTGGTCTAGGGTCCCGGGAGCGGCGTCGCCGGCGCCGGTCCCGACCCCCGGAGGGTTTCATGCGTCCACGTCGCGTTCGCAGCCGCCTGGCCATCGTGCTGGCTGCCGTTCTGGTCAGCGTCCTGGCCCCGGTCCCCGGTGCCGCCACCATCAGCGCCGGGGCCACGGTGTTCATCAACGAGCTGCACTACGACAACACCGGCGGCGATGTCGATGAGTTCGTCGAGATCGCCGGCCCGGCCGGGACCGACCTTTCCGGCTGGTCGATCGTGTTCTACAACGGCAGCACCGACACCTCCTACGCCACGCTGAACCTCAGCGGGGTGCTGACCGACGAGAGTGACGGCTACGGCTTCGAGTCCTTCCTCCAGGCCGGGATCCAGAACGGGGGCCCGGACGGGCTGGCCCTCGTCGATGACACGGGGGCGGTGGTTGAGTTCCTGTCCTACGAGGGAACGTTCACCGCATCCGGTGGTCCGGCCGATGGCCTGACCTCGACCGACATCGGCGTCTCGGAAGTGAGCAGCACACCGATCGGGCAGTCGCTGCAGCGAACCGGGACCGGGTCGGAGGCGGCGGACTTCGTCTTTGCTGGCCCGGCCGCCGCCACGGTGGGGGCGGTCAACACCGGCCAGACCATCGACGACTCGCCTCCGCCTCCACCGCCCCCCGACCCGACGGTCATGATCTCGGAGTTGCACTACGACAATGCCAGCACGGACACCGGGGAGTTCGTCGAGGTCGAGGGTGACGCCGGGACCGACCTGGCCGGGTGGTCGATCGTGTTCTACAACGGCAGCAGCGACACCTCCTACGCCACGCTGAACCTGTCCGGCGTGATCGATGACGAGGGCAGCGGGGTCAGTGCCCTGTTCTTCCTCCAGTCCGGGATCCAGAACGGCGCCCCGGACGGCCTGGCTCTGGTCGATGACACCGGGTCGGTGGTCGAGTTCCTGTCGTACGAGGGGGTCTTCACGGCCTCGGGCGGTCCGGCCGATGGCCTGACCTCGACCGACCTCGGGGTCGCCGAGTCGAGCAGCACGCCGGTGGGACAGTCGTTGCAGAAGATCGATGGCCTCTGGACCGGTCCGGCAGACGAGAGCCCCGGGGACCTCAACACCGAGGGTGGTGGCGATCCAGCGCCGCTGACCCTGATCCACGACATCCAGGGCCCGGGTGACACCAGCCCGATCGAGGGGGACCAGGTCAAGATCTCCGGCATCGTCGTCGGCGACTTCCAGGCCATCGTCACCAATGATCCGGCAGACGAACCACTCGACGGGTTCATGGTCCAGGAGGAGGACGCCGATGCGGATGGTGACCCGTCCACCTCCGAGGGGATCTTCGTGTTCGCCCCCGGCGGGACCGACGTCTCGGTCGGTGACCTGGTCGAGGTCACCGGCACCGTCGACGAGTTCTTCGGCCTGACCGAGCTGAACGCGGTCACCGACATCACCATCATCTCGTCCGGCAATCCGCTCCCGTCGCCGGCAACGCCGACCGTGCCGACGTCCCTGACCGACCCCGTCCTCGACTGGGAGGCGATCGAGGGGATGTCGGTGTCGTTCGGCCAGCCGCTCTTCGTGACCGGGATGTTTCCGCTCGGCTCGTTCGGTGAGGTGCAGTTGTCCGCCATCGGGGCCCAGGACCACCCGAACCAGGTCCAGCCCGTCGGTTCCCAGGCGGCGACCGATGTCCGAGAGCTCAATCAGCGATCCCGGGTCATCCTGGACGACGGCGAGGACGAGGACGAGCGGTTCCCGGAGGGGCTCTCGACCTGGAACCCGGACCCAACCCCGTACCTCGGCGGCCCGGAGAACACGCTGCGGAGCGGGGACGTGGTCAACGACCTGTTCGGCGTCGTCCACTTCGCCTTCGGCGACTACGAGGTCCAGCCGGTCAACCTCGCCGATGCGACCGACCCGGACGGTGGGGTGACCATCACCAGGACGCCGCGCCCGACCGCGGTGCCGGACGTCGGGGGCGACCTGACCGTCGCCAGCTTCAACGTCCTCAACTACTTCACGACCATCGACAACGGCCAGGCGATCTGTGGCCCGCCGTCGAACCTCCAGCGCTGCCGCGGCGCCGACACCCAGGCCGAGTTCGACCTGCAGTCGACCAAGATCGCGGATGCCATCGCTGATCTCGACGCCGACATCGTCGGCC
>JBCCFN010000059.1:0-20711 GCA_039029715.1 Actinomycetota bacterium | reverse complement strand
CTCCACCGGCAGGTGCTTGTCGATCAGCGAGCGGAGCGCATGTGGCGACGACAACGCCTGATTGTTGCTCCTCAGCCCGTTCCGCAACGCAGACAGGGTCAGCGAGAACCGGTTCCGGCCGCCGAAGACGCCCCGGTCCATCTTGTTCCAGACGCCGGTCAGACGCTCGACCGCCGTGTCCCGATCGGCGGCCAGGAGGGCGCCGTTGAGGGCTCCGACCGAGGTGCCGACCACCATGTCCGGGACGATGCCGGCCTCCTCGAGGGCCTGTAGCATGCCGACCTGTACCGCACCGTACGCGCCACCGCCGGAGAGGACGACGGCCAGCGGTTTGGGCCAGTGGGCGAGCGGATTCCGGATGTTTTGGCGCTGTTCGAGAGTCATGATGAGGGAGCCAGGGCGATTGGGCGAGCATGTCGTTCCATGTCGAACGACTTTGACCCCACCACATTACCGGACCGAGCCCGATCGTCGACTTGGTCAATCAACCCGATCGGCACGAACCGGACCGGCCTTGACCGGGCAGAACCGGCCGCAGAACGGCCCGGTGGCCGGTAGATTTCCAAGGCTGGACACAAGTCGTAAGGGGAGAGATATGTCGGGCACCGAGCCAACCGGGGGCCTCAACCGCTACTCGTCACGAATCACCCAACCCGCAAGCCAGGGCGCGTCCCAGGCCATGCTGTTCGCCACCGGCCTCAGCGAGGCCGACCTGCAGAAGGCTCAGGTCGGCATCGCTTCGTGCTGGTACGAGGGGAACCCGTGCAACATGCACCTCGGGGATCTGGCGGACCAGGTCAAGGAGGGCGTCACCGGCGCCGGCCTGATCGGCATGCGGTTCAACACGATCGGGGTCTCCGACGGGATGTCGATGGGAACCGACGGGATGTCGTTCTCGCTCCAGAGTCGAGATCTGATCGCCGACTCGATCGAGACCGTGGTCGGGGCCCAGTGGTACGACGCCCTCGTCACCCTCCCGGGGTGTGACAAGAACATGCCGGGGGTCGTCATGGCCATGGGCCGGCTCGACCGGCCGGCCATCATGGTCTACGGCGGGACCATCCAGCCCGGCTGCGCCATGATCGGCGGCCAGGAGACCAAGTTGGACGTCGTCTCGGCGTTCCAGAGCTACGGGCAACGCCTGGCCGGCACGATCACCGAGGAGGACCGGCAGGCCATCGTGGCCAACGCCTGTCCCGGGGCCGGCGCCTGTGGTGGCATGTACACCGCCAACACGATGGCAACCGCCATCGAGGTCATGGGCCTGTCGCTGCCGTACTCGTCGTGCACCCCGGCCCTCGACCCGGCAAAGAGCGCGGAGGCGGTGGCGGCCGGTAAGGCCATGTTGGCCCTGCTCGAGGCCGACCTCACGCCCCGCAAGATCGTGACCAGGGCCTCGCTGGAGAACGCGATGGTGGTGACGATGGCCCTCGGCGGATCGACCAATGCGGTCCTCCACCTGATCGCCATGGCCCGGGCCTTCGAGCTGGAGCTGACCATCGATGACTGGCTGGCGACCAGCAGCCGGGTGCCGATGCTGGCCGACCTCAAGCCGTCCGGTCAGTACGTGATGGAGGAGCTGCACGAGGTCGGCGGCGTGCCCGGTGTGGTCAAGTACCTGTTGGAGAAGGAGCTGCTCGACGGTGACCAGATGACGGTCACCGGCATGACCGTCGCCGAGAACGTCGCCTCCGTCCCGGAGCTGTCTGACGGCCAGACCGTCGTGGCCACGCTCGAGAACTCGGTCAAGTCCCGGGGTCACATCAGCATCCTGCGGGGCAACCTGGCCCCAGGCGGTGCGGTCGGCAAGATCACCGGCAAGGAGGGCTTGCGGTTCTCGGGCCCGGCCCGGGTCTTCGACTCCGAGGAGGACATGCTGGCCGGTCTGGAGGCCGGGCGGATCACCTCCGGCGACGTGATCATCATCCTGTACGAGGGTCCGAAGGGCGGTCCCGGCATGCCGGAGATGCTGACCCCGACCAGCGCCCTGGCCGGGGCCGGGTTCCTCGACGACGTGGCCTTGATCACCGACGGTCGGTTCTCCGGCGGCAGCCACGGCTTCATCATCGGCCACGTCGTTCCCGAGGCCCAGGAGGGCGGGCCGATCGCGGTCGTCCAGGACGGGGATACGGTCACGATCGACGACGAGTCCCATCAGATCTCGGTCGAGATCGACGAGGGGGAGCTGGCGGCCAGGCTCGAGGCCTGGACCCAGCCGCCGTTCAAGGCCACCAGCGGCACGCTGTGGAAGTACATCAAGAACGTCGAGGACGCCTCGAACGGTTGCGTCACCGACGGTTGAGCACCTCAGACAGGAGAAGCCAGCGATGACACGAACGATCGATTCGGTTGCGGTCCTCGGATGCGGAACGATGGGGTCGGGGATCGCCGCCATCAGCGCCGCCGCCGGGTGCCGGGTCCTGATGCTCGACCTGACCGCCGAGGCCGCCGAGGCCGGGGCGGCCCGGGTCGAGGAGGAGCACCGCGACCTGGTCGAGACCGGGACGTTCGAGGACGGGATCGCTCGCCTCGGCGACTACGACTGGATCGTCGAGGTGATCGTCGAGGACCTGGCGGTCAAGCGCCAGCTGTTCGAGCGGGTCGAGGCGGCCAGGGCAGACGGATCGATCGTCACCTCCAATACCTCCGGCATCCCGCTTCGAGACATCGCAGAGGGCATGGGTGGCCGATTCGCCGCCGATGTGGCCATCACCCATTTCTTCAACCCGCCCCAGATCATGAAACTGTTCGAGCTGGTGCCGGGGGAGCAGACCGACCCCGAGGTCATCGCCACCCTGTCGTCCTTCGCCGAGGACCGGCTCGGCAAAGGTGTGGTCAACGCCAAGGACACCCCGAACTTCATCGGCAACCGGGTCGGCTGCTACTTCCTGCTGTCCGGGCTGCACAAGGCCAAGCCGTTCCTGGCCGACGGTATGACCCAGGAGACGGTCGACGCCGTGCTCAGCCATCCGGTCGGGCTCCCCCCGACCGGCCTCTACGGGCTGATCGACCTGATCGGCCTCGACGTGATGGACCTGGTCGGCAAGAACCTGGCCGCCAACCTGCCAGACGGCGACGCCGGGTTGGCCTGCGCCGCCTTCCCCGAGGTCGAGCAGCGGATGTTGGAGCGGGGCCAGCTAGGCCGGAAGGCCGGGGGCGGGTTCGCCAGGGTCAACCGGCTGGAGGACGGGACCAAGGAGAAGGAGATCTTCGATCTCACCACCGAGGACTGGCGCCCGGCAACCGAGCCGGACCTCGAGGGCGTGCCCGGCGATCTCGGCGAAGTGCTGTTCTCCGAAGGGCCGCAGGGTGCACTGGCCTGGGACGTGTTCGGCGGCGGGCTGCGGTATGCGGCCGGGTTGGTGCCCGAGATCAGCGACGACATCGTCAACATCGACCGGGCGATGCGCTGGGGGTTCAACTGGGCCATGGGGCCCTTCGAGCTGCTCGACACCATCGGGACCGGCCGGGTGATCGACAAGATCCGTAGCGAGGGCGGCGAGCTGCCAACCATGCTCCAGGTCCTGGCCGACGCCGGGGCCGACACCTTCTATCGAAACGCCGGCGCCGAGTTCCTCGGCCTGGACGGCTCCTGGCACCAGGCCTGAGCGTTCCTGGCTGAGCGTCTGCCAGTGACCGCGTTCGAGTCGGTCTCGACCTGGCGCCAGCCGCTGCCGGCGCCCCTCAGCGTGGAACGGACCGCCCTGATCAAGCAGCTGGCGATAGGGGTCGACACCATCGGCGGAGGCCGGCTACGGATCGCCGTCGATGGCTACACGGCCGCCGGGAAGACGTCCTTCGGCCATGAGCTGGCGGCCGCAGTCCGGGCTCGGGGCCGTTCGACGCTCCGGGCATCGTTCGACGACTTCAAGCGGCCGTGGCGGGAGGCCAGGGAGCAGGGGTACGACCGTGTCAGCGGCGAGGGCTACTACCGGAACGCGCCAGACTTCGAGTCGGCTCGGCAACTGCTGCTCGATCCGGCCGGGCCGGACGGCTCTGGTCAGGTCGTGCTGTGCGCTCACGATCCGCTGACCGGGATCGACCATCGGTCGGTCACGGTCGATGCGCCGTTCGACGCCGTCCTGATCGTCGACTCCGTCTTTGCCTTCCGGCCCGAGTACGACGAGTACTGGGACCTCCGGATCTGGCTCGACATCGACCCGGCGCTCTCGCTGACCCGCGGCGTGGAGCGCGATCGAGAGGCAGAGGGGGGTACCGAGGCCGCAGCGAGCGTCCATCGGGATCGTTACCACGTCGCCGAGGCGCTCTATGTCCGGGAAGTCGACCCGGTGGCCAAGGCGTACGTGGTCATCGACAACACCGAGCTGGCAGCGCCGGTGCTGCTCCGGGCCACCTGGCCGAGCTGACTGATCGAGACGGCCGCCGGACGGGCTCGTGCCGCTCTAGGAGTGGCGGTCGAGGAACTCGTAGACCTCGACCATGTCGACGCCGGGGAACTTCGAGAACGTCGGCCGCTCGGCCGGGAGCCCGGACAGGATCTGGCTGCGGTCCCTGGCCGACGGCCACGCCGCCCCTCGCCATCGCTGACTCTGGGTCACCCTCGGCTCTCGACAGCACGACGGGCTCGGGCAGCGGGAGACCTGCCGCCGTTCGGTGTCGCTGCCACGGAAGTACTTGGCCTGGGCGGCGTCGGTCCCGACCGTCACCGCCAGGGGCGGAGGCCGATCCGGCTCGATGTAGGTCACGCACCAGAAGTCACCACGGCCGGTCTCGGTCCACTGGTAATGCATGTCATAGGCCTGGGACGAGGTGAAGGCCTGGCGGGTTCCCCACATTCGGCACAGCCGCTGGCCTTCGACCGTCCCGTCCGGATCGGTGGCGATCGGGACGTCGTCGTTCTCGTAGGCCTTCCACACCACGCCCTCGTGGTCGGCCCGGATGAAGTGCAGCGTCAGGTCGAAGTGCTCGGTCGCCAGGTTGGTCAGCCGGTGGGCCGCCATCTCGTAGGAGATGTAGAAGACCTCCCGGAAGTCCTCGACGCTCAGGTCGCTGCGGTCGTAGGCGGCCCGGAGGAATCGGACCGCTTGCCGCTCCGGGCAGAGGATCGCGCCGGCGAAGTAGTTGGACTCGACCCGCTGCCGGAGGTAGTCGGCCACGTCGTCCGAATCCCGGTGGCCCATCACGAAGTGGCCGAGGGTCTGCAGTACCACCGATCGGGCCGACCGGGTGGTCAGCTTGTTCCGCTGGGGGATGTAGATCCTGCGGCCACGCTGGTCGGTGATCGAACGGGTCGAGTCCGGCAGGTCCTGGATCCGGACGATCGAGAACCCGTAGTGGGCGACCACATCGGTGAGGATCCGGTCCGAGATCGGACCGCCGTCGTAGCCGACCTTGTCCAGGACCCGCTGGACCTCGGTCTCGATCTCCTCGAAGTAGTTGTTGCGGTCCCGCATGTGCTGCCGGAGCGCATTGTGGGCCTGGCGGTGGTCGTCGCCCGGTCGGATCGCCGCCGCCGCGTCGGCGGCCCGCACCGTCTCATACAGCGACACCAGGTGCTCCAGCACCTCGTCCGGGGTCCTGGTTGTCGGCTTGAAGTGTGGCAGGTTCAGCTCGGCGTAACGGGGGTCCTGCTGGTTGCGCTCGACGGCGATCTCCAGCTCGTCTCGCCTGGTCGGCGGAGCCGGGTCCGTCAGCTCCTCCTGGGTGCAGTCCAGGGCTTTCGCCAGGCTCTCGATCAGCGAGGAACGGGGATCGTTCAGCCCGTTCTCCAACTGGGAGAGGTAGGAGGCCGGCCGGCCGACCGCCGCCCCGAGGGCGTCGAGGGTCAGCCCGGCCCGCTTGCGGTGGAACCGAACCCGCTTTCCAAGCACTGGCTGAGGCATGACCTCAAAGATAGAGCTTCTTTGGTTTCTGGTACAGTTCAGGCCTCGTTCGAACCCGAACTTCTGGTGTTCTTAGCGCGGCTGGCCGGCCTCGAACTTCATCGGCAGGACTCGTGGGCCGCGAACCTGGCCGCCGGCCCAGGTGATGCCGTTGGGGTCGGCAAGCTCGAAGTCCGGGATCCGCTCGAACCAGACCCGCAGCGCAACGTCCATCTCCAACCGGGCCAGGTTGGAGCCGGCGCACCGGTGGATACCCGAGCCGAAGGCGATGTGGCGATTCCGCTCCCGGTCGATCTGGATCTGCTCCGGATTCTCGAACACCTCCGGGTCGTGATTGGCGCCCGGGAAGTTCATCAGGACCTTGTCGCCCTCCTTGATGGTGACGCCGTTGTACTCGACGTCCTCCAGGGCGACCCGGGCCATCGTCACCGGCGAGTAGTACCGCAGCATCTCCTCGATGGCGGTCGGGAACAGCGAGTCGTCGGCAGCGAGCCGGCGACGGTCGTCCGGGTGGGAGCCGAAGTGGAACAGGGCGGAACCGATCGAACTCCAGGTGGTGTCGATGCCTGCGATCAGGAGGAGGTTTGCGATGCCGACAACGACCCGGACCCGGTCCACGCCCTCCGGGATGTCGAGGGCCAGGTACTCGGTCAGCTTGTCGTCCCGAGGGTTCTCGACCCGGTCCGTGACCTCGGCGAACAGGAAGTCCCGGATGATGTCCCGGTACTTGACCCGGATGTTGTTGTCGTAGAGCCCGAACTCCAGAACCCCCCGGACCCAGGTGGTGAAGTCGTCTGCCTTGTCCGGGTCGATGCCGAGCAGGTGGGCGATGACCCGGGGAGGAATCTGCTGGGCGTACTGCTGGGCCGCATCGCATCGACCCTCGGCGATGAAACCGTCGATCAGCTGATGGCACAGCTCCTCGGTGTACGGCCGATAGGTCGCCACCGCCTTCGGGGAGAAGGTCGGCAGGATCATCCGGCGGGTCCAGCCATGGAGCGGCGGGTCGGCAGTGATCGGGGGCGCGGCCAGGCCCTCCGGGGCCCGATCGTCCTCCGGTCGGTCATCGTCCCTGGCAGACACCACCAGCGGGTCGGTCGATGACAGCTCGGGCACGATCTTTGCCAGCGCCTGGAGGTCCTCGTGTCTGGTCGGGAGCCAGGAGCCGCCCCACCGCTCGGTCTTCGCCATTGGGCACTGACCGCGGAGGTCGTTCCAGATCGGCACCGGGTCCGTGATGTAGTCCGCGTCGAAGATGTCGTAGTCGCTGGTCCAGTCCTCGACCGGCGGCGTGTTGATGACCGGCGGCTCGATGCGGAAATCGTCCTCGCTCGTGCTCTCGATGGTCGAGTCGCTCATGCCGTACCTCTTTCGCCTTCATGGCCTGTTGTCTGGCGGCCGGCCTCGCCGCATGCGTTCAGTCGTCTGTGAGCTCGATTGCGTACTCGGGACAGTTGTCGACGATCAGCTTTGCCTTGTCGATGAGCTCGTCCGGCACCACCCCGTCGTTGAGGACGTGGGCGGTTCCGTAGTCGTCGACGTCGACCAGTTCCGGCGCAAGCGCGTAGCACCGGTTGTGCCCCTGGCAGGCGTCCTCGTCGATCCGAATGCGCATGGATCACTCCCCTTGAGGTTGGCACCGACCAGAGTATTCCGATCGGCTCCCACGACGGTAATTGTAGCCTTACGCCGTCAGCAGTGCAGCAGGTTCCTTTTCGTTGACGCTGGCGGCCGGGATCCGTAGTCTTCGCGCCACCGAATGAGAGGAGTGCTGTGCGCGAGACGATCGGGTTCGTCGGACTCGGCGTGATGGGTGGGCCGATGGCGGCCCGACTGGTCGCCGCCGGTCACCGGGTTGTCGGCTACGACCTGGATCCGGAGGCGGTTGCTACCGCCCGGGAACACGGGGTCGAGATCGGCCGGGACGCCGCCCACTGTGCGGCCGAGGATGGTCTGTTCCTGACCTCGATGCGGATGCCGGATCAGGTTCGGGCGGTGATGGTCGATGGCGGGGCACTCGCGGCACTCCGGCCCGGGACGATCTGGGCCGACTGCACCACCAACCGCATCGAGTTGCTGCAAGAACTCGCCGCCGCAGCGCCCGACGGGGTGGAGGTGGTCGACAGTCCGGTGACCGGGGCGGTCGACGGGGCTCGTCACGGTCGGCTGACCCTGTTCGTCGGGGGCGCCGACCCGGCGCTCGATCGGCTGGTTCCGGTGCTCGAGCATCTCGGGGCGGTGATCCGGTGCGGTCGACTCGGCACCGGCAACGTGACCAAGCTGGTCACAAACCAGCTGTGGTTCATCCATGCCGCCGCCATCGGTGAGGCGTTCGCTCTCGGGATGGCGAACGGGGTCGAGTTGGACGTGCTGTGGGGGGCGATCAAGGACTCGGTGGCGGACAGTTTCGTGGCCCGTCACGACGCGCCCTCCATCTTCGCCGGCCACTATGACCCGTCGTTCAAGCTGGATCTGTGCCTGAAGGACCTCGGGCTGACCATGGATCTGGCCACGAACGTGGGCGCAGACCTGCCGTTGACCGAACGGGCGAACGAGACGTTTGCCAGTGCCGCCGACCGCTATGGACGCGACGTCGGGGAGCTGTCGGTCGCCAGGCGGATCGAGGACGACGCCGGACTGTCGTTCCGGCTCGATGGAGACTGGATACCCCACTGGGAGGCATGACATGGACGATGCGACGAATCTCGGTCGGCTGATCGATCTGGACCGCTATCCGATCGATCAGCCAGGGTCGGCCCGCTATGACGACGTGGTTGCGGCGGCTCGGGCCGGGCTGCAGGGTGACGGCTGCGCGGTGATCAAGGACCTGGTTCGGCCGGAGGCGGTCGAGCAGCTGGCGTCCGAGATCTGGGAGCGGAAGACTGCGACCCACTACTCGACCGAGGTGATGAACCCCTACTTCCACACCTCCCCCAACCCGGACCACCCAGACCGTCATCCGCTCAACACCTTCCTGGAGCGGTCGAGCGGGTTCATCCCCGGCGACTCGTGGGAGGATCACACTGCGATGCGGCGGTTGTTCGAGCACCCGGCGATGAGTCGGTTCCTTGCCGACTGCCTCGAGATTCCGGAGCTGCATCCCTACGCCGATCCGCTCGCTGGGCTCACGGCCAACATCTTGGATCCCGGTCAGCTGTTCACCTGGCACTTCGACACCAACGAGTTCGCGGTCACGGTCCTGGTCGAGGAGGCCGACCAGGGTGGACGGTTCGAGTACGTCCCGAACATCCGGTCGGCCGAGGACGAGGGATTTGCCGCCATCCAGCGGATCCTGGAGGGTGGACGGGACGGGGTCCGGACCCTCGATCTGCGGCCCGGTGACCTCCAGATCTTTCGTGGCCGGTACTCGCTGCATCAGGTGTCACGGGTCCCGGCCGATTCCCGGCCCCGGCATGCCGCCATCTTCGCCTACACCGAAAAACCCGGGGTCATCGGCCGGCTGGAGCGGACCAGGCAGCTGTTCGGTCGGGTCCTGCCGGCCCACGAGGAGGCGGAGCGGCGACGGGTCAGGACCGACGCACTGATCGATTGACGGGCCATCTGTATTCCGTCATTGAAATGACATCTTTTTGTGGTCATATTGGCGAGGTCTCGCCACGCTCCGTCAGGTGTCGGCCGGTTCACTCACGGAGCGTCGAGATCCGGGGATCGTGTCTCGGCCTGGGAGATGCCCTCCGATTGGGGATATTCTCGGCGAGGTATCGGGACATGGGCAAGATTGCTCCTGTCCGGAAAGACCGGTTTTTGGGGGGTTTGGCCCGGTGGCCCTAGATCGACCTTGCTGCCGCGACTAGGTTCGCAATCTTGAGAATGCGTTACGACCACTGGAAAGGGCGTCCTCACGTGCGAACCAGAACTACCCGATGGGTGGCCATCCTGGCTGCCCTCCTGATGACCGGGGTGCTGGCGACACCGGTCGCAGCCGACCTCAACGACGTGCCGCCGGCTGACGACGGCGATACCGGCCGCTATGTGGTCGTGATGACCGATGTGCCGCTGGTCACCGAGTTCGGGGCCGATGCGGTCACCTCGGCCGCCGCCCAGAGCCGGGCCGAGGAGCTGATCGACGATCAGGAGGATGCGCTCCGCTCCGCAGGTCTGTCGCGGGACGCTGCCGCCCGCAACTTCACCGTGTCCCTCAATGGCTTTGCCGTCGAGCTGACCGAGGGCCAGGCCGAACGGATGAAGGGCACCGACGGGGTGCTGATGGTGCTCGAGGACTTCCTCCGCCAGCCCCAGACCGACAACTCGATCCAGTTCCTCGGGTTGACCGCACCGAACGGGTCCCACAACGTCGGCAACACCGGCGAGGGGGTCATCGTCGGCATCATCGACTCCGGTATCTGGCCGGAGCATCCGAGCTTCGCAGACGACGGGACCTACCCGGACCCGGGGGTCGTGCTCGACGAGAGCGTGTTCCCGGCCTGCGACTTCGGCAACACCGCCCACCATCCCGATGACGCGCCGTTCGAGTGCAACAACAAGCTGATCGGCGCCCGCCAGATGATCCCGACCTACCGGGCCGTCGTCGGGGCCGAAGACTACGAGTTCGACTCCGCCCGTGACGAGGATGGCCACGGCAGCCACGTCGCTGCCACCGCCGCCGGCAACGCCGGCGTCGAGGCCACCGTGCTCGGCGAGCGGATGGGCATCATCAGCGGCGTCGCCCCCCGGGCCCACATCATCGCCTACAAGGGCCTCGGTGAACTCGGCGGGTTCACCTCAGACCTCGCCGGTGCTGTCGATCAGGCCGTCCTGGACGGCGTCGACGTGATCAACTACTCGATCGGTGGCGGCGCCGGCGGCATCGGTGCAGACGAGATCGCCTTCCTGTTCGCCGCAGACGCCGGTGTCCACGTGGCCACGTCGGCCGGCAACTCCGGCCCCGGCCCGGAGACGATCGGCGACCCGGCGACCAAGCCGTGGCTGACCAGCGTCGGCGCCAGCACCCACACCCGGAAGTTCCAGGGCACCGTCCGCCTGTCCGGCGGGCCTCGGATCCAGGGCGTCTCGATCACCGGCTCGACCAGCCGCATCGGCATGGTCGACGCCGCAG
Source organism: Actinomycetota bacterium (assembly GCA_039029715.1). Taxonomy (GTDB): domain Bacteria; phylum Actinomycetota; class Acidimicrobiia; order Acidimicrobiales; family SZUA-35; genus JAHELU01. The sequence continues at coordinate 9,791 of JBCCFN010000059.1, read as the reverse complement.
ATGCCGGCAGCGAACTGTGCCTCCCCGGCGAGCTTGATGAGGAGATGGTGGCCGGCAAGATCGTGCTCTGCCGCCGTGGTTCCATCGCCCGGCTGGGCAAGAGCTTTGCCGTCTATGCCGCCGGCGGTGCCGGCATGATCCTCTACAACAACAACGACACCGACGACCTGATCAGCGACTCGCACTTCGTTCCGAGCGTGCACGTCAACCTGACGGACGGTTTGAAGATCAAGCGCTACATCGAGCGGCGTCGTCCGCCGACCGCCTGGATCATCGGTGGTCAGTCGGTCCGTGACCGCAGCGCGCCGGTCATGGCAAACTTCTCGTCCCGCGGCGCCGACCCGGTCGCCCGAGACATCATCAAGCCGGACATCACCGCACCGGGCGTCCAGGTTCTGGCCGCAACCACACCGGTCCCGATCCCTGGCACCCTCCCGCCGGGTGAGCTGTTCATGGCGATCGCCGGCACCTCGATGTCCAGCCCCCACGTGGCCGGGCTCATGGCCCTGATCGACCAGATCCATCCGGACTGGAGTCCGGCTGCGGTCAAGTCGGCCATCATGACGACCGCCCACCAGGACGTGGAGAACGCCGACGGCTCGGCCGCCGATCCGTTCGACATGGGCGCCGGTCACATCGACCCCCAGCGTCCGGCCCGTCGCGGCTCGCCGTTCAAGCCCGGACTGGTCTACGAGGCCGGTACCCCCGACTACCTGGGCTTCATCTGTGACGCCTTTGCCGAGTCGATCAACCCGGCCACCTGTGCGGCGCTCGAGTCGCTCGGTGTCCCGACGGACGCCACCGGCCTCAACTACCCGTCGATCGGTGTGTCCGAGCTCGCCGGCTCCCAGACCATCACCCGGACCGTCACCTCGGTGGCGACCGGTGAGGGGCGTCAGGTGTACCGGCCGATCATCGAGGCCCCGGACGGCTACGAAGTGACGGTGTCGCCGAAGCGGCTCCGGATCTCCGAGGGTGAGTCCGCCACCTACCAGGTGACGATCACCAACGTGGATGCCCCGGTGGGCGAGTGGCGTCACGGTGCCATCACCTGGCGGTCCTTCGCCTACCAGGTCCGCAGCCCGATCTCGGTCCGAGGCGTCGACTACGCCGCACCGGCCCAGGTCGACGGCTCCGGTGAGTCCGGTGCGGCCGAGATTCCGATCACCTTCGGGTACAGCGGCCCCTACAGCGCCGCCGGTCACGGCCTGGAGCCGGCGACCGTCTTCGCCGACAACGTGCTGCAGGACCCGGATCAGACCTTCGACCCGGCAGACGTCGGCAACGGGGCGGTGCTCCACGAGGTCACCACCTCGGGGGCGGCACTACTGCGGATCGCCATGCCGCCGGATGCGACGGAGGCCTCGGCCGACCTCGACATCTTCGTCATCGGTCCGGCCGGCAACACCATCGCCCAGAGCACGGCGGCGGGGACCGATGAGCTGATCGACATCGTCCTGCCGGCCGACGGCACCTACCAGATCTACGTGCACGGCTGGTCGGCCCCCGGTGGGGACTCCGACTACCTGCTGTACACGTGGGTCGTCTCGGCAACGCCGGGCGGCAACCTCAGCGTCGACTCGGCGCCGGGGTCGGCCACCCTCGGTTCGACCGAGAACATCGGGGTCTCGTGGTCAGGCGCAACCGAAGGTCAGTGGCACCTCGGTGCGGTCTCCCACTCCGGCCCGGCCGGCCTGATGGGGCTGTCGCTGGTCAACGTCGACAACCGATGACGACCGGCCGGTAACGCTCCGGTCGGCACGCTGATCGGATCGGTGGCCCATCACCCCGAGCGGGTGGTGGGCCACCGCCGTTTTCGGTCGATCGATCCCGTCCCGGGTCGGTCAGCGGCGGTCCGGGGCAGGCCGGCCGGCCAGCTCACTCAGGCCACGTTGGCTCGACTGAGCCGCCAGGTGGTCAGGCCGACCGCGACCGCAGACACCAGGCCGAGGACCACGTAGCTGGTCACGGTGCCCCGGTCCGCCAGCCGGATCTCGATCCCGCTCAGGTCGGCCAGGATGGATGCGGCGTAGCTGTTGATCGACAGCCGGGCTGCACCGTCCCCGGCCCGGGCAACGAAGAACTCCCAGATGAAGACGTAGACCAGCCCCCAGAGGAGGGCCCGGCGGATCACCAACCCGAGGGCGACGAAGACCGCGGTGTATGCCAACCCGCCGAGGGCGGTGCCGGCGGCGGTGCCGATGATGGCATCGGCGTCCCCGCCGGTCCCCAGGGCGGCCAGCAGGGACAGGGCACCGACGGTGACCGGAAGGACCACGGTTGCCGCTGCCGCGGTGGCCGCAACCGCGACCGCCACCCGCCGGACCGGGCGAAGCCAGACATAGACCAGCGTCTCGTCCTCGACCCAGGTGCCGAGGGCTGCGCTGCCGAGCACGAGGGCCACCACCGGGACGATCAGCCCCAGCCCGAGGGCGCTGACCGTGTCCACCGCATCCTGGACCTGGTTGTCGCTCGCCCGGCCGATGATCCAGCCGAGGGCGACACTCAGCGCGGTCACCGCGGCGAACAGAGCCAACCGACCCCTGGTCAGCTGGTGGCGGAGTACCAGGCGATAGAGGGCAAGGAGGGCCCCGGGGGTGCGCGGTGCTGGTGACGCAGCGACCGTGTCGGCGGGGGAGGGGGTGACGGGTGTCGTCATCAGGGACCTACCAGGTATCGGAAGACGCTCTCCAGATCGGCGTCGAGCGGGCTGAGTTCCTCGAGCCGGACCTCGCCGGCCCGGCAGATGGCGGGAAGTCGCCGCCGGAAGGTGATGGCATCGACCGTGGTGATCTCGGCCGTGCGGTCCCCGGTGACGGTGCAGCTGGTGATCAGACCCTCCCGCAGCAGCTCGGCCGCCACCCGGCGCGGGTCGGAGCAGCCGACCCGGTAGGTCAGCGGCTGATCGTTCATGAGGGCCCGGATGGCCCGGAAGTCGCCCTCGGCGGCCAAGCGGCCCTTGGCCAGCACCAGGACGTTCGTGCCGAACCGCTCCACCTCCTCCAGCACGTGACTGCTGACCAGGACGGTCCGTCCGGCCTCACCGAGGCGGTGGAACAGGGCGATCATCTGCCGCCGCTGCTTCGGGTCGAGACCGTTGAGTGGTTCATCGAGGACCAGGACCGAGGGGTCGTGGACCAGGGCGGCAGCGATCTTGGCCCGCTGCCGCATGCCCTTGGAGAAGGCGCCGAGCGGCCGGTCGAGGGCCGGATCCAGTTCGACCGCGGCCAGCGCCCTGGCCACCGCCGCCGGCCGGTCCTGGACCCCGGTCAGGGTCGCCGCCAGATCGACGAAGTCGTAGAGCGAGTCCCGCTCGAACACCCCGTCCTGCTGGGGGACCAGCCCGATGCGGGCCCGGGCTCCGGCGTCGGTCCGGGGGTTACCTCCGGCGACCAGGACCGACCCCCTGGACGGCTTGGTCAGCCCGCACAGGACCCGGAGCAGGGTGGACTTGCCGGCCCCGTTCGGGCCGAGCACGGCGGTCACGCCCGGCCCGACGGCGAACGACACCTCCGACACCGCCACAAGCGAGCCGAACGACTTGGACACCTCCCGGACCACGACGGTGGCATCGGGTGGCACCGCCAGGCCCCGCGGAGGTGGCAACGGGGTCGGCATGGCACCGGTTGGCGGTGGCGGCGGGGTGTCGGCAAGCATCGGCGGCCCGGTCGGCGGTGCCACCGGCGGCCCGGTCGGGGACGGGGGAGGGGGAACTGCAGTCATCAGCGTCGCACCAACATCCTTCGGTAGCGGTCCCAGATCCAGGCCGAGCAGGCGGCGATGATGCCGACGGCGGCCAGGGTCATCGCGCCGGTCGACACCTCGTTGGCCGTCCAGTCACCGGTCTCCTGATGGATCCGGAAGGTCAGCTCCAGCGGCAGCGAAACCAGATCGCCGAGCAGGAACAGGTTGCTCTGGTCTCCGGCCTCGACCAGGCCGTTCGCCACCGCCGTCGACCCGACGAGCAGACCGAGGATCGTGGCGGTGGCCGCACCCCGGCGATCGGTCGTCGCGCTGACCGCCATCGAGATCGAGGCGAAGAACGCACTCATCAGGGCGCCGGCACCGATGATCCTCAACCCGATCTCGATCCCCTCGACGAAGCCATCGGGGCCGGAGTCTGCCAGCGACAGGGCGATCAGCAACAGCAGCGGTGGCCCGATGGTGACGATGGCGAGGATCGACGAGATCGCAAGCGTCTTGCCGAGCAGGTAGGACCGGCGGTCGAGCGGCGAGGCCAGATAGACGCCGAGCATCCCGGTCCGCCGATCGGTGCACAGCAGCTCCGGGGCCACGAACGCGGCGAACAGGAACAGGGCGGCGGTGATGAAGCCGTAGTACTCGGCGTAGGTCGGGAGGAAGCCGTCCTCCAGGTCGCCCGGTAGCAGCGCAGCCACCCCGACGAACACCACCGCCGGGGTGTAGGCGAACAGGATCACGGCGATCGGCATCACCTTGTGGCGGGCGGACCGGCCGATGCCGAGCACCGCCCGGATGCTGTGGGTGACCAGGGTCCGGATGGCGCCGCCCACGCCGGTCCGGTCGCCGTCGTACCGGCGGTAGCCCTGCTCGTAGATCTGGGCCGCGGTCATGGTCTGGCCTCGCTTCGGTTTGTCAGTCTGTCTGTCGATGGAGCGGCGGTGGAGCGGCCGGTCATGCCGTCGTCTCCAGGAACACGTCCTCGAGGGAGAGGCGGCGACGGCTGAGGCTGGCGATGCCGGCCTGGTTGTCGACGCACACGTCCCGGGCCAGGTCGAACACCGAGTCGTCACCGCCGGACGCAACCAGCGTCCGGCCGTTGACCCGGACCGCGACCCCACCGGCCCGCAGGCCGGCCGCCACCGGGTCCACGTTGCCGGCGTCCTCGAGTTCCAGCACGATCTCCGAGCCGGTGCCGCGGAGCTGCTCGAGCGTCCCGGAGGCCAGGACCCGCCCGTCGCCGATGATGACCGCGCCGTCGCAGATCAGCTGGACCTCGTCGAGGAGGTGGGAGCTGAGCACGAAGTGGATGCCGTAGTCGCTTGCGATCTTGCGGATCAGGGCCAGCATGTCGTCCCGCTGCATCGGGTCGAGCCCGTCGGTCGGTTCGTCTAGCAGGACCAGCCCGGGGTCGTGGGCGATGGCCTGGGCCAGCTTGACCCGCTGCCGTTGCCCGGTGCTCATCGTCCCGAGGGGGCGGAACCGCTCCTCGCCGAGCCCGACCAGCCACAGCGCGTCGCTGGCCCTGGTGGTGGCCTCGGCCTTCGGGAGGCCGTGGAGTTCGGCGATGTGGCGGACGAAGTCCGAGGCCCGCACGTCCGGGGGCAGGGTGTGGTGCTCCGGGGCGTAGCCGAGCCGGGCCCGGACCTCGGCCCCCGCGGCGTAGGGGTCGATGCCGAGCACCCGGAGGGTCCCGCCGTCGGTGGCGTGGAGCCCGAGCATCATGCCGAGCAGCGTGGTCTTGCCGGTGCCGTTCGCCCCGAGCAGGCCGGTGATACCGGGCCCGATCTGGAACGAGGCCCCCGACAGGGCGGTGAAGGAGCCGTAGCGCTTCACCAGGGAGTCAGCGGTTACCAGTGCCATCGTCTGCCATGATGCCCGCTCCGGGCCGGTATCGACATCGGGATCTACCCTGAGTCGACCCCGAGATCGAGTGGCCGGCGCCCGGGGCGGGCCAGGGCTTCCCCGGGGTCGGTGGCGCTCAGCCGCCGGCCACGGTGGCGGCGACCACGGCCCCGAGCTCCCAGCAGCGATCGAGGTCGTCTGCCGACGGCGCGCCGGTGACCACCACCGGTTCCTGGACCGGGCGCCACTGGAGGCCGGTGGTGATGCGGGTGACCGCACCGAGGGCACCGTCACAGTCGTCGTTGCCGTGGAGGTAGACCCCGAAGGGCCGCTTGGCGGTCTCCGGCAGGCATGGGTAGTAGATGGTGTCGAAGAAGTGCTTCATGGCGCCGCTGAGGTAGCCGAGGTTTGCCGGCGACCCGAGCACGTAGCCGTCGGCCTCCAGCGCATCGACCGGCGAGGCGGTGAGGGCCGCCCGGTGGACGACCTCGACCCCGACGATGTCCGGGTGGCCGGCCCCCTCCAGCACCCGGTCGAGCATGGCGTGGAGCGTCGGCGACGGCGTGTGGTGGACGACGAGTAGACGGGCCACGGGTGCCCGTTCAGCCGGCGTCGGTTGCCGGCGATGCCACCGCCCCACCGGTGGCATCGACCGGCGCGGTGATGTCCAGGACCGGTTCGGCCTCCGCCGCCCGGACCGCGTCGACGACGAGCTCCCGCACCGCCCGGGGGTCTTCGATCATCATGGAGTGCCCGACGCCCGCCAGGGTGGTCATGGTCAGTGCCGCCGCCGGGAGCGCCTCGGCCAGGCGGGCGGCGGCCTTGGCCGGGGTCATCTTGTCCTCGGCCCCGACTACGACGGTCGTCTGGCAGGCCACCGCCGCGGCCGCATCCCGGGCGCCTCGGTAGTCGGCACAGGCCTGGAAGTCGACGGTCAGTGCTCCGGGCCGGCCGTTCTCGACCAGGGCCCGGGCCCCGCCGAGCATCCACAGCCCCGGCGTTGGGTGGAGGCCGACGTGGGCGCCTCGGCCGTGGGACCAGGCCGCCATCAGGGCCGCCGCCCGGTCGAGGGCGTCAGCGGAAGACGACAGCAGCTCCGGGTGAACCGGCATGGCGTCCGCCGTGCCGAGCAGGACAAGCGAACGGACGAGGGCCGGGTGGCGGGCCGCCAGCTCGAGGCCGATGAACGTCCCCATCGAATGGCCGACCACGTGGACGCCGCCCGGCCGGTCATCGAGCCCGGCCGCGGTCACGAACCGGGCGGTCCAGTCCGCCATGTCGACGATCGAGGTCAACGGTTCGCCACCGCTCCGGCCGTGGCCCGGCAGGTCGACCGCGACCGCCCGTAGTCCTCGGTGGGCCAGGTACCGGGTCTGGTATTGCCAGACCGTGCCGTCCATGCCCGCCCCGTGGACCAGCAGTGCGACCGGTCGCTCGGTCGCCCCGTCGCCGTGGATCGAGACCCCGCCGGTGGCGGCATGGGTCTGGTTGCCGTCGACCGTGACCCTCATCGTTGGCTCGCCTTCAGCGCTCGGGCCAGGTCCTCGACGATGTCGTCTGGATCCTCGAGACCGACCGAGAGCCGGACCAGGTCCTCGCCGATCCCGGCCGCCTCCAGCTGGTCGGCCGTCATCTGCTGATGGGTGGTCGATGCCGGGTGGATCACCAGGGTCTTGGCGTCCCCGACGTTTGCCAGATGGGACGACAGCCGGACCGCCTCGATGAACTTGCGTCCGGCGTCCCGGCCGCCCTTCACCCCGAAGCTGAGGATGGCCCCTGCCCCCTTCGGGTACAGCTGGTTCGCCAACTCGTGGTCCGGGTGGGACGGGACGCGGGGGTGGCGGACCCACTCGACCGCATCGTTTGCCTGGAGCATGGCGAGCACGGCGTCTGTGTTGTCGACGTGGCGGGCCATCCGCAATGGCAGCGTCTCCACCCCCTGGAGGATCTGGAACGCATTTGGCGGGCTCATGCAGGCCCCGAAGTCCCGGAGTCCCTCGGCCCTGGCTCGCATCCCGAGGGCGGACGGGCCGAACTCGTCGGCGAAGGTCAGTCCGTGGTAGCCGGCGTAGGGTTCGGTCAAGGTCTGGTGTTTGCCGGACGCAGCCCAGTCGAAACGACCACCGTCGACGACGACACCCCCGAGCGCAACGCCGTGGCCGCCGAGGAACTTGGTCACCGAGTGCATGACGATGTCCGCCCCGTGCTCGATCGGGCGGATCAGATACGGCGTCGAGAACGTGGAATCCACCATCAGCGGCAGCCCGTTGCGGTGGGCGACGTCTGCCACTGCGGCGATGTCGAGGACCTCGATGCCGGGGTTGCCGAGCGTCTCGGCGTAGGCGACCTTGGTGTTGTCCTGGATCGCCGCCTCGAACGCCGCCGGGTCCCGGGGGTCGACGAAGGTGGTGGTGATCCCGAACCGGGGCAGGGTCAGGCTCATCATGTTGTACGAGCCGCCATAGAGGTTCTTCGAGGCCACGATGTGGTCGCCGGCGCCGAGCAGCGACGACACCGCGAGGTGGAGCGCCGCCTGCCCGCTGGCGGTGCAGACCGCGCCGACCCCGCCCTCCAGGGCAGCCAGGCGCTCCTCCAACACCGCAACGGTCGGGTTGGAGATCCGGCTGTAGATGTGGCCCGGGACCTCCAGATTGAACAGCGCCGCCGCTTCCTCGGTGTCCGGGAAGGAGTAGCTGGTGGTGTAGTAGATCGGGACCGCCCGGGCCCCGGTCACCGGATCCGGCCGCTGGCCGGCGTGGAGGCTCAGCGTGTCGAAGCGGAGGAAGTCTGGTTCAACCATGGGCCAAGCCTAGGAGCTTGGTCGCTCGACCCTCTAGAACATCGTGCGAGAACGCGCTCCTGGAACACCGTGCTAGAACACGACGGTTGCGGCCCAGACGGACCAGGCCGCAAGCAGGACCAGCCCGAGGCCGAGGTCGACCAGGGCGCTGATGCCGAATCCCTTGGCGGTGGCCTTGGTCGCCACCCACGCCTCGCCCCAGTCGCCGGTGAGGGCGGCCTCGACCACCAGCAGGCCGATCAGGGCGCCGACGATGATCCCGACCACCGGGATGACGAAGAATCCGATGACTGCGCCGACGATCCCGCCGACCTGGGCCCATCCGGAGGCCCCGCCCTCGGCCGCGGCCCGGCGGGGGATCAGGACCGACGAGATGAGGCTGGCGGCGACCAGGATGGTGGCCACGACCATCACCACGATGCCGATGGCGTCGAACCCGACCAGGAGGCCGTAGACCAGGGCGACCACCCACATCAGGACCAGGCCGGGCAGGATCGGTACCACCACCCCGCACAGCCCGATGACCATCAGGACGGCGGCCAGCACCGTCCACCAGACGTCTGCGGCCATCAGCCAGTGGCCGGAGCGGTCGCCATCCGGCCGTCGGTCCGGGCCGCAACGGTCAGGACCGGCCACGGGACCAGACCCCGGCGGGGGATCCGCTGCTGCTCGATCACCCGGAACCCGGCGTCACCGAACAGCCGGGCCAGGGCTCGCCCCGGCCGGGCCCGGACCGGCTGACCGAGGGCGGTGCTGACCGAGCGGACCAGGGCGTCGCCGGTCCGGGTCGCGGTGGCGATCGACGCCACGAGCAGCTGCCCGTCCGGTCCGAGGATCCGGTGACACTCCGCAAGGGCGGCCCGTTGGTCCGGGTACCAGTGGAACGACTCCGTGCAGGCGACGGCGTCGAACGATCCGCTGGCCAGTGGCAGGACCTGGGCGTCGGCCCGGACCAGGCCGACCGCCCCGTCGAGCCGTGCTGCGGCCCGGGTCAGCATCCCGGCCGACAGGTCGAGCCCGACGACCTCGATCCGGCCGACGGTCGTACCGGTGCTCCGGTCCGGTGCGGCCTGGTCGGTGACCAACCGGGCGGCGAACTGCCCGGTCCCGCACCCGAGATCGAGGATCCGAAACGCTCGACCAGACGCCTCCGCCCGTCGGATGGCCGGCGCCAGTCTGGCGAGGATGGCGTCGTGGATCGGCCGGTAGGTGGCGGCCTGCAGCCGAGCGTCGTCATAGCTCCTGGACCAGCGGTCGAACAGCCGGGTCCGCCCTCGGGGTCTGGTGGTCATGAGCTGAGTCTCCCACGGTCCGCAGACGCTGCTGGCATCACGGTCGACCGCCGGCCGGTCGGTCGGGCCTCATTCCCCGACCATGGCGGCCAGCTTGACGACCGTGTTCCAGTTGCGGCCGGTCATCACCTGGCCGGCGGCCCGGTCGATCAGGG
>JBCCFN010000058.1:0-20814 GCA_039029715.1 Actinomycetota bacterium | reverse complement strand
GGGCCCGGAGCCGGCCGGTGGGGGTCCGTTGGTGCCACGACAGGGGCAGCGACAGGTACTTGTCACCGAGCCGGGTCCGGAGCGTTCGCTGACAGCGCTCGGCCGTCATCCCGGCGAAGAACCGGCGGGCCAGGACCCCGGTGACCCGGAGAAACGTGACCGCGGCGACCGCCGCGACCCCCCACCACAGCGCACCGGCGGGGATCGCCCCGTCCCGGAACGTGGGGTAGAGCACGCGGTCGGTCAGGCGACCGAGCACGATGGTTGAGCCGACGGTGGCGGCGGCGTAGATGGCGGAGCCGGCCACGGCCACCGCAAACGGGAGCGGGTGCAGCCCGACCAGCTCCCGGACCAGCCGGAATCCACTCCTCACGATGCTGTCTTCGGCCATTGCACGCTCCCCTGGCTGCGCGTGTGGTTGCGGACCGGGCGATGGCCGGTGTGGCCCGCCGATCCGCCAGAACACGGCGAACCAACTCACGCTACCAGTGCCGGGAGGGACGGCCCCGGGGATAACCGGTGACACCGGCCACCCCACGGCGACACGATCCCGGGACGCGAAAGTACACCGCCGGTGGGTGGTGGCCACCGGCGGTGCACTTCCGGACACCGCCCTGCGGGACCCGCCGTGGCCCGGTTGGTTGATGTCGTCCCCGATGACGTTAGGACCGGCGCCCGTACCCCGGAAGGGGGACCGGTCCCCATTGCCGCAGCGGCATGGATCGACCATCTATGTTTTGATGATGGCTGGGACCACTGCGACCGGAGGCGGATCGAACATCGGCCCGGACCGCGGCGGTAGTGCCGAGGGTCGGGAACCGGGCGTCGCCCCGGACCGGACCGTCGATGACGCCGTCCACCATCGGGTCGACGATCGGACCGAACTCGGGATCGACGGGCTCGACCAGGTTTCGGTCATCGGGACCGGCGGATCGGCCACCGTCTACCGGGCCCGCCAACCGGCGCTGGACCGCATCGTGGCGGTCAAGGTGGTCCACGCCGCCTGGAGCATGGAGACCAGGGAGCGGTTCGACCGGGAGCGTGAGGTCACCGGCCGGCTCTCGGGACAGGCCGCCATCGTCCCGATCTTCCAGACCGGGATCACCCGCCGGGGAGAGCCGTATCTGCTGATGCCGTTCTATCAGCGGGGCTCGCTGTTCGGGCTGCTCCGGACCAGGGGGCCGCTCCCGTGGCGAGAGGCCACGTTCCTGATCGAGGGCCTGGCCCGGACCGTCGCCGACTGCCATGCGGATGGGGTCGTGCATCGGGACGTCAAGCCGGGCAACGTGATGCTGACCCGTCACGCCGGACCCCGGTTGGCTGACTTCGGGATCACCTTGCCGGTCGGGGCGGACACCGGTGCCGGGGCGGTCGCCTACACCCCGTCCTACAGCCCACCGGAGGCCTTCCGGGCCGGTTCGGTCCAACCGACCGTCGACGTCTATGCCCTCGGGGCGACGCTCTGGGCCCTCCTGGCCGGCCACCCACCCCACACCGAGGTCGGCCAACCGGTGGAGGTCGAAGCCGTCCTGCACCGGGCCAGCCAGGGCCCGCCACCGCCGCCGACGGCTACCACTCCTGGGCCACTGGTCGAGCTGATCGACCGGGCCATGGCGGTCGCCCCGGCCGACCGTCCGTCCGACGGCACCGCCTTCGCCGCCGAGCTCCGTCGGGCGGTCCGCCGTAGCGAGGACACCGAAACGAGCGCCACCGGCCGAACCGGCACGGCGGGGCGGGTCCGGCTCGGAATCAACCGGGACCGGCTGGTGACTGCAGTGCTGGCTGGGCTGATCGCCGCCGGGGTACTGCTCGTGCTCGGCGGCCTCGGCGCATTGGTGTGGTCATGAGCCGGCTTCGCCTGGTCGATGACAACGGGGGGTCCCGGAACCCGGAGATCGCGCCCCGGCGCAGCGGCGACCCTTCCGGTACACCCGGAGGCGGCGTCCCCGAGTGGGTCGAGGGGTCGTTGGCCCCGGCGGTCGTCCTTCGGGCCGGATCGGCGCTGCGGCCAGTCGGGCCGCTCCCCGCCATGCCGGCCAAGGTCTGTGACCACGGCCATCCGAACGACCCGGACGCCGAGGTCTGCTGGATCTGTACCGCCCCGTTCGCCGGGGCGGTCCTGGTCGAGCGACGATCACCACATCCGGTCGCTCGCCTGCTCCTCGAGGACGGCACCGCAGTCGACCTTGCGACCGATCTGGTCATCGGTCGTAGTCCCCGGGACGATGCGGACGGGGCGGACACGCTGACCGTGACCGACCCCAAGGTGTCCCGCCACCACCTCCGCCTGGAGACCGCCGGCTGGCGCCCCTGGGTCCGAGACTGTGACTCGACCAATGGCACGTTCCTCAGCCGCCCCGGGGAGCGGGGGCGGCGCCGGGTCGGTCTGGCCGAGCCGTCACCGCTCCACCTCGGGGACACCATCCACTTCGGGTCCCGACGGGCCCGGATCGTGGGGCCGGGTGGCGGCTGAGACACCGGCCGACCCCACCGGCGGCACCGTGGCCGGGGCCGGCCCCGGTCCCCACCCGATCCGGGACGGCCTGGTCATCGCCATCGGGGTGGCGGCGGCCAGTGCGGTTGCTGCCGCCCATCGGGCCGAACCGCTGCTTGCGGTCGGGGCGGCGGCAATGGTGGCCGCGTCGACCCCCCTGGCCGTCATCGACCTCCGGGAACACCGGCTCCCGAACCGGATCGTCGGCCCGCTGGCTGCGGCGGTCACGGTGGCGGTGGTGGTCGGCGGGGCGGCCGGGGTTGCGGGCGCCGACCTCGGACAGGCCGCTGCAGCCATCGGACTCGGCGTGGCCACTGCGGGCGGTCTGCTGCTCCTCAATCTGGTCGGCGGCCTCGGCATGGGGGACGTGAAGTTCGGCTACCCGATGGCCACCGCGGTCGGGTGGTTCGGCCCGGAGGCGCTGGTCACCACGCTGCTGGTCACCACTATCGCGGGCGGCATCGGAGCCCTCATCCACCTGGCGATCCATCGGGATCGCCATCGGCATCTTCCCTACGGGCCATTCCTGATCCTGGGCATGGTTGCCGGCCTCCTGGCCGGCGCCTGACCGGCCAGCGGCCCGCGATCAGCTCAGCAGGATCAGGTCCTCAGCCGTGACCAGGTTCGCGCCGACCGCATGCTCGACCAGGCGCTCCCGGCGCCGAGTGGCCAGCGCACCGGCGTCCCCGTGCAGGCCGGGTACGCCGGTCCGGCCGATCTTGGTGCACACGTTGTCGAGCTTGCGGTTGAACTTGGTCAGCTTCCAGCCCAGCCGGGCCGCCGCCGCCTTGTTGGTCGGGATGTCTGTCACCGCAGGATCCCGGAGCCGTGGTTCGGCCAGGGCCAGGATGCACCGGAGCTGGTCAGGGGTGAACTGGAGCTCGGTCGCCGTGACCGTCGGCGCACCGTCCCTGACACCGGACGGCTCCGCCTCGGGTGGGCGAAGGGGCACGTCGAGGCTGATCTCATAGGTGGTGGCACCGGCCTGGAATCGGAGGGCCGCTTCCTCGAATACCAGCGCCATCGTCGCCCCGGGCGACAGGGTGAGGCGGGACGGCGAGTTGCGGTCGATGACCTCGATCGTCAGCGCCGACCCGACGTTGTGGAGCCACCACAGGCCCTCGGCGTGATCGATCAGACCCAGCCGGCGGTGGAGATGTTGGTTGTCGTCGATCGACAGATCGGCCGCCCGACCGAAGCTGAACGGCCGGTCCCGGCCGACCTCGTACTCTTCGCCGAGGAACTCGACAACCAACTCGTCAGCCGACATGGGGAGCCACCACTTCTCTTGGTCGGAGGGCGGCGCGGGGACCGCCCGGTGGCCGACGATCGACCGTCGACCGGTATGCGGCCTCCCAACCGGCGACCAGTTCGGCCGCTGCTTGGTCCTCGCCGAGCACACCGAGGAGCTGAACCCGCCGGGTGGCGACGGTCTCGTGAAGCGGATCGACCAGGGCTGCGACATCGCAGGCCCACACCGCCAGTGAGAGGTCGTTGGCAGCATAGGCGACATCGCACAGATCGAAGCAGGCGTCGACCAACATCGTGACCGCCTGGGTCGCCACCGCCAGTTGGTGATCCGCCGTCCACTGCCAGTAGCGGGACGACACCCCGCTGAACGGCACCCCTCGCACATCAGACAGGGCCAGCTCGAGGAGGTTCCGGGCCCGCTCCCCCTGTATGGCCGATGCCTCGGCCAGCCACCGCCGGGCCGATCCGAGGTCGGTGATGACCGATCGGACCCGGTACCGCCCATCCCCGGCATCGGGGAACAGCCGGTGCCCCAACCGGCTGCGGAGCGCATCGATGACCTCGGCGAAGCGGCGGTCATCGATGGCGTCGTCCGGCCAGACCGCGGCCCGGAGCTGCGTCTCGGTCGATGGTCCGACCAGCGCCAGGAACGTGAGCACCGACCGCTGCTCCTCGGTGAACTCGACCGGCGGCCCGCCCTCGATCTGCACCGGCCCCAGGACCCGGATCAGCATCCCCTCGTCGTCGTCGCCCTCCCGCTCGGTCAGCTCCTCGTCCTCGGTCGGGAGCTCGGTGTCGATGTCATGCTCCGGTGTCTCCTCGGTCGGGGCCTGGGCCGGGTCGGTCGGGTGATCGGCGGGGAGGACCGTCGGAAGGTCGTTGCGGGCCATCATCGGCGCCCGCCGGGCATGATTGACCAGTGCCGTCATCCCAACCAGCAGTTCCTCGTCGAGCGGCTGGGCCGCAGCGGTCAGACCGAACGGCTCGATCGTGACCCGGTCTCCGTCGGTGACGACCCGGACCGTCGGTGGGACCGGGAGCTCGCCGCCGGCCCCGGCGCAGACGACGGCCAACGGCAGGGCGTGACGGCGGGCCCGCTGCATCAGCGGCGCCAGTGCGGTGGCATCCGCTGCGTCTGCGAACACCACCAGGGGGCCGGGCACGGCGTCAACCCGGCCGGCGACCCGGAGGGCGTAGGCGCTGAAGCCGCCGCTAGCGGTCAGGGCCAACTCGGCCGCCTCCAGCCAGGGCCCGAGCTCCTCGACCAGCCCGTCGAGCGGACCGCACCGGACGCGGTCATGCAGCTCGGCGCCGGGGAGCCAGTCCGAGACCCGTACCTCGACCGCCCGGCGGTCCGGACCGGCGGCGAGCTCGTGGACCATGGATCGGACCAGGCCGGCCACCGCCTCGACCGGCCCGTCGAGCGCGACCACGCCGACCGCTTCGAGGTTCAGCAGCAGTCCGCCGCCGATGGTCACCACCGCCGGAGCGATGCTCGGGGTCTCGGATGACTGCTCCGGTTGCGGCCCCTGCGGGAGGTGATCGGCACCGAGGACGGCCACCGACCGCCCGGCCAGGCCGGGATGGCCGGACACCGCAGCCGTCGACCACGCGGCCGGCAGGTCGGGATCCGGTCCCTGCTGCACCACCTCGATCCGGTCACGTCCAATTCGGATGACCTCCGGCGCCGGGAGCGGCTCGTCCGGCCGGACCTGGCGATCGGTCAGCGATGCCAGTACCGCTCGGACCGAGTGGGCGGTCTGCTCGTCTGCCCGGTTCCGCAACACGGTCTCGATGTCGACCAGCTCCAGCGGTGGTGGTTCCGGCACCGCGCCGGGACCGGCCTCGCTTCGACGGGCCATCCGGGCCCGATCGAGCAGCCCGACCAGACCGGTGGCCACCAACAGCCCGCCGGCACCGACCGCGGCGCCGGCCGGCTCGGTCAGCGCATCGATCAGCCGATCGATCGGCCCGCCGCCGTCGGCCGCCCCGGTCGAGTCCTCCGGAGCCTCGGCCTGGCCCTGCTCGGCTGCGGCCGATGGATCGTCGAGGTCATGCGTGGCGTCCCGAGCCGCAGCGGCCGCCTCGGCCAGCGCGTCCGCCTCGATGGGGGCCGCCCCCTCCGGTGCCGGGGTGGTGGCCTCGGACAGGCTGGAGGCCGCACCGAGCACCTCGGCCACCAGGCCGGGGTCGGCCGGCGGCACGTCGACGGCATCGACCGGGAGCCGCAGGATGGCGTCCGGCCAGATCAGGTTTGGATCCGAAATCGTCCGGCCGAACGTCTGGGTCAGATCGGTCGACCGCTCGAAGATCTCCGGCCATCGGAACGGATCCCCGAGATGACGATCTGCGATGTCCCACAGGTTGTCGCCATCGACCACCTGGTAGGGGATCGACGGGCCGGCGACCGCCTTCTCCTCCGACCCCTCGTAGACGAGGAGATGGGGTTTCATGGCCTCGATCAGGGGACTGGAGGGCTCGGCCGGCAGGGTTGCCACGCCGTTGGTCGACCCGTTGTCGTCGTCGACCCCAGGATCGCTCAGCAGCGCCGGGTCGGCGTCGACCGGGACCCGCAGATCCCAGCCGCCGGCCACCGCCTCGGTCCGATCGGTGATCACGTCCCCGGTCAGCATGGTCCGACCGGCGTTCAGATCCCGCAGCTCGCTCCACCGCATCCCATCGCCGAGCAACCGCTCCGCCATGTCCCACCAGCTGTCGCCGCTTGCGGTCCGGTATCGGCCGGGCGCCACCTCGGCCGATGCCACGACCCCGGTCCGACCTCCGTCCCGGCCGGCTCCGGCGACGGCGCCAGACGCGGATGAGAACGTGCCGTCGAGACCGATCTCGCCCATCACGGTGGCTGCCGACCCGGGCCCGTGCCTGGCATCGATCAGGGTCTGCAGCGAGTTGGGCCCGCCATCGCCGGCCGCCAGGTCGACCGCGACGTCCACGGCCTCGATCGGAACGATCGGGGCTGCGACCACGGACCGGTTCGGCAGGAAGGCGGAGATGACGAGCACCGTCGAGGCCACCAGCTTGCCGGCGAACAGCTGCATGCCTGGCAGCACCGGTGCCCGCCGGGCCACCCGGCCCCGCACCAGGGCGACCGTCTCGGCCAGGACGGCCACCGCCAACTGGGCCCAGACGAACCAGACCACGACGGCCAAGGTCTTGATGATGAAGGCGTCTGGAACGTTGCCGTCCTCGATGTGGGTCCGGATCAGTTCCAGTGACGGCCGTTCGGTCGGGAGCGGGTAGCCGACGATGACGAGTAGAACCGCAGGCACGCCGACAAGCAGGAGGAGGATCAGGGCAAGACTGAGCAGGCCGCGGCAGAAGTCGAACAGGCGAGCGATCAAGGGTCAGCCTCCGTGACACCGTCGAGGGCCTGGGCGGATTCGACGGCGGTAGCCGGTCTGGTCGGGAAGAAGAACTGGCTGCGGTTGACGGTCAACTCGACCGTGAGGGTCACCCCGTCGACGGTGACGATCGGCGGGTCGACCCGGCCGGAGGCCAGCTTGGCGTCGAGGAACTCGAAGACCTTGGCCTCGGCCCTGACCGGGTCGAGCTCCGGCACCCCGGTGGTCCGCCAGATGTCGAGGTCGACCTCCTGGGATCCGTACCGGGCGGCATTGTCCGCCAGGTCCTGGGCCTCGGTGAGGGCCCCGAGCTGGCGACCGCCGTCGACGATCAGCGCAAGCGCGGCGAAGATGGCGAACCCGAGCACGGCGAACATCACCGACACCGAGCCCCGCTCGGCCGGCCCGGTCACGGATCACCCCGATAGAGGTCGATCGCTTCGGTGGCGTCGTGGTAGAACCGATTGGAGGGGAGGCCGGCCAACGTCCCGAGCGAGCGGGCCGTGCACTCGACCCGGACCGTGACCCGACCACCGGGGATGAAGTCGGTCGGCGCACCGATGGTGATCGCCTGGTCCTCGCAGGTCACCCCCGCATCGGTCAGGTTCTCCTGGGCCACCGTGACCGCCGCCGCCTCGGCCTCGGCCAGCGTCGGCTCCAGACTCGCCGCCCGGGCCGCGGCCTCCGCAGCCGAGCGAACCTGATTCTCCTGCTGGAGGATGCGACCGGCCACGATCATCAGGCCGAAGAAGCCGACGAGCAGCGCGCTCATGATGATGGCGAACTCGATCGAGGCGCTGCCGCGACCATCGGCCAGACGAGGCCGCCGGCCAGGCGGGTCGGAGCGGCCCTGCGGGAACGACGGGGACCGGACGCCGGTCATCGTTCGTCCGCCGGGACGAACGTCTCGAACCGACCCTCCGCGACCGACCGGACCTCCCACGAACCGACCCCGACCAGCCGGGGAGTCCGGGCCGAGACGGTCACCCGGAGCCGCTCCCCGCCGGCGACCCTGGTCACGGTCACCTCGGCCGGAGCCGGCAGCGCGACCGCCCGGTTGAGGATGAATCGGGCCGCCGCCTCCGCTTCGGCCTCGGCCATACCGTCGGCCTCAGGGTGGACCTGGCCGGCGTCGAGTCCCTGCTCGGCCGCCACCCCGACCGCATTGGCGGTGTGCCAGTAGAGGCTGATCTGGAACATCAGCAGGATCACAAGCAGCACGACGGGGAAGATGATGGCCATCTCCAGGCTGGTCAGTCCGTCCTCACGGCGGGCGCGCCGGCACGCCCCGATCGGCCCTCGTCGGCCGGCGCGGAGGCGCGCTGCGGCCCCGTGCTCACCCCGGCGGGCCCGGAGGACGGATCCGGTCACCTGCGGCTCAGCCGGGGATGCAGTTCGCCGGAACGGCGTCGCCCGGGTTCTCCGGGATGCAGTCCTGGTGGTTCTCTGCCGAGTTGCCCATCACGACCCCGAGCGCCACCGCAATGGCCACCACGATGGCCACAACGATCGCCATTTCGGTGCCGACCGCCCCCCGCTCATCGCGGATGCGGTGACGAGACGTGCCCTCGTTCGGGGTCGCCAATGCACTGTCCATGGTTGTCTCCCTCATTGGTGTTGCAGAACGGTGCCGCCGGTGCGGCAGAGGTGGTGAAGAGGTCACGGCTGGACCTCCACGGTCGGCTCGGCCCCGGGGCTCGTCCCGCCGATGGCGTGGACGGCCCCCCGGCCGATGAAGATCATCAGGCCAAGCACCATGATCGAGACCGGGACGATCATCTTCTCGGTGTTGGACTCGGCCGTCGACTCGATCTCGGCGGTCTGCTGGGCCCGTAGCGCCTCGGCCTTGGCGATGAGCGACTGCCGGACCCGAGCCCCGTGCCCACCGGCAAGCGAGACCGAGGCTGCGAGCTCCCGCAGCTCCTCGATCCCGTAGTGGACCCCGAGCTCCTCGAACATCTCCCAGGGCGATCGGCCGGTCAGCTCGCCCCGGCGGAGCGCCGATCGGATCTCCCGGAACACCCAGCCGTCCCCGGCCTCGGCCGCGCCGGACAGGGCGGACTCGGTACCGCCGCCGCCGGCCAGGATGATGGTGACCAGGTCCAGATAGCTGGAGAGCGAATGCCGGAAGGCCTGCTGCCGCTCCTCCACCCGCTCCCCGAGCGGGACGTCCGGGTAGAAGAAGCCACCGGCCCCGAGCAGCAGAGATGCGGCCAGGATCAGCAGCGGCGACACGGTGATCGAATCGGCGGACAGTACCGCCCCGATGACCAGCGGGAGCATGAACCCGAAGAGCCCGCCGAGCATCTTCTCGTAGGCGTGGCGCTCCAGCGACTTGTCGAGCACCCGGAGCCGCCGCTCGAGCAGTCCGGTGTCGGCGAGACCGAACGACTCGAGCATCTGCAGTCCGGGCCGAGCCAGGTACCGCTGGAAGCTGGACAGCTGCGGGTCCGGCTGCCGCACCAGCGAGGCAGCGTTGACTCGGCCGGGGCTGCGGAGGGCCAACACCGTATCTGACAGCCGGACCGGGGACCGCCGGAACCCGCGGAGCAGGATGAACAACCCCAGACCGACGCCGGCGGCAAGGGCCATGGCGATGACGGTGCCCCTCATGGGAGGTCCTCGGCCCGGGCAGAACCGCTGCGACGAGCCGTGAACCGCTCCGGCACATCGACGGCGGCGTAGTGGTTCATCATCCACAGCGAGGCCAGGAACAGGGCGAAGACCGCCAGCAGCCACAGCTGGCCGATTGCGGTGTCGTAGACCGACAGCAGGTCCCGGCTGGTGAAGTAGACCAGCCCGACGGTGAACAGGGTGACGATCAGCACGATCTTCGCCGAAGTTCGAATCCGGGCCCGCCCGACCTCGACCCGGAGCCGCATCCGCACGTCGCCCCGGATCGACTCGGCAAGCCGGGTCAGCAGCGGGCCGAGGTCCCGGCCCTCCATCCGGGAGGCGTTTGCCAGCGACACCACGACCAGATCGGCGGCCGGATGACGGAGCCGCTCGCCGAGGTCGACCAGGGCATCGACCAACGGCTCACTCTCCAGCCGGTTGGCAAAGGTCCGGACCTCGGCGGCGATCGGTAGCGGGGCGATGTCGGCGGTCGACAACAACGCCTGCTCCAACCCGGCCGCTCCGGCCATGTTGTCCCGGATCATCTCGGCCCAGCTGGCGATGGCCTGGGTTCGCTCGATCTCCCGGCGGCTGGCACCGGCGCCGCCGAAGAACCAGGGGATGCCGAGCACGATGGCGGCCAGCCCGACGCCGGCCCCGGCCCACCGGGTGACGGCCAAGACCACGATGCCGACGATCACCGCACCGAGCAGCCAGGCGGTGGCGACGGCCGAGGAGGTACCGGCGGGGAACAGTGACCCGAGCTCGGGGAGGATCCGGCGACCCCGAACGCCGAGGACGACGAGCAACAGCCCGAGGCCGACCCCGGCCCCGAGCCCGGCCATCAGTAGCGCGTTCACCCGTACCACCGGCCGATCGTGTCAAGCCACCGGCGGTCGTAGCCGGCCCGCTCCAACCGATGGAGCCGAGCTTCGCTGAAACGGAACCGGGGAGCGGCCCGGCCGGTCTCGTCTGGGGCGTAGATCTCGTTGGACAGGACCGACTCCCCGTCTGCGCCGGTCACCTCCCGGAGGCTGGTCAGGCAACGGGTCCCGTCCGGCAGCTTGGCAACGTGGAGGATGCAGTCGATCCCCTGGGCCACGAGCAGGTTTGCGGCCTCGGGCTCGAACCGCTCCCTGGTCATGGCCAGGTACATCTGCAACCGCCCGAACACGCCGGCCGAGGAGTCTGCGTGAACGGTCGACATGGCCCCGTCGTTGCCCTGGGTGCAGGCCAGAAGCAGCGTCAGCGCCTCGTCACCTCGGACCTCGCCGACGATCAGTCGACCCGGGTTCATCCGGAGTGCGTTGATTGCGAGGTCGTCCATGCTCAACTCGCCGACACCCTCGACGTTCGCGTGGCGGGCCTCGAGGTCGACGTGGTCCGGGTGGAGATGGGCAAAGCGCTCGAGTCCGATCTCGAGCGAGTCCTCGACCGTGACCAGTCGTTCGGCGGCGGGGACCTCGTTCAGGAGACAGCGGAGCAGAGTGGTCTTGCCGGCCCCGGTGCCGCCGGCGACGATCAGGTTGAACCGGGCGAGCACCATGGCCTTGAGCAGGTGGAACAGCGGCTCGTTCAGGGTGCCGAGCGAGACCAGCTGTTTCAGCCGGTGGATCTCGAAGTCGTGACGGCGAATCGAGATCGACGGCCGGCCGGAGACCCAGGCGATGGCGTTGAGCCGGTCGCCGGACGCGAGCTGGAGATCGAGCATGGGGCTGGACGGGTCCCACCGCTGCTCGGAGCGGCCTCGGCGAGCTGCGGTCTGGATGATCTCGATCAGGTGGTCG
The DNA here is from genome assembly GCA_039029715.1 of Actinomycetota bacterium. Classification (GTDB taxonomy): domain Bacteria; phylum Actinomycetota; class Acidimicrobiia; order Acidimicrobiales; family SZUA-35; genus JAHELU01. The sequence goes on along the minus strand of JBCCFN010000058.1, from coordinate 9,307 downwards.
TCGTTGTCCGCCACCGGATCGGCCTGGACCTTGCGGCCATCACGCTTGGTCAGCCACACGGTGTCATGGCCGTTGATGGCGATGTCGGTGTTTGTCGGATCGTCGACGTACTGCTGGATCCGGCCGAGCTCGAACAGCTCGGCGATGACCGACCGGGTCAGCTCGACCCTGACCTCCTCGGCCAGGACAGCGGCGCCTCGATGCATGGCCTCGGTGTCGATCGCCTCCAGCTCCTCGCCGATCAGCTTGCGGGCCAGCATGCGCCGGTCCTCGCCGAGAATCGGCGCCCGGCCGGCGGCCTCGGCCTCAGCCGCCCGCTGGTTCAGCTGCTCGCCGACGGCGCGCCGGACCCGGTTGACCAGCGATCGGTCGGCGAGCGTCATCGTGTCGCTCCGGTGGCGGAACCGGGGGCGAGATTCACGACCGGGCCTCCGGGTCGTCTTCCTCGTGGGGGAACGGTGACGGTGGCCGGGACGGGTCGATCGCCGTCTCCGGGGGCGGCAACGGCGGCTGGAGCATGGTGGACGGCGGGGGAAGCGGCGGCACGTCGGCCAGCGGCGGAATCTCCGGTGTGGCCTCGGCCGCCGGCAGGCCCGGGGCGTCAAAGTCCGGCGCCGCGAACACCTGATCCAGGTCCGCGGTGATGGTGAACGACGAGCCGTCCCAATCGTCGAGTTCCTCGGCAGCATCTTCGGCGTCGGCTGCCTCGTCCGGATCACCTGCTGCCGGAGCGGCGGAGGTTGCAGCCGCCGGCCCAACCGGAGACGACGCCCGATCAGCCCCGTGGCCACCGCCGGGATCGAACCGCATCGGGTCCGTCCCGCCGCCGAGGGTGCCGTTGCCGACGGCGCCGTTGCCGTGACCATTGGCCCGGGGATAGGAGGTCGCTGCCGGCACCGGCGACACGTCCTCGGCCCACAGCCGCACCGACGGTGGGGTCTCGGCCGCCGCGGACTCGGCACCGGACCAGACCGAGACCGGGGGCGCCGCCGCCTCGTCTGGCACCGACGCACTGGCGGCCAGGGCCTCCGTCTCGGCGGCGAGCTCGGACTCGACCGGGGCCGACTCGGAGGCGTACTCCGGCTCGGGGTCGGAGACGAACGCCGACTCGAAAGGAGCCGACTCGGAGGCGTACTCCGGCTCGGGGTCGGAGACGAACGCCGACTCGACCGGGGCCGACTCGGCGAGCGACTCGGACGCCGGCGCCCCGTCGGTGCCGGCCGACAGCGGCTCGACCAACGGCGCCGCGGTCGGCTCGACCTCGGGGATCGGGGGGTGGGGCGACCCGACGGCGGGCTCGGGTGGGGTGGCAAGGCGGGCCGGCGGGGTCGGCGGGACGGCGGGTGACTCCGAATCGGATGCGGCTTCGCCAGCCATCGGCGTGATCAGCCGAGGGGCCGGAGCGGGCCGAGGGGCGCCGACACGGTGGATCGTCTGGTCGGCGACGGCCTCGTCCGGCCAGTCGAACGCCGACGAAGGTGCCGGGGCCGACTCGATCACGGTCGGCACCTCGGCAGCCGGCGTCACATCCGGCGTCTGGGCCGACTCGGTCGCCGGCGGAGCGGGAGCGAACGCCTGCTCGAGCGGTTCGTCGAGCATGGCTCGGGCCGCAGCTGCGGCCGCATCGTCGGCCGGAGCCGGGTCACCGACCGGGATCTGCTGCTCCGCCGGAACCTGGGCCGGCTCGGCGTCCGGATACGGCATGGCGTCCGGAGGTGGCGGTGGGAGCTGGGCCAGCTGACTGGCCGATGGGCCCTCGGTCCACGCCGGTTGCTCGGTGAACTCCTGGGTCGGTACGGCCACACCCTCGGCCGCAGCCACCGCCGCGACCTCGGCCGGGACCTCGGGCACGAACTCGGCCGCCACATCGGGCTGCGGCTCCGGCTGGTACTGGGGACCGGTGGTCAACGGAGCGAGCCAGGTCGACAACGTGTCCGCCAACGTCCGGGCGCTGCGGATGAACGGCTGGCGACGGAGCCGCTTGGTCATCACGCCCCGCTCCAGCCCGGCCACCGACCGGGGATCGTCCGCCATCACCCCGACGACCGGGAATCCGTACGTCTGCTCGACGTCGAGCGGACCGTAGGGCTTCTGGCCGACCAACACCCAGCCGAGATTGGCAACCAACGGCCGGAGCATCAGCATCCGGCGGGCCGCCGGTTGCAGTTGCTCGGCGGTTGGCCGGGCCATCATCAGCACGGCGCTGGCCTCGGCGACGAACGGCAGGATGGGCGAGTCCGGGGCGAGGCGGCCGACGTCACACATCACGTCGACATCCCGCAGCCCGTTGAGGAACCGACCGAGCTGGGCACCACCGGCCGCCAGGGCCGCATTGACCTGCTCCGGCCCATCCGGGCAGACCACCACCGGCAGCCCGCCCGGGAGTTCCTGGGCGTGCCGCCACAGACCGTCGGAACCGTCAAGCCCGCCCCGGACCGCGGCGGCCAGGGTCAGGAGACCCGGCTCGACCGGCAACCGGTAGCGGATGGCAAGCGTGCCACCGGTGGCGTCTGCCTCCAGCAGCAGCTTGCGGCGACCGGGGGCGACCTGCAGCGAGGCCGCGACCGCAAGGGCGGTGGCGGTCGCTCCCGGCGAGCCCTTCTGCGAGGCGAAGCAGATCAGGGTCATCCGTTGTCTTCCTCCTCGGCCGGCGGGGCCGTCGACTGGGCGCCGTCGCCGCCCGCTGCGGCGTCTGCGGCTGCGTCATCGGTGTCGGCCGCTTCTTCGTCCGTGGCCGCATCTTCGAGCTCGGCGGCATCGGTGGTCGGCACCTGGATCAGCCGGACCCGGTCCTCCGCCTCAACCGCTGCCACCCGATCCGCGACCTCGGTGTCCGTCGTCAGGGAGATGAAGCGAGTGTCTCCCCCGGTCTGGATCACCTCGGTGACCAGTGCGGCGGGGTCCAGGACCTCGGCCGCCTCGTTCCCGGCTGCGGCCCCGTTCGGCACGGCAACCACCCGGACCCGGTCCCCGGGGCGGAGCCCGGTGGTCGGGTACTCCCCGGCCGACAGGGACAGGCCGACCACGCCCTGGCCGCTCGGGATGTCCACCCGGTCGGCGAACTGCTGCGGGGCGACCAGGGTCCCGGCCGCCAGGTCGGCCAGCGCCAGCTTGCCGACGATCGACCGGAAGTCCCGGGCCGGGATCAGCTCGAGCTCGTCCTCGGTCTTGAGCTGGACCACCACCAGGTCTGATGTCTCGATCTGCTCTCCGCGCTGGACGTCTGCCCGGAGGGCGACGTAGCCATCACTGTCGGTCGAGCTGGAGTAGAACCAGGCCCCGCCAAGAGCGAACAGGGCCACCAGCAGCGTCCCGAGCAGGATCTCGGGCACCCGGGCCCGACCCTTGGCGGTCTGAGCTGCGCCCAGGTCGAAGGGCGTGCCGCCGACGAGGTCATCGCCCCGCTTCTCACCCTGCACCGTCGCCGCCATTCGCTGTCTACCCCACTCGAAATTGCCGTGCGGGGAGCCACCACCCTGACCCCACAAGGGACCGGGAACCGCCCGAACCTACGTCCAGACCAGACACCCGCGGTCCCGAAACCCGTCTCCGCCTTCACTGCATCGAAGCAATAGTGTAGGTCCTTGTCGGTTCCGTTACGAGGGCGAAAAGGGAAGTTTTCCCCAGGATCGCCACACCGGCAGATACGGCGTCAGGTTTGTGTCATCGCCACCCCGGCGCCCGGCCCATATCGGTCCAGGAGCAGCCGACCGACCTGGGCCGCAGCCACGGCCAGGAGGACGGCGGCAAGGGCGAAGGTGACCCGCAGCGAGACCAACTCGGCCACCGCCCCGAGCAGCAGTCCGCCGAGCAGTTCCCCCAGTGCCATCGACTGGGTCCGGAACGAGATCACGGTGGCCCGGATCGATGACTCCGCATGGCGGTTGAACCAGGCCTCGCCGATCGGCTCGACCACCTCCCGGAACACGTCCCGCAACACCCACCCCAGGACGGCGAGGGCGAAGATCGAACCGGCCATGAAGCCGATACCGACGGCGCCGATGGCCAGGAATCCGGCCATTAGACCAGCGGACCGCCGATCGGAGGGATCGACGTCTCGGCGGGCGTAGTAGATCATCACCGGCAGGGTCAGCAGGGTCATGCCGACCCACACCGCACCGAAGACGGTTGCTGATCCGGCACCGTCGAGATCGGGGAAACCGAGCTCTCGCATTCGCAACAAATCGAGCCGGTCGACCGCCTCGTCAACCATGGAAACCAGCAGCGTCGCCACCATGAGTATGCGGAGGACCCGGACCCGCCGGACCAACCGAAATCCCCGGCGCCAGGTGTCGATCATTGCGGCCGAGGTCGATCGGCTCTCCCGGTCGACCGGGGTGTAGCTGTGCTCGGTCATCGTCCGCGCCAGCCAACCGGCGAACAGCAGGGCCACCACCCCCGAGCCAACCATGGCGCCCCGCAACGACCACTGGGCCAGGGCCACCGAACCGCCGATGCCGATGATGACGCCGATCGAGGTGGCGATCGCCCGACCCATCACCAACGAGTCTGACGACTCGCCGCTCTCATCGGTGACCCAGGCGGTGTCCGCCCCGCTCTGGAACGTGTACCCGAACCCCCACAGCGCCTGCCAGATCAGCAGGACCGGGAGCAGGGTGGAGATCGGGGACAAGATCTGAGCGGTCCCCATGATCACCCACGACAGCACGATCGACCACTTGCGGCTGAAGACGTCCGCCACCACCCCGGTCGGTGATTCGGCCAGCAGGACCACCAGCTCCATGACGGTGCCGAGGACGATCAGCCGGATCGGTGACAGCTCGAGGTCGACCACCCACCACACCACCGCAGCCAGGCCGTAGGCCCCGAAGGCCACGCCCTGCATCAGGCCGTTGGCCCAGTAGATCCGCCGGGGGTCGATCCCCGACGGCGTGGTCATCAGCTCGGCATCCGGCGCTCGGCCGAGCGCACGGTGTTTCGGAGCAGCATGGCAACGGTGGTCGGCCCGACGCCGCCGAGGCGGGGCGTGATCCACGACGCAACGTCGCCGACCGACTCCTCGACGTCCGGCAACAGCTTGCGACCCTCCCAGGTGATGCCGCCGCTGACGACGACCGCACCGGGCTTGACCATGTCCGGGGTGATCAGACCGGGACTGCCGACCGCCCCGATCAGGATGTCTGCCGCTCGGGTGTAGTCGACCAGATCGGGGACCCGACTGTGGACCACCGTGACCGCAGCGTCCGCCCCGTCGCCCCGGTTGGACAGCAGGAGCGCCAGCGGCCGTCCGAGGGTTGGGCCGCGGCCGACGACGACCACATTGCGACCGGCGACCGGGATGTCGTAGTGGGCGAGCATGGCCTGGATGCCGGCCGGGGTGCATGGCACCGGACCCGGCTCCTGGAGGACCAGCTTGCCGAGATTGGTCGGATGGAGTCCGTCTGCATCCTTGGCCGGGTCCATCCGGGCGAGGGCCTCGTTGAAATCGAACCCGTCCGGCACCGGGTGCTGGATGATGTAGCCGTCGACGGCCGGGTCGGCGTTCAGTCGGTCGACCGCCTCGAGCAGTGCCGGCTGCCCGGCGTCGGCCGGGATCTCGACGTTGAACGAGGCCAGACCGATCCGTTCGCAGGCCTCGTGCTTGCGGGCAACGTAGCCGGCGCTGGCCGAGTCGTCGCCGACCAGGATCGTGGCCAATCCCGGGGTGACGCCGGCCGCGGTCATCTCCCCGACCCGGGTCTTCACCGAGTCGAGCACGGCCTCCGCGACCGGTCCACCGGCCAGCAGTTCAGCGCTCATGGGCCACCTTCCAGCTTGGGCCGGGACCGTCGGTCAGCCCGGCCGGGCGGACAGTCGGCCGGTGACCGACTCAGTGGCGGAACTGCCGCTCACCGGTGAAGATCATAGCCAGGCCGTGCCGGTTGGCCGCCTCGATCACGGCCTCGTCGTTGACCGAGCCACCGGGCTGGATCACCACGGCAACGCCGGCCATGGCGGCGGCCTCGATCCCGTCCGGGAACGGGAAGAAGGCGTCGGAGGCGCAGGCGCCGTCCTTGGCCCGACCGTCGGCCTTCTGGGCCGCCAACTCACCCGATTCGACCCGGTTCTGCTGCCCGGCCCCGATCCCCCAGGCCACGCCGTCCTTGGCCAACACGATGGCGTTGGAGGTCACGTGGCCGCAGACCCGCCACGCCAGCTCGGCGTCCGCCAGTTCCTCGGCGGTCGGCTGACGATCGGTCACGACCTCCCAGGCGTCTGGCCTGGACCGGAACTCGTGCGGGGACTGGACGAGGTAGCCGTCGCTCAGCTGGCGGATGGCCAGGCCGCCGGCGTCCGGCAGCGGTGCGGTGAGGATCCGGGTGTTCTTCCGCTTCGCCTTCAGCCGATCGATGGCCCCGTGTTCGTAGCCGGGGGCGATGATCAGATCGGCCTGGGCCGCAGCCTCCATGGCCTCGACGGTCGCCAGGTCGACGATCCGGTTGCAGGCCACGATGCCGCCGAACGCCGAGCGCTCGTCACAGGCGAAGGCGTTGGCGTAGGCGGTTGCCAGATCGCCGGCCACCGCGGCGCCACAGGGGTTTGCGTGCTTGACGATGACGCAAGCCGCCCGGGCCCCGCCGCCGGTGAACGGGACGGCCAGATCATGGACCATGGTCCAGGCCGCGTCAGCGTCGAAGATGTTGAGGTAGCTCAGCCCGACGCCGGAATGCTGGACCACCGAATCCCACCAGCTCTGCCGGCCGGCCCGGCGGTACCGGGCCCCGACCTGATGAGGGTTCTCGCCGTAGCGCAGGTCCTCGGCCCGCTCGAGCGACACGTTGATCGTGTCCGGCAGCGGCGAGGGCGCATTGATCGTCGAGTCGTTGAACCACTCGGTGATGGCGGCGTCATAGGCCGCGGTGTGGGCGAAGGCCTTCTTTGCCAGCCGGAACCGGAGACCGGGGGTTGTCCCGCCTCTGGCGATCTCACCGAGCACCTCGTCGTAGTCCGCAGGGTCGACCAGGACCGTCACGTACTCATGGTTCTTGGCCGCCGCCCGAAGCAGGGTCGGCCCGCCGATGTCGATCAGGTCGATCGACGGGTCCTTGGCGAACGGGTAGAGGTTGCCGACGACCAGGTCGATCAGGTCGAGGTTGTGGGCCTCGAGGTCACGCAGGTGTGACGTGTCCCGCCGGTCGGCCAGGATCCCACCGTGGATCCGAGGGTGGAGCGTGACCACCCGGTGGCCGAGCATGGCCGGGAACCCGGTGATGTCCGCCACGTCGGTGACCGGAATCCCGGCCTCGGCGATGACGGCCGCCGTCCCGCCGGAGGACACCAGGTCGACCTCGAGCTCGTGCAGTCGCTTGGCGAGGTCGACGACGCCGGTCTTGTCATAGACAGAAAGCAGCGCTCTCACCAGTTCGAAGCTAGCGGCCGGGTGACCGCCTGCGTCGTATCTCGACCAACTCTGCCCCCGTCTTGTCGGCTCCGGGTGCCCGGGGTCACTCCAGGAGCGGATCGATGCAGCCGTCGACGCCGCCGGTCAGCCCGGACGGGTTGAAGATCCGGGGCTGGTCGACGTAGCCGGTGCCCTCGTCGCCGGTGGTCAGATAGCGCTCTATCCCTTCGGCGACCGCTGCCGCCGACGCCTCGATGTAGGCCGGGGTCTGCATCAGCGCCGCCTCCGACTCGTTGCCGAGGTAGGCCAGCTCAAGCAGCGCGGACGTGGTGATCGGGTACCGGGCGATGCCGTAGGAGTCCTCGCCCTCGTCGTTGAGCACGACCAGGACACCGGCGTCGTCCCTTGCGGTCCACTCGACGTCCTCGAACTGGCTCAGCGCCTCGACCACCGACTCGTACAGCACGCCGCCGAGCCGCCGGGAGTCCTCCGATCCGTTCTGGACATAGACCTCGGTCCCGGGGGTCGGCGAGGGGCGAGACGCCGGGGTGTTGTGGTGGATCGAGACGAAGACCCGAGGCGCCAGGCCATCGGCCAACTCGGCCCGGCGGCGAATCGGGATCCGGTAGTCGGCATCCCGGATCAGGACCGTCGCAATCGACCGCTCGACCAGGAGGTCCCGAGCTCGCCGGGCCACCGAGAGGTTCAACTCGGCCTCGGTCAGCCCGGAGACCGGATCGATCGCCCCGGCCTCGTCGCCGCCGTGGCCGGGGTCGATCACCACGTCGACCTCGCCGACCGATTGGCCGGCCGACACGATGGTGACCCCGCCGCACGGGGTCTCGACCACGGTGCCGTCGTCGATGACGCCGACCACCCCGACCAGCACCCCGGTCGGGGTGATCAGGGCCCGGGTGCCCGGCTCGGGGTCGGCGATCGGGACGCTGATCTCCGGGTAGGTCGAGGGGGTGACGCCGATCCCGGCGGCGTCGCCGGACCCGGACTGGACCGCCGATTCACCGCCGGCCTCATCGGCGCCGGTGGGGCCGTCCGGGTCGTCGGCCGGGCCGAGACCGAGTTCGGCCCTGGCCCGTGCCGCCTCGCCGGCATCGACGGTGCGGACCCCGCCGGTGTCCTCTGCGGTCTCGGCCGCGTCACCACCGCAGGCCGCGGCCACCAGGGTCAGTGCGACCAACCCCGGGGCCAGGCGTCGAGTCGCCCGCCGACCCGTCACCACCCGTCAGGTGCTCCCGTCGCCTACAGCGAGGCGACGATCTCCGCCATCAGCTCGCCGGCCTCGGTCGGGTTGTTTCCGACCTTCACCCCGGCATCGGTCAGCGCCTCCATCTTGGCCTGGGCGGTGCCCTTGCCACCGGAGACGATGGCGCCGGCATGGCCCATCTTCTTCCCCGGGGGAGCGGTCACGCCGGCGATGTAACTCGCGACCGGCTTGGTCATGTTGTTCTTGATGAACTCGGCCGCCTCTTCCTCGGCCGAGCCACCGATCTCGCCGATCATCATGACGGCCTTGGTGTCGGGGTCGGCCTCGAAGGCCTCGAGGCAGTCGATGAACGAGGTGCCCGGCACCGGGTCGCCACCGATGCCGACGCAGGTGGTGACGCCGATGTCCTTCTGCTTCAGCTCGTACAGCGCCTGGTAGGTGAGCGTGCCGGAACGGCTCACGATGCCGACCGGTCCACCGGGCTTGGCGATGTGGCCGGCGGTGATGCCGATGTTGCACTTGCCGGGGCTGATGATGCCGGGGCAGTTCGGGCCGAGCAGCTGCACGTGCGGGAAGTCGCGACGCAGCTTGTTGTAGAACCAGGCCTCGTCGTGGGCGGGGACGCCCTCGGTGATGGCCACGATGAACTCGATGCCGGCCTCGGCCGCCTCCAGCACGGCGCTCTTGACCCCGGGGGCGGGGATGAAGATGCAGCTGGCATTGGCGCCGGTGGCCTCGCGGGC
>JBCCFN010000057.1:0-20867 GCA_039029715.1 Actinomycetota bacterium | reverse complement strand
GACGGTGGTGATGCCGAGCCGGTTCTGGATCTGGGCGATCTCGGACCGCATGTAGACCCGGAGCTTGGCGTCCAGGTTGGACAGCGGCTCGTCCATCAGGAACACCTTCGGCTGGCGGATCAGGGCCCGACCCATCGCCACCCGCTGCCGCTGCCCGCCGGAGAGTTGCCCGGGCTTGCGATCGAGGAACTCGGTCAGCTGGAGGATGTCGGCCGTGGCCTTGACCCGCTCCGCGATCTCATCCTTCGGGACCTTGGAGATCCGCAGCGGGTACGACATGTTCTTGCCGACAGACATGTGGGGGTAGAGCGCATAGTTCTGGAACACCATGGCGATGTCCCGGTCCTGGGGCGCCACGCTGTTCACCAGCTTGTCGTCGATGTAGAGGTTGCCCCTGGTGATCGATTCCAGGCCGGCGACCATCCGCAGTGCGGTCGATTTGCCGCAGCCGGACGGGCCGACCAGGACGATGAACTCGCCCTCCTCGATCTCCAGATTGAGCGAGTCCACCGACGGCGTATCGGCGCCGGGATAGACCTTGGTCAGGTTTTCCAAACGGACGGTAGCCACTTCACATCTCTTTCAGGGTCGGGGTGAGCCCAAGCGGCCGGTCGAGCCAGCCAGGAACCCACGGGTACTGCAACGGGACCGATCGCCAGGCCCGGATCGCCCGGCTCACACAGACCAACACGAAGTTGACCAGACCGAGCAGGAAGGCGAGCAGGGCGAACGGGAAGATCAGGGTCAGCGGCGCCACCGAGCCACCGGCCTGCATCAGCGACCAACCGCCGCCGATCAACAGGGCGCACACCAGTGAGAAGCCGAATGCGAGGCGCCAGGTCGGCTCGGCGGACCGGCCGAGGAGCCGGGCAACCGCAACACAGGCCAACGGACCGAGCGGCAGAAGGAAGCCGATCCAGCCGAATGGCCGGCCGACGACGACGCTGGTCGCCACCCCGACCAGCAGGGCGCTGAGGTGGGGTATGCCAGCCAGCTGGCTGCCCGGACGGTAGAGGGTGGCGGTCACGATCCGCCCTCCCCGCGCTCGGCCGCGACGGCCGGCTCGACCGGTGGTGCGGTGCGGGTCACGGTCAGATGGGTTCCCGACTCGACGTCGGCAACGGTCGAGACCGCACCATCCGGCCAGGTCACCTCGACGGTGAACGGTCCGGCGGTGACGCCGAGGCCGACATGGGCCTCGGTCGGCGGCGAGGAGAGGTAGCCGCGGCTGGAGAGGATCTGTCTGCTCCGCCGGACGTCGTCGCCGCCGATCACGGTCACCGTCGACCCGAGCGCATCGGCGTTGGCCACCCCGTCCCAGCGGGGATCGACGATGACCGACGGCCCTGCACAGATCCGGTTCTCGAGCAACACGGCCGGCGAGCCGAGGTTGTTGATCACCACGTCGAGGTCGCCATCGCCATCGAGATCGGCCTGGGCCATCCCCCGGCCGCCGGCGGTCTCGGCCATGCCCCAGTCCGGGGCCGGGGCCAGTCCGTCTCCGGTGTTGCGGAATGCCTGGTTGGCCTCGATCAGGGCACCGTCCACCAGATCGGGGAAGATGCTGGTGGCCTGCATGCCGTTGACCACGTAGAGGTCGAGCAGGCCGTCGGCGTCGAGGTCGCCGGCCACGCCGGACCAGCTCCAGCCGGTGGCCTCGAAGCCGAGGTCGGCGGCCCGGTCTTCGTAGCCGTCGTCTCCGGCGAACTGGAGCTTGTTCCGTGGCTCCTGGACGTCGTCGATCATGGCCGCCTCGATGTCTTCGGCGACACCGAGCCACGGGTCGGGGTCTGCGCCGGCCATGGGGGCCATGTCGGTGGCGATCACGTCCCGGTCGCCGTCGTTGTCGAGGTCCGCCACGTCCAGGCTCATCGTCGACAGGGTGGTGCTGTCGAACGGCGTGGCGGCCACCAGGCCGGCGGGGTCGCCGAGCCAGATCCCGTCCGGGGTGCCGAGGTCGTTGCCGACGAAGACGTCTCGGCGCCCGTCGTCGTCGAGATCGACGACCAGGGTCACCAGGGCCTGGGCTTGGGTGGTCAGGAACTCGGTTGCGATCTCATCCGGGCCGGCCCCGGCGGCCAGGTTGTGGATGGCGATCCCGACGTCGGTACCGGTCAGGACCCGGGGATCGCGGTTCTGGGTCAGCTCGGCATTGTAGGAGCCGGTGACCAGCCGGAGTCCGCCGTCTCCATCGAGGTCACCGGCAGCCATCGAGTAGCTGACCGCTCTGGTCCGGAACTCCTGGGCAACGAAGGCGACCGGGGCGTCTGCCTGATCGTCCGGGGCGGGCTCGGTGGCCCGTAGCGTCACCGGTGGACCGATGCCGGTGGTCAACAGCACGTCCCGGGCACCGTCACCGTCGACATCGACGGCGATGGCCTGGCGGAAACGTCCCTCGGCCAGCACTCGGCGGTCGAACCGGAGGTCTCCCCGGTTCCAGAGGATGGACGTTTCGCCGGCGAGGTTTGGCAGGACGATGTCGACCAGACCGTCGTCATCGAGATCCTCGAGGAGCACTCCTGCTCCGGTTCCGTCAGACATTGCGGTGATCACCCCCCTGCCCCTCGTGGTGTGGTCGAGTTTGACGGGGACAAAGGTCCCCGTGCACTCCTCCCCTGCCGATGCGAGCGACCGGCTGGTCGTCTCGGCGTCGACGATGATGGCGCCGTCGCCGTCGGATGCGGTACACCCGACGGCGATCAGCGACAGCAGTACCAGGGCCATCATCGCCCTGGATGTGCGTGACGCACACCGCCCGTCGTGTCCGAGAGGGGGAGACAGCTGCTCGGACACGACGGGGTCGATGTGCGGTGAATCAGCCGGCCAGCGGGAGCGAGTTGATCTCGTCGTTGGCTGCTGCGATGGTGGCGGCGTCGCCCTCACCACGCATGACGGCGTCGATGGCGTTGCCCATGATCCGCTCGATCTCAGCGGACTCCCGGGTGATCGGGAACAGGAAGGTGGTGCCCTCGTCCACGTGGACGGTGAAGGCACTCACGTCGACGCCGTTGGCGGCGTGGGCTTCCTGGGCAACTGCGGTCGCGGCCGGGATGGCCGGGAACACGACTGCGCCACCACCGACGACCTCCTGGCACGCCGGAGAGGCCATGTACTTGACCCACTCCCACGCTTCCTGGGGGTGCTCGCTGGCCTGGGTGATCGAGTCAGCAAGACCGTTGTACATCGAAGCACGCTGCCCGCTCGGGCCGACCGGGGTCGGGACGAAGGCGCCGTTGACGTCGCCGCCGGTCCAGGTACCGATCTTCCAGGAGCCGTCGGTCATGGTCGCACCCTGACCGCTGGAGAAGATGGTGTCCGGGCCGGAGCCGGAGAGGATGTCGGAGGGAGGCATGTAGCCCTTCTCCACCAGGCTCCGCCACCACAGGATGGTCTCGGCGAAGGCCGGGTCATCGTAGTTGTACTGGGTGCCCCAGGGGTTGGAGTCCAGGTACTCGAAGCCGTTGCCACCGGTGAAGGTGCTCCAGCCGGTCTGGCTGTAGGCCGACGAGTAGACGGTGTTGGAGACGTAGCCATAGACCTCGACGTTTGTCGGGTCGAAGCCGTCCTCGTTGCCGCGGACGCCGTTGGCGTCGACGGACAGTGCGGCGATGGCGGCCTCGAACGAGCCACCGTCATCCGGGTTCCAGTCCAGGTTCTGCATATCGTCCAGGGTCAGACCGGAACCGTCGAGCAGGTCCTGGTTGACGACCAGGGCCACGGTGTCGAAGTCCTTCGGCAGGCCGTAGCGGTTGCCATTCGGGGCCACCCACAGGTCGGCCAGGCCGTCCCAGTAGATGTCGGTCGGGGTGCCGTCGGCCTCGATGAAGTCGTTCAGCGGGACCAGGATGTCAGCGAACACGAAGTCCGGGTACTTGGCCAGGTGGTCGGTGAAGACGTCCGGGACGTCACCGGTGGCGAAGCCGGCGGTCAGGCCGTCCCAGTAGTCGCCCCAACCGAACTGGGTGACCTCGATGTTGATGCCGGTCTCGGCGGTGAAGTTGGCTGCGCACTCTTCATAGAACGGCTGCTGGTTGTTGTCCCACAGCCAGTAGGAGATGGTGACGCCGTCGCCGTCGGCCATGGCCTCGCCGTCGTCCTCCGCGGCGTCGTCTGAGCCGCCATCGTCTGAGTCGGCTGCGGTCTCGGATGCGCTGCCGCTGCTGTCGGCAGCGTCGTCGCCATCGTCGTCGCCGCAAGCGGCTGCGACCATGGCAAGCGCCACCAGCAGCGAGAGGAGCTTGAGAAGTTGCTTCATGTCTTGGGTGTCTCCCTTCAAGAGATCGGGGGGTTCACCGGGCGCCGGGCCCGGAGAGCTTGTGTGGGCTACTTGATGCCCGAGAATCCGATGGAGTCGACCACTCGGCGGCCGAGCAGGGCGAACAGCGCGATGATCGGCGCGCCGGCCACGAAGGTGGCGGTCATCAACCCCGACCAGTCCGGACGGACCAGGCCGGGGGTCTGCGACTTGAAGTCGTTCAGGGCGACCGTGACCACCCGGAAGGACTCGTCCTTGGCCACCGTGAACGGCCACAGGAACTCGTTCCAGGCGGTGATGTAGGTGATCAGCGCCAGCGTGGCCAGCGGGGCGATCGACATCGGCAGGACGACCTGGAAGAACCGCCGGGCGTGGCCGGCACCGTCGAGCACGGCCGCCTCCTCGACTTCCCGAGAGATGCCGAGGAAGAACTGGCGGAGGAAGAACACGGCGAACGGGGTCATGAACAGGAACGGCATGACGATGCCGATATAGGTGTTGACGAAGCCCAGGTTCCCCTGGAACGGCAGCCAGCTGAGGTCGATGGTGAACAGACCGAGCCGGAGCTGCAGGTCCCGGACGAACAGGAAGTTCGGGATCAGGGAGAAGATCGGCGGGATCAGCAGCGCCGCCAGATAGACGGTGAACAGCGCCTCCCGGCCCCGGAACCGGAGTCTGGCGAAGGCGTAGGCCGCCATGGCGCAGAAGAACACCTGGAACACGGTGATGGCGGTGGCGACGATGACCGAGTTCAGGATGGCCCGGTTGATGCTGAACTTCGCATCGTTGGCGCCCGCAGCCTCGATCTCCTCTCTTGTGATGTCACCGATCTCCAGGACCCGCTCGAAGTTGAACGTGGTCGGTTCCGGCGGGAGGACGTTTGCCGGCTCGTCCAGGAGCGATTGGTTGGAGGTCAGGGCCGACCGGAGGGACCAGTAGACCGGGAACAGGCTGGCGATCAGGACGACGCCGAGTACGGCCCAGGCGCCGATCCGGCCGATCGAGGGGCCGTCCTTGTTGTTGCCTGCATAGTCCATGCTCACTGCGCTCATGCCAGATCCGACTCCCCCGCCCGCAGCAGCCGCAGCTGGGCGATCGTGATTACCAGCAGGCCGCCCATCAGCACGGGGGCGGCTGCCGCCGCCTGACCGAACCGTGAGCCACCGCCGCGGACGGCCTTCTCGTAGATGTAGAGGTAGATGACCCGGGACGAGTTCAGCGGGTCACCGGGGTTGCCGCCGAGCCCGCCGGCGGCGGCGAGGACGACGTCGTAGACCTGGAACGAGCCGATGATCGAGATCACGAGCACCAGCGCCAGCACCGGGCGGAGCAGCGGCAACGTCACCGTGCGGAACATGGTGAACTCCGACGCCCCGTCGAGGGCGCTTGCCTCGTAGAGGTTGCGGGGGATGGTCTGCATCCCGGCGAACAGCAGCAGGGCCGTGTACCCGGTGAACTTCCAGGTGTTGATGACCGCAAGCGAGGGAATGACCCAGCTGGTGCTCGAGAGGAAGGCGATGGGGCGGATGCCGAAGACACCGAGCGCCTCGTTCACGATCCCGACGCTCGGGTCGAGCATGAACAGCCACAGCAGCCCGACCAGGATGTTCGGCAGCATCCACGGCAGCAGCAGGATGCCCCGGACGAACACCGACTTCGTCAGCCGGTCCATCATCGTTGCGATGCCGAGGGCCAGGACCGTTTGCAGCCCGATGTTGATCAGCACGTAGTAGGCGGTGACCTTGATGGCGTTCCAGAACACCGAGTCGCCGAAGATGAACCGGTAGTTGTCAAGCCCGGTGTTCGTGCCCTCGTTCCGGAGGAGGTTGAAGTCCTGGAAGCTGATGGCGATGGCCCGCACGGTCGGGACCAGGTAGAAGATCACGAAGCCGATCAGGCTCGGCAGGAGGAACCAGATGGCGACCCGCCAACCGCCGTCGACCCCGCTGTCCGATGGTTTGTCCTCGCCGACGTCCGCCGGAGCTTCGTCAGGTGCAGATGCTGTCGCTGTCATCCTGCAGGCCGCACACCACGGTCGACGAACGGATCCCGTCCGTTCCGCCTGGTGGCGACTCCTCCCCTCTGTGCGCAGTGGCCGACATCCACGTCGTCCGCCGACAGACTGTAGACAGGTTGGCAGGTTACGTCAACGTTGACGTTGCCTGACGCAATCTCGTAGGGTTTCCGAGGGCCGCATGACACGGAAACGCAATTTCACCCCGCCTCAGAAGGCGACGCTCCACGATGTGGCAGCCAAGGTCGGCGTTTCACCGCGCACGGTCTCTCGGGTCGTCAACAAGGAGGGCGGATTCTCCGAAGCGACCGAGGCCCGGGTCATGGAGGCCATCACCGAGCTGGGCTACCGGCCGAACCTCTTGGCCCGGGGGCTGATCACCAACCGGACGAACACCCTGGCCTTCATCGTCCCGAACATCGACGATCCGTTCTTTCCCGAGGTCGCCCAGGGGGTGCAGCGGGCGTCGCTGAACCGGGGCCTGTCGATGTTCCTCGCCGTCACCAACGGCGATCCGGCCGTCGAGCGGGAGCTGCTCGACCGGATGATCTCCCAGGCCATCGACGGCGCCATCCTGTTCCCGACCCCGGGCGCCCGCGAGCACCTGAAGGATCTGGCGGAACAGGGGCTGCCGATGGTCGTGATCGACGATGTGGTCGACCACCCGAGCATCGCCTGCCTCCGGTCTGACCTCGAGCACGGCGTCGAGCTGGCGGTCGAGCATCTCCGGTCGACCGGGCGGCGGACGCTCGGCATGATCGCCAACCGGTCCTCACCACCACGGTCTCGGCGCCGGGAGCGGACGTTCCGATCACTCGAGGGCGAGGCTGCGCACGTCATCCGGGCCGATGCGACCTATGACGGCGGACACCGGGCCACCGTCCAGATGCTACGGGACCACCCCGAGATCGACGGAATCTTCGCCTACAACGACCTCACCGCCATCGGGGCCATGGATGCGGCCCGCAGTGCCGGGAGGCGAATCCCCGAGGACCTGGCGGTCGTCGGGTGCGACGACATCGCCATGAGCGCCAGGGTCTCCCCCGGGCTGTCGACCATCCGAATCGACCGGGAGCGCTTGGGTACGGAGGCGGTCGATCTGCTCGCTCGGGTTGGGCCGGGCGAGGGCGAGCGCCCGGCGGAGCCCCTGACCCTCCCGGTCGAGCTGATCGTCAGACAGTCGAGCTGAGCGCCGGACCCCGGCAGCACGATCGGGCCGGGATCACTGCTGCTGTTGCTGCTGGGCCTCGACCGCGGCATCCGGCGGTGCCAGATAGGGCGCCGGCCTGGACCGCCGCCGAGGTCGGGACGTCATCATCCGTTCGACCGGGTTCATCCGACGGATCTCGACCGTGGCATCGACCGCCGGCACCGCCTCGCCGGCATAGACGCCACGGACCGGGGCCACGTCGTCATAGTCCCGACCGTGGCCGATCACGACGTGCCGTTCCCCGACCGGCTGGTTGTTCGTCGGGTCGACCGGGAGCCAGGAGCCGTCCGGCAGGCCGGCCTCGACCCATGCGTGGGTCTGGACCGCCACGACCTGTGCGTCGTCGTCTAGCCGGGTCTCGTCGACCGCGAACAGGTAACCGGACACGTACCGGGCCGGCACGCCGACCGCCCGCAACAACCCGATGTTCAGATGGGCGTAGTCCTGGCAGACCCCCCGACCACCGGCGACCAGGTCGGTCAGCGGGATGCCGATCCTGGTGGAGTTCCGCTCGTAGGTCAGCACGCTCCTGGTGGCCTCGACCGTGGCCTGGACCAGGGAGGTCAGATCGTCGACCCCGACCACGGCGTCTCGGCCGAGCTCGGCGATGGCCTCGTCCCAGAGCACATGGGGGGACGGAGCCAGCTCCTCGGCATGGTCGAGCCGGAATCGTTGGTCGTCGAGGGCGGCGACCGGGAGCGGGTCCGGGGTCTCGACCGGCCGGGTCTCGACCGCGGCCTCGGCCACGATCTCGAACTCGTCGTGCTCGAACACCACTCCGAGGTGGTCGACGGTGGTGCCCCAGTAGTCGGTGAACGACAGGATCCGGGCCGCCGGATCACAGGACAGCCGGTGGGCCAACAGCCGTTGGCTCGGCAGGTCTCGGGGCCGGACCCGGAGCTCGTTGTGGGCTTCCCGGACCGGCGAGTCGTACTGGAAGGTCATGCGGTAGCGGATGTCGAGCCTCACAGGTCCAACCCCGGGCGAACGAATTGGGCCTGCATCGACGGCAGCTGGGCCGGGTCGAAGGCGAAATCGGCGATGGCGGCGCCGAAGTTCGACAGCTCCTGCTCCAGCTGGAGCAGGAGGGTGATGGGATCGGTTCGCAGCTCGGTCTCGATGTCGCCGAACTCCAACCGGGCC
Source organism: Actinomycetota bacterium (assembly GCA_039029715.1). Taxonomy (GTDB): domain Bacteria; phylum Actinomycetota; class Acidimicrobiia; order Acidimicrobiales; family SZUA-35; genus JAHELU01. Next base: position 12,245 of record JBCCFN010000057.1, on the reverse strand, counting down.
CGGATCCGTCCGCACACCATCAGCGCCGGGCCGAGGCCCGGTGCGGTCTGGCGAAGGCGCTGGAGCCGACCGTCGGCCCGTCGGATGCACGACAGCACGGTCCGGGGCACGTCGTCACCCTGCAGCAGGAACCGGGCCAGCGCCTGCTCGGCCCCGTTGGTCCGGGGCCGGCGGCGGAACGCCTGCAACGAGGACACGGTCCGCAGCACCGACCCCTCGTCCAGGGCGTGATCCCCACCGACGACCAGGTGACGGATCGTTCGGCAACACAGCGTGGCCCGCTCGATCATCCGTCCGATGACCAGGAAGGTGAACCCCTCGTCCCGGGGCATCGCCTCGGCGATGACCCCGCTGATGGCGTGACAGCGGCGGCGGATCATCGAGTACAGCTCGAACGGCTCGGACGGCAGCTCACCGGCCAGCAGCTCGAGGGCCAGGAAGAGGCGGTTCGTCTCCTCCCATAGCTCGACCGGGACCCGATCCCTGACCGTCCGAACGTTCTCCCGGAGCTGGGCCACCGACTGGAACACCGACCCGGGGTTGAGCGGGTCGACCACCAGGAACGCCACGACGTCATCGAAGCCGTGGGGCCGGTCCAACTCCTCGTAGGCGCCGGCCAGACCGGCGACCTCGAGCAGCAGTTGCCACTCCCGCTGGGTCGAGGCCGCGAAGTGCATGGCGTCCCGGGAGACCACATCCAGCATCCTGGTGGTGTGTTCGGCCCGTTCCAGCTGGCGCCCGGACCAGTACATGGCTTCTGCGTGCCTGGCCAGGATCATCGGCCGCTCCCATTGTGCTCAGACCCGTTCGAATGCTCGTCCCCGGCCAGCACCCAGGTGTCCTTGGATCCGCCGCCCTGGGACGAGTTGACGATCATCGACCCCTCCCGCATCGCCACCCTGGTGAGACCGCCGGGGAAGACCCGGGTTCGCTCACCGGTCAGCACGAAGGGCCGCAGGTCGAGGTGTCTGGGCGCCAGGCCATCGTCGGCAAGCGACGGCAGGGTCGACAGCTGCACCAGGTCCTGGACGATCCAGTTCCGATGGTCGGCCCGGATGTTGGCCGCCGCCTCCTCCAACTCTCGCTCGGAGGCATGGGGACCGATCACGATCCCGTAGCCCCCGGACTCCGACACCGGCTTGATCACCATCTGATCGAGCCGGTCGAGGCAGGCCTCCCGCTGGTCGTCATCCCACATCACGTGGGTCGGCACGTTGTCGAGCAGCGGCTCCTCGCTGAGGTAGTACCGGATCAGGTCCGGCACATAGGGGTAGACCGCCTTGTCGTCTGCCACCCCGTTGCCGATGGCGTTGCAGATCGTCACCGTGCCGGCCCGGGCCGCCGACAGCAGGCCGGGAACTCCGAGCGTCGATTCCGGCCGGAACGAGACCGGATCGAGGAAGTCGTCGTCGATTCGCCGGTAGATGACGTCGACCGGCGACAGGCCACCGACCGTCCGGCTGTAGACGACCTGGTCCTCGACCACCAGGTCCCGACCCTCGACCAGCTCGACCCCCATCGCCCTGGCCAGGAACGCATGCTCGAAGTACGCGCTGTTGTAGATGCCGGGCGTCAGGATGACCACGTGGGGATCGTCACCGGCCGATGGGGGCGCAACCTCCTCGAGCGTGGCTCGAAGCAGGTCCCCGTACTGGTCGACCGGGCGGACGGTGTGATGGTTGAACAGGGCCGGGAAGGCCTTGGCCATCGCCGCCCGGTTCTCCAGCACGTAGCTGATCCCGCTCGGGTTTCGGAGGTTGTCTTCGAGCACGGCGAACTTGCCGTCCGCCCCTCGGACCAGATCGACCCCGGCGATCATGCACCGGGCCCCGAACGGGACGTCGATCCCGAACGCATGGCGCTCGAACCCTCGGGACGACGTCACAAGCCACCAGGGCACGACGCCGTCCTCGACCGCGGCTCGCTCGCCGACGTACAGGTCATCGAGGAACCGGTTCAGGGCGGTCACCCGCTGGGCCAACCCTCGCTCCAACCTGGCCCACTCCGCGGCCTCGATGATGCGGGGGAACAGGTCCATTGGCCAGGTCCGCTCGGTGCCCTGGTCGTCGTCGTAGACGGTGAACGTGATGCCCTGGCGCCGGAACTCCTCGGCGACGAGCCCTTCGATCCGGTGGGCGTCTGCGATCGTCATCCTGGAGAACCGGTCGACCACCCGGCGGTAGCAGTTGCGGGGCAACGACCCGGAGTGGAACGCCTCGTCGTAGCCGAGGTCCGGTCGATAGTCGCCGAGGAGCCCTGCCATCACTCGACGCTAGCACGCACCCCCGACCAGGAGCAGAGGCGCTCGATCGGTCAGCCGGCCGGTCGGACCAGCTCGAAGCCCTCGTCGAGCCAGCCGGTCACGCCGCCGATCATCTTCTTGACCGGCCGGCCGAGCCGGGCCAGCCGGAGCCCGGCCCGGTCCGCCCCGTTGCAGTGGGGTCCGGCGCAGTACACGACGAAGAGGGTCTCTGGTGGGTACGGGGCCAGGCGCCGGTCGGTGAGCTCGGGATGGGGGATGTTGATGGCGCCGGGGACATGACCGGCCTCGAACCCCATCGGTCCCCGAACGTCGACCAGGACGAAGTCGGCCGAGCCCTCGGTCATCGACTGGTTGACGTCCCAGCAATCGGTCTCGAACGCCAACAGGTCGGCGAAGTGAGCCGCTGCGTCCTCGGGTGGCGCCGGGGCCACGGCGGTGACGGCACTGGGCGTCGGCGGGACATCGGTGTCGGTCACGGGCAGTTCCTCTCGTCGATTCTGGGGCGGCACCGTCGATGGTCGCCCGTCCACCTCCAACCGGCCAGTGGCAGGAATGCCAATATTCACTAAGATCCTGCCGTGCGCTCCCCCATCGACCAAGCGTTGCCGAACCGCCGGGTCGTCGCCGTGGCCTACGACGGACTGTGCGCCTTCGAGTTCGGCGTCGCCGCCGAGCTGTTCGGCCTCCCTCGTCCGGAGCTGGACGTCGAGTGGTACGAGTTCTCCGTGGTCTCGGTTGACCCGGGACCGCTCCGCACCCTCGGCGGGCTCACCCTGGCCGCCCCGACCGACCTGTCCGCGGTGGCCACCGCCGGTACCGTCGTGCTTCCCGGTTGGCGGGATCCGGGCGAGGAGCCGCCGCCGGAGCTCCTCGACGCGTTGCGGGCCGCAAACGCCAACGGCGCTCGACTGCTCTCGATCTGCTCCGGGGTGTTCGTCCTGGCCGCCACCGGGCTCCTCGATGGCCTGGCCGCCACGACCCACTGGCGCTACACCGAGCGTCTCCAGGCCGCCCACCCGACCATCGACGTCCGGCCGGGCGTGCTGTACGTCGACAACGGGTCGCTCCTGACCTCGGCCGGGAGCGCAGCCGGCCTCGACCTCGGCCTGCACCTGATCCGACGGGACCACGGCGCCGCGGTGGCGAACCGGGTGGCCCGCCGCCTGGTGCTGTCACCGCAGCGGGCCGGCGGCCAGGCCCAGTTCATCGCCGACCCGGTCCCTCCCGATCCGAACGCCTCGCTCGCCACGACGATGGACTGGATCCAGGAGCGTCTGGACCGACCCCTGACCGTGGCCGAGATGGCGGCCAACGCCAACCTGTCGGCCCGAACCTTCGCCAGACGGTTCCGCAGCGAGATCGGACTGCCACCCCACCGGTGGCTCGTCACCCAGCGGGTCGCTGCGGCCAAGCGCCTGCTCGAGACCACGGACGCATCGGTCGACGTGATCGCCGCTCGGTGCGGGTTCGGCAGTGGCGCCACCCTCCGTCACCACTTCCAGCGGGAGGCGAGCACGACCCCGAGTGCCTATCGGGCGTCGTTCGGATCGTCGCGGCCCTCGAGTGCTTTGAGCGCCAGCTCGGTTCCCCGGAGATCGCCCCGGTAGAGCTCGGCCGCCCAGTCGACGACAACGCCGGCCAATCGTTCCGGTTCGTCGCCGAGGGCGACGGCGTGATTCTCCAGGTCGTCGAGTGCGGCGAGCAACCCGGCCCGGTGGGCCTCGAGCATCGGCCGCAGCCGGGATGGTTCGACCTCATCGGCCAGGAACAGCCGGAGCATCGCGTGGTGTTTTAGCGCGGTCGGCCTGGCCCCCCTGGCCCGGACCCACGCGGCGACCGCAGCTCGGCCTGCGGGGGTGATCCGGTAGACGGTCTTGTCCGGACGCCGGTCCTGATGGACCTCGTCGGCCTCGACGTGTCCGGCCTCGGCCAATGCCCGGAGCTCCCGGTAGATCTGACTCTGGGCCGGGGTCGTGTACCACAACCCGACGCTGTGGAGCGCCCACTGCCTGAGCTCGTAACCGGACAGTGCGTCCCCGGATGCCAGAGCGAGCAGGCCGAGCAGTGCCATGGCGGTTGGCGTGGCGGCCGCCCCCGCGGGGACCTCGTCGTTGACATCGGGCATGACCGCAGTATAGTTCGATCATTCCCTTTAGTCATGACCTTTAGTCATAACTATCGAAGCCAGACAGACCGACCGACCAGCCGAAGCGAGGCGACCCAATGGCGACCGACGAGCGGATCATGATGTCCAATCCGAACACCGGGCGGGAGGCCGTCCGGATCAGGGTGGCGATGTACGAGCCGGTCCGGGATGCCATCCTCACCGCGCTGGCCGAACTGGACGCGGTGCCGTTCTCGGCCCTCCGGAGCGAGGTCGAACGCCGGACCCCGGGCGAACTGTGGGAGGACGCTTCTGTCGGCTGGTACACCACGGTGGTCAAGCTCCACCTGGAGGCGAGCGGCCTCCTCACTCGGGACGGCTCACCCCAGGTGCTCCGCCTGACCGACGACGGCCGGGCCGCGCTCGACGCCGGGCTGCCCTAGTCTGCAGACCGGGTCGAACGGAAGGTCGAGCAGTGTCGGAATCCCCGGAACAGACCGGCTTCGTCGTCCAGGTCGTCATCGACTGTGACCATGCCCACCGGCTCGCGGACTGGTGGGCCGAGACCCTCCGCTGGGAGGTCGAGCCGCAGGACGAATCGTTCATTCGCAAGATGATCGCCGAGGGCGTTGCGAACGACAGCGACACCGTGACCTGGAATGGCGCCCTGGTCTGGAAGGGGACGGTCGCCATCCGACCGATCGACGGGTTCGGTCCCGGCCAGCCCCGCATCCTGTTCCAGGACGTAACGGAGCCGAAGTCGGTCAAGAACCGGATCCACCTCGACGTGCGAGCCGCCGGCGAGGACCTCGACGAACTCCGGGCCCGACTGACCGAGCGGGGCGCCACGCCGATCGGCAGCGGCCAGCAGGGCCCCCACCACTGGGTGGTGTTCGCCGACCCCGAGGGCAACGAGTTCTGCGTCTGAGTGCCGGGGACCACTGGACATCGCCCGCTTGATCAATAGTCGCAGCTTATTGATTGAAGAGATTCAATTGCTTGGACTTACGAATCGAGGTCATCCAGACTGACGTGGTCGTCATCACACGAATCCCGATCTGGAGCCAACCATGAACACCTCCATCGCCCCGACCATCACCGCCAAGCCCGGCATCGACATCGGCCTGACCGACCAGGACCGGGCAGACATCGCCGACGGTCTCTCCCGGCTGCTCGCCGACTCCTACACCCTGTACCTCAAGAGCCACAACTATCACTGGAACGTCGTCGGGCCGATGTTCAACACGCTCCACCTGATGTTCGAGGACCAGTACAACGAGCTGGCGCTGGCCGTCGACGCCATCGCCGAACGGATCCGGACCCTCGGGGCGCCGGCACCCGGCACCTACCGAGCGTTCGCTGCACTCTCCTCGGTCATCGAGGACGAGGACGAGCCGGATGCCATGGAGATGGTGCGCCGGTTGGTCGCCGGCCACGAGACCGTGGCCCGAACCGCCCGATCACTCTTCCCGCTTGCCGAACAGGCCGGAGACGAGGCCACCGCCGACCTGTTGACGCAGCGACTCCAGGTCCACGAGAAGACCGCCTGGATGCTGCGGAGCCTCCTGGCCTGAGCGGCCACAGGTTGCGACCACCGGGGCAGGCCCGGACGCTCAGCCTCGGATGCCGAAGACCTGGGTCCAGTAGGTGCCGTAGCTGCCACCCTGGGCCCAGCCAACTCCCAGCTCCTCGAAGCTGCAGTTGAGGATGTTGCGCCGGTGGCCTTCGCTGTTCATCCAGCCGTTGACCACGTCGGCTGCGGTCCGGTAGCCGGCGGCGATGTTCTCACCCCAGCCCCGAGCCGGGTAGCCCGATGCGTCGACGCGGTCACCGGGACCCTCACCGTCTGGACTGTCGTGGCTGAAGTAGTTGCGAGCGGCCATGTCCTCGCTGTGGCCGTCGGCGACGGCGTTGAGCGTGCCATCGAGCCGGAGCGCCGGACAACCGGCCTTGGCCCGCTCGGCGTTGGTCAGATCGAGGACCTGCTGTTGGGCCGCCGCATCGTCGCCGGTCTGGGCGGGCGGCTGGGTTGCCGGCGGCTGCGTGGTCGGGGCCTGCGTCGTCGGGGCGGCCTCGGTGGTCGGGGGTTGGGTCACCGGCGGCTGCGTGGTCGGCGCGTCGTCCATCGGCGGGTCGGTGGCTGGGGGCTCGGTGGTCGGGGCCTCGGTGGTCGGAGGCTGGGTGGTCGCCGGGGCCTCGGTGGTCGGAGCCTGGGTGGTCGCCGGGGCCTCGGTGGTCGGAGCCTGCGTCGTCGGGGCCTGGGTGGTCGGCGGGGCCTCGGTCGCTGTCGTCCCGGCGCCGGCGTCCTCGGCCGGAGGGTCCTGGGCCGTCGTCGGCGCAGCAGGTGCCGTGGTCCCGATCGAGGCGTCCGGGTCGGCGGTCACGGTCAGGGCACCGCGCTGCCCGTCGGTCGACCCGGCGTCCGCATCGGTACCGGCGGCGACGTCACCGGCGGTGGAGGTCGACCCCGGCTCGACCGGGGCGTCGACGGCCGCGACCTCGTCTCCGGCCTCGGCCCCGGCGGGGGCGGCGAGGCCGTCGGTGCTCGTCTCCTCACCGTCCGAGCCGAGCAGCGACGTTGCAACGAAGGCCAAGAGCCCGAACCCGACCAGGGCGGCGACGCCGAGGAGCGCCCAGACCAGGAGCGGCCGCTCCTCCGGCTCCCAGCCACCACCGGGAGTGGGTGGTGCCCACTCCGACATCTGCTGGGTCTCCTGGCCATCGAGAAGTGGGCGCGTCGCCACATTGCCGACGCTGCGGTACTGCTGCATTGACGTTCTCCGAACGGTGGTTCCCTGCCGGCGGTTGGTTTGTCACGCAACCGCAACCTTGCCGTCTCGAACGATACCGCGTCTGGATCGAACTCGCTGCTTGTAGGTGAAGAAATCCGGACCGTGGTCAAACCAGGTCGACCAGCCGCCGGACGACGGCCAGGCTGACCGGATCGGTGACGTGGAGGTTCGTCGACTCACCGGGGACCGAGACCACCCGGCCGCCGATCGCCTCGATCGCCATCGACTCCTCGACGATCGCCGGATCCTGGTCCGCGGCCAGGGCGTCGAGGGCCCGGTCCAGCATGACCCGCCGGTAGGCCATCGGCGCCTGGGCGGTGCCGAGTCCCTCCCGACCGAGCGTGGTCAGACTCCCGTCCGCGTGTCGCCGCTTGACCGTGTCGACGACATCGAGGACCGCCACCGCCCCGTCGGCCCCGGTCACCACCGCGTCGATCGCCCGGCGCAACAGAACGGCCGATGCCAGCGGGTGGGAGGCACTGTGGATCACCACCACATCGGCGCTCGACGGCACCGCAGCGCACACGGCGGCGACGGTCTCCATCCGGCTGCCCCCGCCGACGACCCGCTCGTCCACTGCCGGACCGTCCCAGGCCGTGTCCGGCGGGAGCGCCAGGCCGACCCAGTCGGCGACCGCCCGGCAGGTCGCAACCGTGCGGTCGACCAGACGTTCGTCGCCGACCAGCGGCAGGAACTGTTTCGGCAACCGGGGCTCCGAGCCCATCCGCGACCCCGACCCGGCGGCCAAGACGACCGCCGCCACCACTTGTCGTTGCTCCATCGGCGACAGCCTACGCCCGGCGCCGATCCCGGCGGGTCTGCCGGTCGAGGCGCCCACGATCGGATGCCGACGTCTGCTGATCTGACGTCGACGGCAATGGCAGCGGAGATCCAAGCCGGCGGAGCACGGCCCCGATCGCCGCCCCGAAGAGGTGGAGGGCCCCCGGAAGGATCCAGAACTCCGCCACCCACAGGACCCACCAGTCCCCGTCCGGCTCCCTGGTCACCAGGTTGACGATGCCGAGCGCGACCATGGCGATCACGAAGACCGCGGCGTGGATCAGGAGCCCTCGGCGGAGGTCGGCATTCGGCGCACCGCCGTCCCGTACGACCATGCCGCCGACCCTAGACGAGCGGCCGACCGGCGGGCCCGTCGAGCCGACCGTCGATCTGGCAACCGACCGGTCACCCTCCTATGTTCTGGCGATGGCCCGCTACCCCAAACTCGGCTTCTACACGCTGGCGGGCGCGCCGGAGAGCCCTCGAACCCTCATCGAGGAGGTCCGAGACGCCGAGGCGCTCGGTCTGGGAGCGTGTTTCATCTCGGAACGGTTCAACGTCAAGGAGGCCGTGACCCTCAGCGGTGCGGCGGCTGCGGTGTCCGAGGACATTCGGATCATCACCGGCGCGACCAACCACAACACCCGTCACCCGATCGTCACTGCGTCCTATGCGACCACGATGCACTTCCTGACCGGCGGTCGGTTCACGCTCGGCATCGGCCGGGGCATCGATCGGGTCCAGGACGCCTTCGGGATGGGGCGAATCTCGACCGCCCAGATGGAGGACTTCGCCGGGCTGATGCGCCGACTCTGGCGGGGCGAGACGGTCATCGGCCACGACGGGCCGGCCGGCTCCTGGCCCGCCCTGCGGCTCGACCCCCGATTCGATGAGGACATCCCGCTCGGCCTCGTCGCCTTCGGACCGAACACACTGGCCCTCGGCGGGCGCATGTTCGACGACGTGATCCTCCACACCTTCTTCACCGACGAGACCCTGGTCCGCTGTGTCGCCGCGGTGAAGCGGGCAGCCGAGGAGGCCGGCCGGGACCCGGAGGCGGTCCGGGTCTGGTCGTGCTTCGCCACGGTCAGCGACCACCTCCCGGAGCCGCTGCGGCTGAAGAAGACGGTTGGACGGCTCGCCACCTACCTCCAGGCCTACGGGGATCTGCTCGTCCGGACCAACCGGTGGGACCCGGCGGTGCTCGCTGCGTTCCGGGCCGACCCGTTCGTCGCCGGGTTCTCCGGTGCCATCGATGCCACGGCCACCACCGAGGAGTTGGCCCACGTTGCAACCCTGTTGCCGGACGAGTGGCTGGCACCGGCGGCCACCGGCTCGGCCGAGGACTGCGCAACCGCGGTCAAGGGTCAGCTCGCCCTCGGCGCCGACCGGGTCATCCTCCACGGGGCCACACCGGACGAGCTGCGGCCCATCGTCGACGCCTACGGCGACTGAGCCTCCCGGGCGACCTCGGCCGCCGTGTCGACTGCCGGCACCGGCCCTGCATCGGCCGGCGCATCGGACCGGATCCGCCGGAGCGGATCGATCCGGACCAGCAGCCGGCCGAGCCGGGAGCCGCCGACGGCGTGGACCGTGATCCCGCCTCCGAGTACCAGCACGATGTCGCCGATGCTGAAGACGTTGGCGAACGGGATGCCATCGGGGATGGCGAAGACGTCGCCGAGGAACCACAGCCGGGCATCGTCGACCACGGCCGAGTTCTCGAACTCCGGTGAGTCGGTGATGATGCCTGCGGTCTCCAGCGCCGCCCGCTGAGCCGGCATGACCCCGCCGTTCGCGGCGATGGCGGCCAGGTTCATCAGGCCGCCAAGAACGATGATGGCCATGCCGGTGACGTGGCGGTTGTGCCAGACGAAGACCAGGGCCAGGCCGTAGCTGAGCAGATGGATGGTCGCCGCGACCAGACCGCCGAGCGTCCCGGCGAAGACCTCGAGGAGGAAGATCTGGATCACCAGGGCGAGGACGATGCTCCACCAGGCCCGCAGGCGGACCTGGCCGAGGTTCGACAACCGACCGCCGAGCAGCGGGACGGTTGCGGCAAGCAGAAGAAAACAGACACCGGTGATCAACGGACCAGGCCTCCTGTCGGTTCAATGGGGCGGGTGAAGGCGTCGAGGTCGACGTGGTTCCGACGAAGCATCGGCTCCAGGGCCTCGGCCGACTGCGGCCGTGCCAGCAGGAACCCCTGGGCCTCGTCACAGCCGAGGGTTCGGAGCAGACCGAGGACCTCACCGGTCTCGACCCCCTCACCGACGGTCGTCAGTCCCAGGTTGTGGGCCAGCTCGATGACCGACCGGGCGATCGTGAGATCGCCCTGATCGGTGGCCAGGTCGGTGACGAACGACCGGTCGATCTTGACCCGGTCGACGGTCAGGTCCCGAAGCGTCGAAAGCGACGAGTAGCCGGTGCCGAAGTCGTCGATGGCGATCGTCGTGCCGATCTCGCGGAGTTCGGCCAGGACGGTCGCCGAACGGGTCGGGTCCTCCATCACCGAGTTCTCGGTCACCTCGACCTCCAGGTGGTGGCCATCGAGACCGAGGCGGTCAAGGGTGGCCTGAACCCGACTGGGGAATCGGAGGTCGTGGAGGTTGCGGGCCGAGACGTTGACCGCGACCGGCATCTCGATCCCGGCGTCCAGCCAGGCTCGGATCTGGACCGCAGCGATCTCGATGATGTGATCGGTCAACTCCGTGATCAGGTCGGTCTGCTCGGCCTGGGGCATGAACCAACCGGGAGGCACCCGGCCGTAGATCGGGTGGAGCCAGCGGACGAGCGCTTCGACCATCGTGACCCGACCATCGATCAAGTCGATCTTCGGCTGGTACTCCAGGATGATCTGGCCGTCCGCCGGCGCCACCGCGAGGTCGGCCAGGAGTTGGATCCGGCCCGGACCGTCACCCTCCGGCGTCGCCTCGTAGGTCTTGACCCCACCGCCCTGACGTTTCGCCTCGTACATCGCCATGTCTGCGTGGTGCATCAGGCGCTGGCCGTCGTCCCCGTGTTCGGGGTACACGGCGACCCCGAGACTGGCCCCGACCCTGAGCGGCACGCCGTCGATGTCCAATGGCTCGGCGATCAGGGCCAGGGTCCTGGCGGCGATCGACTCGGCGTCGGCGGCGGAGCGGATGCCGACGAACAGCAGTGCGAACTCGTCACCACCGAGCCGGGCGCAGTGGTCGTTGAGCCGCTCGCCGGAGACCAGACGCGAGGCGACCGCCTTGAGCACCTGGTCGCCGTAGTGGTGGCCGAGGCGGTCGTTGATGCCCTTGAACCCGTCGAGGTCGATCTGGACGACGGCGAACGGTTGCCGGCTCCCGGCAGACGCCTCGATGACCAGCGCCAGGTGATCCTCGAACATCCGTCGGTTCGGGATCCCGGTCAACTGGTCGTGGGTGGCCTCGTGCTTGTTCCGCAGCGCCAGGGCGGCGCTGCTGAAGATGATCCACACCGTGGCGAGCAGCAGCGGCACCAGGAGCACCGACTGGAGGGCGACCACGACGAAGATCGGCGCGAGGGCCAGCAGCAACCCGTCCATCCCGAGGTTGATGCCGAGCGAGCGGCGGAGCATCTCGAGGACCGGGAAGCCGGCGTGGAACGCAACGGCGACGCTGACCAGGATGCTGTTGAGGGCGAACCCGACGGCGCAGGCGACCAGTACCGCGATCAGCCAGCCGGCGGTGACCGGCTCGCCGTCGGCCACCGCCCGGATGTTGGTCACCATCGAACCGGCAAGGCCGCCGCCGGCCAACGACAGCGCGAACTGGGCGGAGTTGAACAGCATTCGATCGAACCGTTTCCGGTTCAACAGGTCGTTGGCCATCGACGTGACGGCGACGGCAAGCACGGCCCCGAAGACCGGGGCGATGAAGAGCAGGGTGAAGGCGAACGCCCAGGAGGCCGTCAACTCGGTGTCGTCGGTCAGCGACGGATTCGGCCGCAGCTCGGTGGCGATCAACAGCACGACGAAGAGGGCGAAGACGACCGGGTGGTCGCCATAGAACGCTGCGCCGTCGAGGGCCTGGAACGAACCGATGGCCAGTGCGACCCCGGCGACGATCGTGGCGTAGAGCAGCATCGACAAACGATGGCGCCGCACCACACTCGCAATCGAAACCCGCATCGTCGTCCCCTGCTCGAACCTCATTGTTCTCATCGGACGGTGGATCACCCTCATTGAGTCGTCCCGAACGCGCCGGGGGCCGACGGCCCCGAACAGGTCGCGGGCGCGGCCTTCGGAGAGTACCGAGACCTGAGTGTGATAGCGCCCCAGGTAGCCGAGCGCGTC
>JBCCFN010000056.1:0-21033 GCA_039029715.1 Actinomycetota bacterium | reverse complement strand
GTCACCGGTGAGTGTCCAGGTCCCAACCACCCGTTCACCGGGACGCAACTCGGTGAGCTGATCGACCAGCAGGAACGGCTCCCGATGCGGGAGGAGATCGATCGGGGCGGGGAGGGTCACGGCCGGGTCCTTTCGTGGCGCCGACGATCCGGCGAACGAGCGTGCCGGCCCGATGCTAGTGCCGCATCAGGCGACCGTTGCGAGGTTCCGGCGGCACGAGCGACCGGGCGGAGCGGCAAGGACAGGCGAGCGGTCCGGACCGGAACGCGACGAACGCCCGCGGCCCCGGTTGTTGCCGGTGCCGGGGCGTTCGCCTCCGAGCCTGCGGGGTGGTGGTCCGGCCCGTTTGGCCCGGACACACACCCGCTGCACTACCGATCGCCCTTGCCTGCGGCCTTCAGCTTGGTCAGGGCACTGACCTTGGCGGCCTTCGACTCCGGGATCGGCATCTTCTCGCCGGTCTGCGGGTTGTGGCCCATCCGGGCCTTGCGGGTGACCTGCTCGAACTTCACCCAACCCTGGATGGTCACATCGCCGCCACCGGAGATGGTGTCGGCAACAACTTCGAGCATCGTCGAGATCGACGACTCGACGTCCTTCTTGGACACACCACTGCGGTCGGCGACCTGATCGATCAGCTCTGTCTTGTTCATGAGAACTCCTTGGTACTCGTCAGCCCGCCAATTCGGGGGGACGACGAAAGTGGAGCCCGGCCGAATCACAAAGTCAAGGATTTGGTCATCTTTCGCCTCCTCCCAACCCGCGCCACTAGTGGGATTCGAGCCGGTCATTCCAAATCACAACGGCATCGCAGGCAGCAGTCCATGCCCTGCCGCGGACCTCGATCGATCCTTGCCACCACCGGTCCTGTGGCTGCCCGTTGTCGGGAGGCCGAGGTGGCGAAAACCCTCTTGAATAGTGGGGTTTTGACCAGTCTCCGGCAACCGGGGGGACGCCGACCGCCAGCGGGCCCGACCGGCGCCGTGTCGACGACGACCAGCCGTCGGCCGCGGCTTCCCCAGCCGGCGGCTCGGCTCGATCGAACGACCGGACTGCGGTTCTCACTCATTCCCGACTTGGCCGTTTCTGACCGCTTGCATCCCCGCCCGGCCGCCAATCGACGACCTCCAGCACGGAACGGCCCGGGACCGATGGCGAGTCGGAGGTTGGCGTTATCCTGCCGGGCCTATGGCGTTTCGACCCCTCGTCGGCACGTTGGCCTACCTCTGGGACCGACGGGCCGACACGATCCTCATGGTCCGGAGAGACGCCAGACCGGACGACGATCACTTCGGCAAGGTGAACGGGCTCGGGGGCAAGCTCGAGCCGGACGAGTCGGTCGTCGCCGGCCTTCGGCGGGAACTCCGGGAGGAGGCCGGCCTGGAGCTGACCTCGTTCGCGCTCCGGGGGACGGTCACCTGGACCAACTTCGGACCGAAACGGGAACAGTGGCTGGCCTTCATCTTCCTGGTCGATGGCTGGGACGGCGTACCGCCGGACACCAACGAGGAAGGCACCCTGCTCACCGTCCCCCGCCGGCAGGTCCTGGCGGCCTGCGAGCCAGACCCTGGCGCGGACGCGCTCCCGATGTGGTCCGGAGACCGCCACTTCGTGCCGCTCGTATTCGACGGCGACCCCAGGCCGTTCCACGGGACGATGCCCTACGACGGCGATGAACCGATCGGCTGGACCGTGGAGCGGATCGATCCGATCCCCGCTCCCCCGGCCGATACCGATCGGCACTGATGAACATCCGCTGAAACCGGCCCACCGTCCGACCCCAGGATCGGGTGGTCGCCGGTCACCGGGCGTACGCTGGGACTCGGGATCTCGAAGCAGAGGTCCCGTCGAGGAATGGAACCGACGGCGGCTCGGTTCCGTAGGAGATGGTTGCACTGATGGCATCACCGGATACCGCAGCAGCTGCGTCGTTCGAGAAGCACGTCCTCCCCGAGCTGGACATCCTGTACCGGACGGCATGGTCGTTGACCCGTTCCGATGCCGAGGCCCAAGACCTGGTCCAGGACACGCTGCTCCGGGCCTACCGGGCGATCGACCGGTTCGACGGCCGGTACCCCCGGGCCTGGCTGCTGACGATCATGCGAAATGCCAACATCAACCGGGCCCGCAAGAAGCGCCCGGACCTGCTGGATGATCCGGACGCCACCTTCGAGCGATCGACGGACTTCGCAGACACGGTCGGCCCCGAAGAGCTGGTCGTCGAGCCGGTCTTCGACGCTGCGGTGCAATCGGCATTCGACGACCTCCCGGACAAGTTTCGGGAGGTGGTTGAACTGGTCGACCTGAACGGTCTGGCCTATCAGGAAGCGGCCGATCTGCTCGAGATTCCCGTCGGAACCGTCATGAGTCGCCTCCACCGGGCCCGGAAGCGGATCCGGGAGCAGCTCGAATCGACCGGCCTCGACCGTGAGGTGGTGGTCTGATGATCAACCGCCTCCGTCAACGATTCCGCAAGGGCATGACGTGCGCCGAGGTCATGGAGGTGCTCCAGACCTACCTCGACGGCGAGACCGATGTCGAGGTGGCCCGAGCGGTGGCCAAGCACCTCGAGGACTGCCCGGCCTGCGACCGGGAGTCCGAGGTCTACAGGGGCATCAAGGTCAGCCTGGCGACCAGACAGCGCCCGGTCGATCCGGACGTCATGGCCTCGCTCCGCCGCTTCGGTGAGCAGCTGATGACCGAGGGCGCCGACTGAGCACCGAGACGGCCGCCGCCTTTCCTGTGGGCGACGCCGGCCGATCATGCTAGGGTGACCCGCGTGCAGCTTCTGCTCGACCTCCGACTTCTGGGCCCGGCCGCTTAATCAAGCGCGTCGGGTTACCCAACTCGGAGTTCAACGCACCGCTGCAGTCGATCGCACTGCGGGCGAGCGCCCGCTCGAGGTCAGGCCGAACGGCCGGCCGCTGTGCCCCGCCGCCCGGTGCAACGGAACTCTCCGCCCCATTCGTCGAGTTCTCAATCGTTCACCACGCAGACCAACACCGTCGGTCAACGCCAGGCGGCCCCGGATCGGGCCGCAGCGACCGGCCGACACGGCGCACAAGCGTCAAGGAGCAGACCAATGACCCGCATGCCCATCGAGAAGTACCAGGCCTATCCCCAGGTCCAGATCCCAGACCGAACCTGGCCGGACGCCGTGACCACCACCGCACCGCTGTGGTGCAGTGTCGATCTCCGCGACGGGAACCAGGCCCTCATCGAGCCGATGGACCCCGAACGCAAGCGGATGATGTTCGACACGCTCGTCCAGATGGGGTTCACCGAGATCGAGGTCGGCTTCCCGGCAGCATCGGACACCGACTTCGACTTCGTCCGCCAGATCATCGAGGACGGAGCGATCCCGGACAATGTCACCATCCAGGTGCTGACCCAGGCCCGGGATGAGCTGATCGACCGGACCTACGAGTCCCTGGTCGGAGCCAAGCAGGCCATCGTCCACCTCTACAACTCGACCTCGACCGTCCAGCGGCGGGTGGTCTTCGGCCTCGACGAGGCCGGCATCACCGAGATCGCAGTCAACGGGGCCCGCCGCTGCGTGGCCAATGAGGCGAACGTTCCGGGGACGAAGATCCGCTACGAGTACTCGCCGGAGAGCTTCACCGGGACCGAGCTGCCCTTCGCCAAGGACATCTGCGAGGCGGTCATGGACGTGTTCACGCCGACCCCGGACAACCCGCTGATCCTCAACCTGCCGGCGACGGTCGAGATGAGCTCGGCCAACATCTACGGCGACATGATCGAGTGGTTCCACCGCAACATCCGGGACCGGGACTCGATCGTGCTGTCGCTCCACCCCCACAACGATCGGGGTACCGCGGTGGCCGCCGCCGAGTTCGGGGTCATGGCCGGTGCCGATCGGGTCGAAGGGACCCTGTTCGGCAACGGCGAGCGGACCGGCAACGTCGACGTCGTGACCCTGGCCCTCAACCTGTTCAGTCAGGGGGTGGATCCCGGTCTCGACCTGTCCCGGATCAACGAGCTGCGCCGGGTGGCCGAACACTGCAACCAGCTCCCGGTCCACCCCCGCCACCCCTACGTGGGCGACCTGGTCTACACCGCATTCTCCGGCTCCCACCAGGATGCGATCAAGAAGGGGTTCGAAGCGATGGCAACCACCGGCCAGACCCTGTGGGAGGTCCCGTACCTGCCGATCGACCCCCAGGACGTCGGGCGGACCTACGAGGACGTCATCCGGGTCAACTCCCAGTCCGGCAAGGGCGGCGTGGCCTACCTGCTCAAGACCGAGCAGGAGCTGGACCTCCCCCGTCGGCTCCAGATCGAGTTCACCCGGGTGATCCAGCACATCACGGACACCACCGGCAAGGAGATCACCGGTCAGCAGATCTGGGACGAGTTCCGGACCCACTACCTGACCGCGACCAAGCCGTACGAGCTGGTCTCGTTCACCACGTCCCAGAACGCCGAAGGCGCCGATCGGGCCAGGATCTCGGCCACGGTCCGGGTCGACGGTGAGGAGCGGGTGCTCGACGGCGAGGGTGGCGGCTCGGTCGAGGCCTTCGCCACCGCCATGAGCGACGGTCTGGGGGTGTCACTGCGGGTCCTCGACTACCACGAGCACGCCATCGGCACCGGGACCGATGCCAAGGCGGTGTGCTACATGGAGCTCCAGGTCGGTGATCGTGAGCTGTGGGGCGTCGGGATCCACGGTGACATCGTCACCGCCTCGCTCCGGGCCATGGTCTCCGGTGTGAACCGAGGTCTGGAACTGGACTGACGTTCAGGACCTGAGCGGCGGACCGCGGTCCGGCCTGCGCAGTGAGCGTCAGCTCCGGCGGGCTGGGCGGGCGGTCCGGCCCTCGACCTCGGTGAAGAACTGACCGACCGTCTTGGCCACACCGTAGGACCACGTCGGATAGGCGTGCACGGTCTGGGCCAGGCGACCGGTGAAGGCCCCGAGCCGGACGGCCAGCGCCACCTCGGCCAGCATCTCGCCGGCTCGCTCGGCAACGATGGTGGCCCCGATGATCCGGCCACCGCCGGTCATCCCGAGCCCGGGCCGAGGGACGGCGATGATCTTGATGAACCCGTCGACGGCGTCGGCGGTCAGGGCCCGGTCGTGCTCGTCAAGGGGCAGCTCGGCCACCAGTGCGCCGCCCCCGCCGGCCGCCTGGTCCTCGGTGACACCGATCCTGGCGATCTCGGGTGTGGTGAAGGTGACCCACGGGATCTGGTCGGCCCGGAACCGCTGGCGGCGGAACGGCCCCCGGGCCCGGAGGACGTTGTTGACCGCCACCCGCCCCATGTGGTCTGCGGCATGGGTCAGCTGCAGCCGTCCGGCGGCGTCACCGGCGACGTAGACCCCGGCCAGGCCGGTCGACAAGTCGTCGTCGTTGCTGACATAGCCCCGGTCGTCGAGTTCGAGTCCGGCCTCGGCCAGCCCGGCCGACCCGGCGTTCGGGCTGCGCCCGACCGCGACAAGCACCCGCTCGGCGGCAACCGTCGTGCCGTCGTCCAGCTGCAACACCACGCCGCTCGGCCCGGCAACGCTCCCCGGTCCGGCTGCCACCGAGGTCACGGCGGCACCGGTCCGGACGTCGACCCCGGCCAGCCGGAGTGCCTCGGCTGCCAGCCGGGACGCCTCCGGCTCCTCGTTGCTCAGTAGTCGGGGCGCCAACTCGATCAACGTGACGGCAACGCCCAGTCGGGCCAGCGCCTGCGACAGCTCACAGCCGATGGCTCCACCACCGATCACGGCGAGCGACGCCGGGCGCTCGGTGAGCTGCCACAGATCATCGGTGGTCAGATGGTCGACCTCGGCCAGCCCCGGGATCGGCGGCACCAGTGGTCGGGAGCCGGTGGCCACCACCACGCCCCTGGCGGTCACGGTCCGTTCGCCGACCTCGATCGCGCCCCGCCCGCCGTCGACGACCAGCCGACCCTCTCCCTCGATCACCTCGACCCCCTCGGCCCGGAGTCGGTCTGCAGACTCTGTCGATGCGATGCGCTCGACCACGTGTCTGGCCCGGCCGAACGCATCATCGAAGCTGAGACCGGCCAGCGACGCCTCGATGACGGTCTTCGACGGGACACATCCGGTGAACGTGCAGTCCCCACCGAGCGGCCCGTTGCTGACGATCACCGCTCGCCCGCCGAGGCGGCGGGTCTCCCGGGCGGCCGAAAGCCCGGCCGCTCCCCCACCCAGAATCGCTACATCGGTCGCCATTCGAGACCATCCCATTCCCGGTTGTGGTGTCGTGACCGGCCGTCGTCCTCATCGGCATCGACCGCTCGGAGGCGAGTCGTTGCCGCCGATCCACGAACCGAAACCGGGGGCCACCGCCGGCCATTCCGACCAGACGGAGCCGCCAAGGCCGGTCAGTCGTCCGCCGTGGTCCGGCGGGGTGTCCCGACCCCGGTGTAGCGGGACAGGGGCCGCTGGAACCGCAGCGCCAGCCAGTCCTTGTCCCGGGCGTGGGCATGGAAGTGGGTCGGGATCTGCCGCATCGTGGTGTCGAGCCGCCAGTTCCCCGGCCCGAACCGCTCATCGGCTGCGGCGGCCAGCGCCTCGTGGAGCGCTGCGACCTCCTCGGGATCCGGCTCGGTGCCGTGGTGCCACCAGACGACCATCGGGACCGAGCAGATCTCGCAGTCGGCAACCCAGCCGTGCTCGGTCTCGGCGTACCAGTGGGTGAACCGGGCGGCCTCGCACAGCTCGCAGTCCGGGTCCTCCGGCGGGAACGGGCGAGGGTTGTGGATCACCGAGGGTCGAGGCGACCGTCGACGTCTGGCAGCGGGGCGATCCGGTCGCCGACCAGGGGCCGGGCCGCCGAGTCCCGGGGCAAGGGGACCGCAGCCCTGGCGTTTGCGATGAACCGACGGACCTTCGCCGGGTCCTTCCGACCGGGGGCGGCCTCGACCCCCGTCGCCACATCGACACCCCAGGGGTCCAACATCTCGATGGCGGCGCCGACGTTCTCCGGGGTCAGCCCGCCGGCCAGGAGGTATGGCCGCCCGACCACTGCGTCCTCGATCAGGTTCCAGTCGAAGGTCTCGCCGGTGCCGCCGCCCGGCGTGTCGATCATCAGCCGGTGCGGCCCATAGTCCTGGCCGGCCCGCAGTGCCGGGTCCTCGACGGCGAAGACCTTGATCACCGCCGGGACCCGCTCGGCGATCCACCGGACGTCGTCCGGCGGCTCCCGGCCGTGGAGCTGGACGGCACGGAGACCGATCTCGTTGACCGCCTCCACCACCCGCTCCCGCCGCTCGTCCTTGAACACCCCGACGGTCAGGATCTCCGGCGGGACCCGCCGGACGATGTCCCGAGCCTCGGCCTTGCCGACCCGCCGCTTCGAAGCGGCGAAGATCATCCCGACGGCGTCTGCCCCGAGCCCGGCGGCCAGCAACGCGTCCTCGACCGTGGTCGTCCCACAGATCTTGACGAATACCTCGGCCACGTCGTGCACGGTATCACGGGCCCCTGCGGCCAAGGGGCGGGAATCGGCCAGCTCAGCGGCCACCGTTACGCATGGCGGCGACCGCAGCGCCGGGATCCCCGCTCCGAACCAGCGACTCACCGACGAGCACCGCGTCGAATCCGGCGTCCCGCAACGCCGGTAGATCCTCGGGACCCTTGATCCCAGACTCGGCAACCGCCACGGCGCCGGCGGGAATGGCCCCGGCGACCCTGGCGGCCCGAGCGGTGTCGACCTCGAAGGTGACCAGATCCCGCTGGTTCACGCCGATCAGGGTGGCCCCGACAGCGAGCGCCCGCTCGACCTCGGCCTCGTCGTGGGTCTCCACCAGTGCATCGAGCGACAGTTCGGCGGCCAGCGCGGCGAAGTCGGCCAGCTCGACATCGTCCAGGGCGGCCACGATCAGCAGTACCGCGTCCGCCCCCATGATCCGGGCATCTGCCACGTCTCTGGCCGAAACGGTGAAGTCCTTGCGGATCACCGGCAGCTGGACGGCCTCCCGGGCAGCAGCCAGGTCCTGGGGTGAGCCGCCGAAGAACTCCCGATCGGTCAGGACCGACAGACACGATGCCCCACCGGCGGCATAGTCGGCGGCCAGCGCCGCAGGGTCGAGGTCCGGGAACAGGTCCCCCTTCGACGGCGAGCGGCGCTTGACCTCGCTGATCACCGCCATCCCCTCGGTGGCGGTCAGGGCGGCGGCGAAGCCCCGCGGCGCCGATGCCTGACGGGCTGCGTCGACCAGGGCCTCCAGCGGCCGGGCGTCCTCGGCCGCGGCGGCGCGGTGGGCGTCGAGGATCTTGGTCAGGTAGGTCACGAGGCAGGCGAGACGTCCAGGCCCTTTGCCACCAGCGGCTCGAGCATGGTGATCTCCGGCCGGGCTCCGAGGAGTCCACCGAGCGCGCCCATCGCCTCACGCATCCGCTCCCCCTTGCCATGGACGTCGATGGCGGCCTGATCCTGGTAGAGCTCGAAGAAGTACACGACATCCTCGTTCTCGGGGTCGCCGTGGGCGCTGTAGACCTCGAGGCCGGGCTCCTCATCGGCCGCCTCGATCAGGGCGCCGAGCAAGGCCCGCAGCTCTGCCCCCTTCCCCTCTGCAGCGGTCAACTTGGCGATCAGTGAAATTTTCGACATCTCCGCAACCTACTGGATCCCCCGCCGGGCCCGGTAGCCGAATGCCGGTCGCCACCCTCACCGTCCCCTAACATTCGCGTCCTAGTCTGGCGGTGGAGAAAGGAGTCGGGACCGCCCCATGACCGCCATCGTCGTCGTTGAGGACGAACCGGACATCGGTGACCTGCTGGCCCTGTACTGCCGCCGGGAGGGTTGGACGGTTCACGTCGCCACCGACGGCCGGACCGGCCTCGATGCCATCCGGGCCAGGGGGCCGGACTTCGTGATCCTCGACATCGGCCTCCCCGGTGAGCTCGACGGGTTCGACGTGTGCCGAGAGCTTCGCCAGACCAGCGATGTGCCGGTGCTGTTCCTCACCGCCAGGGACGACGAGGTCGACCGGGTGCTCGGCCTGGAGATGGGAGCGGACGACTACGTGACCAAGCCGTTCTCGCCCCGGGAGATCGTGGCCAGGATCAAGGCGGTCCTCCGCCGGGGACGGGCCGAGGTGACGCCGACCGCGGCCGACTTCGGGGCGCTGTCGATCGACCTGACCAGACATCAGGTGCTGCTCGACGGCACCGAGGTCCCGCTGGCGACCCAGGAATGGGCCCTGCTCGACGCCCTGGTCGGCAACCGGGGCATGGTGCTCAGCCGGCAGCAGTTGCTCGATCTGGCGTGGGGGCCGGACTGGATCGGTGACCCCCGGACCGTCGATGTCCACGTCCGCCAACTCCGGAAGAAGCTCGGCGACGAGTTGCCCCTGGCCACGGTCCGGGGCGTCGGCTACCGGCTGGACTGAGGTCGGACCGTCGTGCAACGTCGCCTGACGATCGCCCTGACCTTGACGGCGGTGATCTCGATCCTGCTGGTCGGCGCCGGGGTGTTGGCCATGGCCCGGTTCAGTGCCAGGGCCGACGCCGAGGACCAGGTCGGCCGGGGGCTCGACATCGTTGCCAGGCTCCTCAACGATCAGAACCAGACCGGCGTTCGATTCGACCAGGCGCTGTCTGAGTCTCGCCAGGACTTCCAGCTCGCCGTGCTCGGGATCGGGATCGTCGACCCCGATGGTGAGCTCCGATCGCTGCCGGAGCGAGGGCGCCGGCAGGTCCCCCTGACCGACGAGCTGCCACCGATCGATCTCGACCCGGATCAGCGGGCCGCGCTCGACGATGGCGGGAAGGTGTTCATCGCCGATTCGAACGAGGTCATCGGGGTCCGGACGGTGCGGCTGGATCGATTGCAGACCCAGCTCGCCCCCGGTGCCCGGGTGGTCGTGGTCGGATCCCAGCAGGTGTCGACCGTTGCCGGGCGGACCCTGTGGTGGTTCCTGACCTCGAGCGCACTGGTCCTGACCGGCGCCGCGGCGGCCGGTGCCGTCCTGGCCAGACGGTTCGTCGACCCGCTTCGTGACATCCAGGCGGCGACGACCGCCATCGCCGCCGGCGACCTGTCCGCCCGGGTCGAAGCCACCGGCAACGACGAGGTCGCAGAACTCGGCGAGGCGGTCAATCGGATGGCCGCCGACCTGCAACGATCAAAGGCGCTCGATCGCCAGTTCCTCATGTCGGTGTCACATGACCTGAAGACGCCCCTGACCGCCATCTCCGGCTACGCCGAGGCCCTGGAGGACGGGGCGGCCGAGGACCCCCGGGCCGCCGGCACCGTCATCGGCTCCAACGCCGCTCGCCTCGACCGACTGGTCGGCGATCTGCTCGACCTGGCCAAGCTCGACGCCAACCGGTTCCGTTTCGACCTCCGGACCTTCGACCTGGCCGTATCGGCCGGGCGGGCCGTCGCCGGCCTGACCCACCGGGCGAACGAGCATGGGTTGGCCCTGACCACCGCCGGGGTCGCCACGCTGCCGGTGGTCGCCGATCCGGATCGGACCGCCCAGGCCATCGGCAACCTGATCGACAACGCCCTCAAGTTCGCCAAAACGTCTGTGGTGGTCGAGGTCCAGCCGGTGACCGCCGGTGAGGCGACCTGGGCGGTCGTGTCGGTTCGGGACGACGGCCCCGGCATCCGGCCGGACGACCTGCCCCACATCTTCGACCGGCTCTACACCGGATCCGCCCAGCCGGAGCGGGCGGAGAACCCGACCGGGCTCGGCCTGGCGATCGTCCGGGAACTCGCCGGTTCCATGGGGGGCCACGTCCGAGCAGCCAACGCCGCCGCCGGCGGTGCGGTCCTGAGCATTGCCCTCCCGGCGGCCATCAACCCAGCCGGGGACTACCGGACCAACGATCGGGGGCTGGATGGCGGCGCTGGCGGCGGTGATCCTGGGGACCGGACGGCCACTATGACGATGCCGGGAGGGCCTCCACCGCCACCGGACGGGTCCGTCCCGACCGGTCGGTGACCTCGCCCCGCACCGGGGCCTCGAACGAGCGCCGCAGGTAGACCAGGCCGACCACACCGAGCGATGGGGACCGGGCGACGCTGGTCACGGTGCCGGCGGCGCCACCGTCGACGGTCAGTTCGGCCCCGACCAGGTCGGCCGGATCGACCTCGGCCTCATCACCCGCACCGTCCACCCGGAGCGAGTGGAGCCGGGTCGGCGTGTTGTTGCCCCGGGAGTCGATCCGGGCCACCAGCTCCTGGCCGACGTAGCAGCCCTTTGTGAAGTCGACCGACTGGTCGACGACGCCGGCCGCGGCAGGGATGGTCGACTCACCGAGTTCGGTCCCCATCGCCGGCCGGCCCTGGCGGACCCGAACCGCCTCGAGAACCGCAGACGGACCCTCCGGCACCGCGTCATCGAGCCACCCGTCCGTCGGCTCGGTCACCGCACCATCCTCCCCCGGTGCCGGCAGCAGATCGACGCCGGCCAGACCGCCCCAGGTCGCGTCGAGGGCCAGCACACCGGCGGCCGCGCTGGTTGCGGCTTCCACCGAGCCAGGGCCCCGGAGCGCCAACGCCGGCGCAGTCACGGTCACGATCGTCACGTCGACCCGGAGCTTGAATCGCTCCAGCCGAGCGGCTGCGGCAGAACCGAACCCGGTCTCGGTGTCGAGCAGGAACCGGTCGGCGGCCGCCCGGTGGACCCGGAGCCAGGCGTCGACCTTGCCCTGGGGCTGGAGCAACAGCGTCCACGCGGTCCCACCGACCGCCAGGCCGGCAACGTCCTGGCTGAGCTGCCCCTGCAGGTAGGACTCGGCGTCCGGGCCGCTGACGATCAGCAGGTCCCGTTCGGTCACGAAGGCCACGACCTCGTCGAAGGCCAGCCGTTCCGCGGTCTCGAAATCGATCATCGGTTCCAGTCTGCCGGTGCGGCGACCGGCCCGGCTACCCCGGTGCCTCGGCCCTGGCCGAGGAGGCGGTCAGGCCGGACCGACCCGGTGGGCGGTCCGGTCCCTGGCCATCGATCTGGCCGATCCGATGGCCGCCAGCAGGGCCCGGGCCTTGTTCCAGCACTCCTTGTCCTCCAGCTCCGGCACGCTGTCGGCCACGACGCCGGCGCCGGCCTGGACCGAGGTCCGATCCGGCCCGCAGAACATGGTCCGAATGGCGATCGCGGTGTCCAGATTCCCGGTGAAGTCGAGATAGCCGACCACCCCGGCGTATGGGCCCCGCTTCGTCGGCTCCAGCTCGTCGATGATCTCCATGGCCCGGACCTTCGGCGCACCGGACACCGTGCCGGCCGGCAGGGTTGCCCGCAGGACATCGATGGTCGACCGCCCGTCAGCCAGTGCTCCCGAGACCTGGGAGGTCAGGTGCATGACGTGGCTGTAGCGCTCGAGGGTCATCATCTCGTCGACCTCCAGCGAACCGAACTCGGCCACCCGGCCGACATCGTTGCGGGCCAGGTCGACCAGCATCACGTGCTCGGCCCGTTCCTTCGGATCCTCTGCCAGCTCGGCCGCCATCATCCGATCGTGCTCGTCCGTCCGCCCCCGCCGTCTGGTGCCGGCGATCGGTCGGGAGATCACCCGGCCGTCCTGGACCTGGACCAGTGGTTCCGGCGAGCAGCCGACCAGGGTCAGCTCCGGGCGACGGATGAAGTACATGTACGGGCTCGGGTTGAGCTGTCGGAGGGCCCGGTAGACGTCGATCGGCTCGGCCTGGCCGAGGTCGAAGTCGAACCGCTTCGACAACACCACCTGGAAGATGTCCCCGGCCCGGATGTACTCCTTGGCCGCTTCGACCGCAGACATGTAGAGCTGGGAGCTCAAGTTGGTCTCGAACTGGTCCGCTGCCAGCCCGTCGTCGTCCGTCAGCGGGTTCGGCGGCTGGAGCATCGGCTCGTCGAGGGGCCGGGCACCATCCTCGGCCAGGGTGTCCAGCCGGTCCAGGGCCCGGTCATAGGCGGCGTCGACCTCGTCATCGGTGGGATCCGGCCCCAGCATGGCCACCGACACCAGCGTGACCCGTTGTCGCCAGTGATCGAAGACCGCCAGGTCCCCGATCACGTCCAGGATGGCGTCCGGGTAGCCGCCGTCATCGGTGGGGACGTCCGGGAGCCGCTCGACCTCCCGGACCACGTCGTAGCCGAGGTAGCCGACCAGACCGGCGGTCAGCGGTGGCAGGTCGGGGATTCTGGGGGCCCGGTAGCGGTCGAGCAACAGCTCGACCGGCGCCAGGATCCCCTGGTCGGTCGGCAAGTCGTCGTCCGGCAGGTCCCCGGTGATGGTGACGGTCCGGCCGCGGGCCAACAGGGTGGCGTGGGGCCGCCGCCCGACGAAGCTGAACCTGCTCCACCGTTCCCCGTTCTCCACCGACTCGAGGCAGAACCCGGACTCGTCACCGACACAGCGCATGAACGCAGCAAGCGGCGTGGTCAGGTCGGCCAGCAGTTCCCGATGGACCGGAACCGCCCGATACTGCCGGGCCAGGCTGCGGAACTCCTCCCGGGTGGTGGTCATCGGCCGCTCAGCCGTGGCCATTCGAGCCGTCATCCGGCCCGAACGAGCGATAGAAGCAGGTGTAGCGGCCGGTGTGGCACGCCCCGGACCCCTCCTGCTCGACCCGGAACAGCAGGGTGTCGCCGTCGCAGTCATAGGTTGCGCTCCGGATCCACTGCCGATCACCGGACGTGTCGCCCTTTCGCCACACCTCCTGGCGGGATCGGCTCCAGAACACGGTCCGACCCTCGGCCAGGGACTGGGCCAGGGTCTCGGCGTTCATCCAGGCCATCATCAACACATGCCCGGTGACATCGTCCTGGACGATGGCGGGGACCAGCCCGTTGTCGTCGTACTTGACGGCAGCGAGCTGATCATCGGTCGGGACGATCGAAATTGCCTCAGGCATGGGGTTCAGGGTAGCGGCGCCCCCACAGCGCCCGAGGCGAATTCCGGACGCCGGCGGCTACAGGTACAGCCCGGTGTGGGAGTCGTCCAGACGCTCAGCGGCGACCGCGTGGATGTCCCGCTCCCGGAGGATGATGTAGTCGTGGCCGCCGACCTCGACCTCGTACCGATCCTCGGGGTTGAACAGCACCCGGTCCCCCACCTCCATCGACCGGACGTTCGGACCGGCGGCCACCACCTCGGCCCAGGTGAGCCGCTTGCCGACCTGGGCGGTGGCCGGGATCAGAATGCCTCCGCTCGACCGGCGCTCCCCATCTGGGCCCTCCAGCTGGACCAGGATCCGATCGTTCAGCATCTTGATCGGCAGCCGCTCCCCATCGGCCGGGACGGCGCGCGGTGGCACCGGTGAGTGCTCGGCTGCGTCGGCTCGGTGATCGGTGCCGCCGGACTCGTCAGCCGTCGATGGTGCGTCGGCGGAGGGCGGATCGGATGCGGTCGACAACGTGGGGCTCCAGGTGACAGGCGAAGGTGATCGGCTCAGGCTAGGTCGCTCCGCCCCGATTGCCAGCACCGGCTGCGGCGATGGGCGGCCCGAACAGCCGTCGCCATTTGCGGCTGCGGCGATGACCGACGCCGACCGCCGGCATCGATAGCGCGGCCGACCGGGCCCGAGCTACGGTCCGGGCATGGCGAACCCGACTCCGGCCGAATCGCTGACGATCACCACCGCTGACGGGGTCACCCTGGAAGCCGCCCTGGACGACGGCACCGAAGACGGGGCCGAACCGACCGTCGTCGCCGTCGTCTGCCACCCGCACCCGCTCTATGGCGGGGACATGCACAACCCGGTCGTCCGAGCGGTGGCGGCTGCGGTCACCGGCGCTGGCGGGGTGGCCATGCGGTTCAACTTCCGGGGCGTCGGCGGCTCCGGCGGCCAGCACGGCGAGGGCCGGGCCGAACGGCATGACGTGTCGGCCGCCGTCACCGCCCTGGCGGCCCGCCATCCGGAACCGCCACTCCTGCTGGCCGGCTATTCGTTCGGGGGCGACGTCTCGCTGTCGGTGACCGACGACGGGATCGCCGGCTGGTTGGCGGTGGCGCCGCCGATGCGGATCCTGCCGGTCGAGGAGCTGGCCGCCGGGCCGGACGCCAGACCGGTCCGGATCGTCGCCGGTTCGGCCGACGAGTTCCGGCCGCCGGATCAGCTCCGGCCCCTGGTCGAGGACTGGGTCAACCTGTTACTGACCGAAGCGGCCGGTGCCACCCACTTCTTCATGCTCGGCCTCGACACCGTGCGGTCGGTGGCCGCAGACCTGGTGCGGGAGCTGGCCAGCTGATCAGCCGCCGTCTGCCGGACGGACCGTGACCCCGGCCGCCACCAGTGCGGACTTCGCGTCGGCGATCGTCGCCTCGCCGAAGTGGAAGATGCTGGCCGCCAACACCGCATCTGCGCCGCCCTCGGTGACGCCATCGGCCAGGTGCTGGACCGAGCCGACACCACCGGAGGCGATCACCGGGACGCTGACCGCATCGGCCACCGCCCGGGTCATCGGGTGATCGAACCCTTCCCTGGTCCCGTCGCGGTCCATCGAGGTCAGCAGGATCTCGCCCGCCCCCAGTGCAACCACCCGTTCGGCCCACTGGACCACGTCGATCCCGGTCGGCTTGCGGCCGCCGTGGGTGTTGACCTCGAATCCGGAGGGGATCTCGTCCGCCGGCTTCTCGGACCGACGACCGTCGATGGCGACCACGCAGCACTGCGCACCGAACTCGGTTGCGATCTCGGCCACCAGCTTCGGCCGGGCAACTGCGGCCGAATTGACAGACACCTTGTCCGCCCCGGCCCGCAGCAGGCGCCTGGCATCGTCGACCGAGCGGATCCCACCGCCGATGGTGAACGGGATGAAGACCTGCTCGGCAACCGCAGTGGCCATGGCCACCGTGGTGTCACGGTTCTCGTGGGTGGCCCCGATGTCGAGGAACACCAGCTCGTCCGCTCCCTGCTGGTCGTAGAGCGCCGCCAATTCCACCGGGTCACCGGCATCCCGGAGGTTTACGAAGTTGACCCCCTTGACCACCCGGCCATCGGCGACATCGAGGCAGGGAATGACCCTGGTCACCCTCATCGGGTCTCCTCCGATCCGGCCAGGGCCGCCAGGGCCTCGGCCACCGTGAACTGCTGCTCGTAGAGCGCCCGGCCGACGATGGCGCCGGCCAGCGACCGCTCCCCGGCCCGGACGCCGGCCAGGGCCCGGAGGTCGTCGAGCGTGCCGACGCCGCCGGAGGCGACGACCGGCACCTCGGTGGTGGCCAACAGGGCGGCCAACCCGTCGACGTCCGGCCCCTCAAGCGTGCCGTCCCGGCTGATCTCGGTCACCACCAGCGAGTGGACCCCGGCATCGGCGAACCGGCGGGCCAGGTCGGCCACGCCGACCCCGGCGTCCGTGGTCCAGCCGTGGGTGGCCACCCGGTCGCCCCGTGCATCGATCCCGACCACGACCGACCGACCGGCGCCGGTCAGCTCCTCGACCAGTTCCGGCCGCTCGATGGCGGCGGTGCCAATCACCACCCGGTCGACGCCGAGGTCGAACAGGGCGCCGGCGGCCTCGACCGACCGGACCCCGCCCCCGACCTGGACCGGGACGTCGAGGGCGTCGCAGATCGCCCCGATCACGGGCCGGTTGGTCGGCTCGCCGGACTTGGCCGCGTCGAGGTCGACGACGTGGACGATGCCCGCTCCCTCGTCGACGAAGGACCGGGCCTGGGCCACGGGGTCGTCGCCGTAGGTGGTCTGGCGGTCGTAGTCTCCCTGATAGAGCCGGACGCAGGCCCCGTCCCGCAGGTCGATGGCCGGGTAGAGGGTCAGCGGGCCCATCACCGGCAGGCCTCGACGAAGTTCGTGAGCAGCCGGAGGCCGGCCGTGGCCGACTTCTCGGGGTGGAACTGGGTGGCCCAGACGTTGTCCAGGGCCGCCGCTGCGACCACCGGGCCGCCGTAGTCGGTGGTGGCGATGGTCATCGGGTCGCTGGGCGGGACATCCGCGGCGAGGCTGTGGACGAAGTACACCCAGGAGCCGTCCATCCCGGCCATCAGCGGGTGATCGGCACAGGCCAGGCGGTTCCATTGCATCTGGGGCCGCTTCACCCCCTCGGGCAGCCAGGTGATCCGGCCGGGCAGCAGGCCGAGGCCCGGCTCGTCCGGTGACTCGTCCGAGCCCTCGAACAGCAGCTGCATCCCGACGCAGATCCCGATGAACGGCTGGCCTCGCGCCGCCACCTTCGCCGCCTGGTCGGCCAGGCCGGTCCTGGTCAGCGCCCGCATACAGGCCCCGAAGTTGCCGACCCCGGGAAGGACGACGCCGTCCGCCGCCTCGATCAGGGCCGGGTCGTCGGTCAGGGTTGCGTCTGCGCCGGCCCGCTCCAGTCCCTTCTGGGCAGACCGGAGGTTGCCGATCCCGTAGTCGAGGACGGCCAGGCGGGGCCGACCGTCTGCGCTCACAGGGTCTCCTTGGTCGATGGGACGTCCGAGCCCTCTACCCGGACCGCGTCCCGGAGGCACCGGGCCAGCCCCTTGAATGCCGCCTCGATGATGTGGTGGACGTTGCGGCCGTCCTTGAGCGTGACGTGGAGTGTGATCCCGGCGCTGGTGGCGAAGCTCTGCATCGCATGCTCGGCCATCGACGGGTCGAATGGCGGGTTGCCGAGCGGGATCGCCTCCGGCAGCTCGACGTTCCACACGAAGTACGGCCGCCCGGACAGGTCGAGGGCGACCTCGACCAGCGCTTCGTCCAGCGGATAGAGGCCACTGGCGAACCGGCGGACGCCGGCCTTGTCCCCAACCGCCTCGGCGAACGCCTCGCCGAGGACGATGGCGGTGTCCTCGATCGTGTGATGGGCATCGATGTGGAGATCGCCATCGGCCTTGACGGTCAGGTCGAACCCGCCGTGACGGCCGATCTGGTCAAGCATGTGGTCATAGAACGGCACGCCGGTCGCAACGTCTGTGGTGCCCGTCCCGTCGAGATCGATCGTGACGTCGATCGAGGTCTCCTTGGTGGTCCGGGATCTGGTGCTGGTTCGTGGCTTGGACATGGTGCCTGGTCCGTCCTCGGTCCTTGGTCGGCCGGCCTTGGGGGTCAGGCGGTGGCCGATGCGTCGAGTATGTCAGTGAGGGCGTCGAGTATGCGCCGGTTTTCCTCCGGGGTACCCACCGTCACTCGGAGGCAGCCATCGAGGTGCTCCCAGCTGGCGGTGTTGCGAACCAGGATGGACCGGTCGACCAGCGCCTGCCACACCCCGTGCCCGTCGAGCGGACCGGCCGGCGGCCGGAACAGGATGAAGTTGGCGCCCGAGGGCCAGACCTCGCAGCCAAGCTGGGCCAGGGTGGACTGGAGGCGGCCCCGCTCCTCGACGATGCCGGCGACCCTGGCCTCCATGGCGTCGACGAAGTCCAGTGCGACAAGACCGGCAGCCTGCTTCATGGCGTCGAGGTGGTACGGCAGGACAACCATCTCCAGCTTCTCGACCAGCCACGCCGGTCCGAGCAGGTAGCCGAGCCGTGCCGCCGCCATGGCCCAGGTCTTTGAGTAGGTCTTCGTCACGACGAGCGGGACGTCCTCATCGAGCAACTCGACCGCCGAGCGGGGGGCGAACTCGCCATAGGCCTCGTCGACGACCAACAGGCCGCCGACCTCGGTCACCGCAGCCAGTACGGCCCGGATGGTCTCCGCCGGCTCGACCATGCCGGTCGGGTTGTTCGGCGAACACAGGAACGTGACGGCCGGACGGTTGTCCCGGACCGCAGCGGCCGCATCGTCCGGGTCGAGGGTGAAATCGTCCCGCCGGTCGACGGCGACGGTCGCCGAGCCGGCGATCCGGCTCAGGTGGGAGTGGAGCGCATAGGTCGGCTCGAAGGTCAGGGTCGAACGGCCCGGCCCGGCGAAGGTCAGCAGCACGGTCTGGAGCACCTCGTTGGAACCGTTGGCGCAGAACACCTGGGCCGCTGGGAGCCCGTATAGCCCGCCGATCGCACCCCGTAGCTCGGCGGCGCCCCGATCGGGGTACCGGTGCCAGTCCAACTCTGCGATCCGGGCCGCAACCGCGGCGGAGAAGGCGGCCGGCGGCGGTGCCGGCGCCTCGTTGGTGTTGAGCCGGACCTCGACGTCGATCTGGGGCGAGTGGTAGCCGCTCAGGGCGGCCAGATCATCCCGGACCACCGGGCGGGTGGATCGGACCGCCTCCTGGCCGTTCGTCACGCCCGGCTCCCGTCGATGGCGGCCATGCGGAGTCGAATCGACTCGGCGTGGGCGTCGAGGCCCTCCCGCTCGGCCAGGGCGACAACGTGGGGCCCGACCTGCCCGATCCCCTCCTGCCGAACGGTCACCACGTGGTGATCCTTGACGAAGTCGGCCACGGTCAGCGCACTGGCGAACCGGGCCGAGCCGTAGGTCGGCAAGACGTGGCTCGGGCCGGCCAGATAGTCCCCGATCGAGGCCGGCGACCACGGGCCGCAGAAGATGGCCCCGGCGTTGTCGACGGTGGCGGCGAGGGCCTCGGCGTGCTCGCACTGGAGCTCCAGGTGCTCCGGGGCGATGGCGTCGACCACCCGGACCGCCGCCTCCGCGTCGTCGACCAGGGCCACGTACCCACCATCGGCCAGCGTGGCCCGAACCTCGTCGGCCCGGGGGGCCCGGTCGAGCAGGGCATCACCGGCGGTGCAGACCGCATCGGCCACCGCCTCGTCCCAGGTGACGAGCCAGGCCAATCCGTCCGGGCCGTGCTCGGCCTGGAGGATCACGTCGATCGCGGCGAAGTCGGTGACTGCGGTGTGATCGGCGACGACGACGACCTCGGATGGGCCGGCGAATGCAGCGGCGATCCCGACGTCGCCGGCCACCGCCTGCTTGGCCAGTGCGACATAGACGTTGCCGGGGCCGGCGATGACGTCGACCGCCGGGATCGACTCGGTCCCATAGGCCATGGCCGCCACCGCCTGCGCCCCACCGACGGCGAACACCTGGGACACCCCGGCCAGCCTGGCCGCAGCGAGCACCGACGGGGCGATGCCACCGTCCTCGACGTTCGGCGGCACACAGAGCACGATGTCCTCGACACCGGCGACCCGAGCCGGGACCGCGGTCATCAGCACGGTCGACGGATACTCGGCCCGCCCGCCCGGCACGTACAAGCCGGCCCGACGGACCGGCCGCTGATAGGCCTGGATGGTCATACCGGCCCGCTCGATGACCTCCGGGGGCCGGACCTGATGGCGATGGAAGGCTTCGATACCGTCGATGGCGGCATCCATGGCGGCCCGAAGGTCCGGATCAAGATCGGTGACCGCGGCATCGAGTGCGGCATCGGTCACCGCCAGCTGGTCGAGGGTGACCCCGTCGAACCGTTCGGTCAGTTCCCGCAGGACCGCATCCCCCTCGCCCCGGACCCGGTCGATGATCTCCCGGACCGCCGCCGCCGGCCCATCGCCGGCGATCTCCGGCCGCGGCAGGACGGTCCGCAGGTCGACCGTCGGATCGACGCCCCGAAGGTCGAGACGGTTCAGCATCGGGCATTCCTCCAGGGTCGTCGGCCGCGCCGCCGGCCGGTCCGGGATGGTTCCCGGGCAACGCCTCGACGGTAGCGTGGTCGCCATCCGCTCCCTGCGAAATTCCAGCGAGCGACGCCCCCAAGGAGCCCGCCAATGCCGCTGGACAACAACGCCCTCAGCTCGCTCTCGGCCTCACTGGATGACCTCACCGCCCGGCTCGGCGGCGTCGCCAGGGACGCGGACGTCGAGGACGACGCCGTGCTCGAGGTGTTGGAGGTCGAGCGGCAGCTCCAAACCGCGGGCCGACGGCTCGAGAAGATCGTGCATCGGCTCTCCCGGCGCTGACTCCCACGGACCACATCGGTCGACATGGATCGTTATTGATCTATATGCACCGGCATTGGTGTTCGAAATTAAGGCTCAAATATCTTCTATCTGAATGGCCTATTGAGAGCCGCAAAGTCGACACCAACGCCACAACGGGTGAGCCCGAGGCCGTCGGTGACGGACTACCGACCGCAGAGCCAGAACGGGCCACGAATGGGCTACTGAGGGGAGTTTTCCCAGCTCAGACACAAGCCGAAAAATACGTCGGCCCCCCGCTATACCGGGCGCCGCCCGCGCGACAAGGGGGGGCGGTTCCCGGTTGTGGGTGGGAGCTGGTGGCGGGG
>JBCCFN010000055.1:0-21070 GCA_039029715.1 Actinomycetota bacterium | reverse complement strand
CGGCCCGGATCAGATCGACGAAGCAGAAACGGCGGATGAGATCGAGTGGCCGGACTCCGATCGGGTCAGCGGGGTCCCACCGGATGATGAAGGAACCTCCGGATCAGGGTTGCTGACGTTTCAGAACGGCAGCTACGACGCCGGCTCAGAAGCCTTCAACGGAGGGTCATTCATCGGACCGGCCGGCGAGTGCTTCGTCGTGCCAAGCCTTCGCAGGCAGACCGTGTTCTCCCTGCCGATCGGACCCGGCTACCGAGTCTCGGTCGAGGACATGTCCCCGTCGTACGTTTCGCTCGAGCTCGCGCCCGTGACCAGTGCTGGACTGCCGACAGCCGCCTCATGCGACCAGTAGGCCGTCGGTCTCGGTCTCAATCGGCACGCTCGACGCCGATCTCGCGCATCGGCACTACTCGACGGTCGACTCGGTGGCCGCCAGGAACTGTTCGCGGGTCACCGTCTCGGTCGAACGAGACCAAGCATCTCGGACGTAGACGACACCGGAATGTGCCTACACCGCCAGGTTTCGTGGTGCGCTTCATGGTTCTCGCAACGGCTCACCTACTCGACGCGAGACGCTAGCCCAGTAGAAGCAACGCAAATCCGTTGAGTGCCACTATCCAGGTACCAGCAAGAATCACCGGCAGATCTGCTGACCGGTCGTTGATGTGGCTCGCCACGAGTGCCAACGACACAACGAGAATCCCGGCGAGAACTGGGAGACGCAAGGACATCAACCCGACGACGTAGCCAAGCGGCAAGGTAGTCACCACCAAGACCGTTCGAAGAACTGACCACCAGTGCTGCGAATGTCTCACGGTTTCTATCTCGGCCTGTGGCAACATCGGGTGAAGAGACGCCTTTGGCCAACAGTCGTCGACGGCGAAGTTTGCATCGACCGGTCGGCGACGTCGAGGCATGCTCCAGAGCCTCAGGAGACGTTCCGATACTCCCAAGGTGCACCATTGGTTCTCCGCCCTGTTCGCCGTGCTTGCCGTCTCGTGCGGATCGGCAGGTGGGTCAATGGGGGTCGGTCGCTCTGAAGCGGCACGGAATGACGTCCCACCGAACCTGTTGTTCGCCGACGTTGTCAACAGGCCTCAGATTGGTCCAGACTTCTCGGCCTCCACCCCACAGAACAGGTTCGATCTCACAACACCGATCTGGCCCGACCCGACGATCGAGATACAGCCGGAAGCCCCGGCACCGGGTGACCGAGTCGAACTGCGATTTCCTGGCAATGACCTCAGAGGCCTGTACTTTCGGCTCGAACAGCGAGTCGGAAACGACTGGGAGATGACCCACTTCCTGATCTCGCACCTCGATAGGGCCGGGCCGACGGCCGCTTCGGTAGACCAAGCCATCATGCTGGCGGACGTTGGCGTCGGTGGCCCCGGACCGGATGTGGTCGTCCTCCCCGAAGAGATGCCAACCGGCGAGTGGCGGATTTGCACCCGGGGACCAGCACCAGTGGCCTGTGGTGAGTTCGGCTTGTAACCAACACCCAGGCCGTGCCGAACATCGTTGCACCAAGCTGAAGCATGATGGCCGCCTAAACGCCTAGGCTCAGTCGAGTTCTGGGATCGAAGCTCGGAACGTGGTGAAGGTACGCAGGGTGCGGTGCCTTCGGATAGGCGTCATGTCGAGGTGGTCGGGCTCGGTTAGCGGTCGGGATGCATACTTCCGTGAGAAACCTGATGAGCGGGCACTGTATGACCGACTGAATCGGCTCCAGAAGGTCGTCTACTACTGGTTCAAGATCTCGCCCTATCCGGTGCTGCCCGAGCTGTTGATTCTACTAGCCTTCTGGCTGCCGTGGGCCTACTCCCTTGCTCAGCTGTCGGCGTGGATCTCCCTGCCGAAGGTCTTCCCCGGAGACTTCTTGCTTGCCGGACTAATCCTTCTTGCATGGGATCGCATCTTCACTGCCTACCTCAATGTGAGCCCGACGATGCCCTTTCTACCCTTGTTCCTTGGAGTTCTGGGGCGTCTGTTGTCGGCGAGACGAGTTGCACAGTTTCTGACTGCGTTCGGTGCGGTCGATCTCCTCCATTGGATGGTTTTCGACGAGCCCGTCTCTCAGCGGATAATCCCGACCTAACTAGCGACCGCTCGAAAGCACAGGAGTTCGGCACAACTTCAGCGTTTAGGCAACGCCGACCCGAGCGGCCTCGTGAGGTCGTCGCCCAGGAGGTCAGCGAGACACGCTGAATCCAAACCGGCCCTCCCGGCACATTGTCGAGGCCACGTTACTTCGCACTCGATCCAGGCCGGTACGCCGGCACCCGAGTGCTCCGGCGTCGTCGTTTCCGAGCGGTGATATCTAGCGGTCCCGCCGGCGGCCCCAAGCCGGCCCGTCTCCCCCGTTCCATGTGCCGGTGTGGGTGGTTGGGCCTCTTGCTCGCTCAACCTGTTGACCGAGAGCTAGGGTCCTTTTCATGGGCACTCCAGCGGCTGCGCTCCTCGAACTCGGCAAGCGCTATGGGGAAGGCATGAACGCCCGGGACTTCGACTCGGTTGCGGAACTCTTCGCCGCAGATGCTGTCTACGTGTCAGATGGTCCACCGTTCTTGACTGGCGACCGCTACGGCCGCCGCCTGAGCGGTCGAGATGAGATAATCACCTACTTCCGTGAGGTGTTCGCAGGAGACTTCGAGTTCGTAGTGCTTGACCACTACGTCGGTGTGGACATGCTGGTTACGCTGTCGTCGATGGGAGGACGTACCTTCGTCGATGTCTTCCGGGTAGGCGAGGATGGACTGATCTCGGAACTCCTCGACGTCGTGCCGAAGCGATCCAGGGTCGACTTCACCCAAAGCGACAGCCAGGTATAGGACCCCGCTCGGGAACCGGCGATCTTGATCGGGTCTGGCTGGAGCAGTGGGCAGCCCTGGGAGCCTCGACAGAGCGATCGGCAATGCTCGTCCGGCAGCCGAGCCGGCTGCCCGAGGACGGCACCAGTCGCGCGCAGGAACACCGGCCAGCGCCGGCAGGTCACCGACGGTGGCGACTGCGATGAGCGCCTTGCGCCAACGCCTGCCGGCCCGCCGACCTGCGATGATGTACCGGTGGAGCCCCTTCGACGTCGACGTAAGACCTACCACGCCGGGAGCACGTTGGGCTTTGCGGGTTGGCGCCATGGCTCGGCCCAGCACTGGCTCCAGTTCCTGCTCCGTGGCTGGTGGCAGCCGAGACACCCGAGCCGGCGACACCGACCATGGTCGGAGCAGTGGGGATCTAAGTGAGTCCTCGAACCGCCCCATATCGGCACGACCCGAGTGTCCGGGGTACGCCGGGCCCGCACCATCGATCGACCGCTGAACGTGAGCGCTCGGCGCCTGCTGAGCCGGCCGTTGTAGGTTGAGGTCGTGGCCAAGGAGGCGCATACCAGATCGATCCGAGTCCTCGAGGGTGACGCCGAACAGGAATGGCTACTTCGCTGGCAAGACCCTGCCCACGGGGACGACTTCATCGTCGGCTTGCTCGCTAGCGACGGACGCAGTTGGACCGCTCGGGGCCACAATATGTTCGCCACCCTCATCGAACTGCGCCGCCAACTCGACCCTCTCAACATCAAGCTCTGTTGCCAAGGCGCCCGCACTCAGGCAGCCATCTCCGGCATGGCCGCTGATATGGGCCGCGGCATGATGGTCTACCGAATCGAACACGGTCGCCCCGCTCGGCAAGCAGATCTCGTCGACGTCTTCGTACCGGCACCACCCGAAGAGATCGGCACTGTCGAAGAACAGGCGGCCTACCGCCGGGCATGGATGAGTTGATCGACCGCCGAGCAGACCAACTCGGGATCGGCACTCACTCCTCCGGCGCAGGTGCAACAATCCGGCACGATTAGTGCGCTCGGTATCACCACCGCCAACGCTCCGCTCAAGTGGGGCGGGCCGGAATCGAACCGACAGAGCCCGCAGGCGACGGATTTACAATCCGCTGGGCACACCACCTGCCCAACCGCCCCAAGTCGACTGACCCGACGCCCTCCGTCGTCAGGATCCAGATCAGCTCAGGCGGAATATCAGAAAGTGTGAAGGGATCATGGAGCCTGTCGCGCCCCACTTGATGTGGTGAACGACCGCCCCCAGCTACACGCAATCGTCAACGGATGCGGTCGCCACCAGAACCGCCCACACGCTGTTGGAGGACTGAACCTGAACTGGGCCGTCCCGCAGAAGCTGCCGGTTTGCCCGTCCGCCGACACCGACAGCCCCTCCCCTCGACAGCTGAGGGATCGAGTCCGTCTGACCAATCTGCCGCTGCTGCCA
Organism: Actinomycetota bacterium; assembly: GCA_039029715.1. GTDB lineage: Bacteria > Actinomycetota > Acidimicrobiia > Acidimicrobiales > SZUA-35 > JAHELU01. Next base: position 16,796 of record JBCCFN010000055.1, on the reverse strand, counting down.
AGAAGCCAAGCAGCGCACCCGGCAGGCGAATCTCGGAACGCTGGTTTCGTAGTTTCTTCGTAGCTTGGGCCGGGGTTTCGGCACCTGCGAGCCGACTTCTGTCGACGCTTTCCCTGGTGAGGGTGGAGCCCGAACGGAGAGTCGAACTCCGGACCTACGCATTACGAATGCGTTGCTCTACCAACTGAGCTATTCGGGCAGGGGGCCAAGCCTACCGGGGTGCCGATCGGGGGAGGTCCGCTTTTGGGACGTGATGGGCTCAGGCCTGGAGCGTGTCCGGGTCCGGATCTTCGAACGACGAGCCAAAGTCGAAGAGATCGCCGAGGTAGTGGTCCCAGCGACGGACGTCATCGGCCTCGCCACAGATCTCGAGCGCGGCTCGGACCTCGTCATGGCCGGCCTCCAGATCCTCCCAGGCCCACGGGTCGTCGTACATGGTGGCATCGGCGACCGCCGCCATCATCTGTTCAAGCACACGCCGATCGATCTCGTGGCGGAGGCACGGATGCAGCGCATCGTCGATCTCCGAGGCGTCCAGGTCCTCGACCAGCCGTACCCAGGGGTCGAAGCAGATCGTTCCGAAATCTATCGCTGCATAGCTGAACTCGAAGGCGACCTCCCAGTCGGCTGTTGCCGGCTCCTCCCCCGCCGCCACCGCCTCGTCGTACCGCAGCATCGCCTCGAAGTCGACGCCACTGGCGATACTCGGCAGTATCTGGGAGGTGCAACGAAGGGTGTAGCGACTCTCGTCCAGATCGGTCGTCCAGTTCAGCTCGCGGTTGAATGCGACGATGAAGTCTCGTTCGTCGGACGTCAGCTCACCAGGGTCGACCGGGATGTAGAGGCCCTCGATGGCCTCATCCACGCAGGGATCCACCAGATCCGTCGCCGCCGGGTGGTCCAGGACCTCCCTCCCCCGGTACAGCGACCGAGCAAGGTCCGGCCAGTCGGCCTCGGGCACCGACTCGATCACGCACTCGGCGATGGGGGCATCCGAGACGGAGACGGCCCGGATCAGTTGGGCTTCGAGGTCGCAGGAAACCAACGACTCGACCAGCAGGTCAAGATCGCCCTCGGTGAGGCCGACGGAGCCGAGTAGATCCGGTGACGCCAGATCGACGCCGAGCTCAGCCAGCCTGGCGATACCAAGGCCATCGATGGCGGCTCGGACCACGCAGGGGTCCTGGGCCGGCAACCAGCTGCTCTCGGCGAACGGGTCGGCGACCAGGACCTCGGCCAACTCGTCCGGATCGTCAAGCCCGGCGAGGGCGGCGAACGTTCGCTGGTCGACGCACTGCCCGACCGCGTCCAACAGCTGCTCCCTGGCCTGACCATCGGCGGCGAGGACCGCATCGTCTGCATCGAGCAGCGCCTCCAACAGCGGCCACCGAACCAACTGGTCGCCGGTGACACAGTCCGCTTCGAGCCGCCGGTCCCCCTGGCGGAGCTGATCGGCCAGTCGCTCCGACAGGTCGACGCACGCCCCGACCAGGTCCGGCTGCTCCCTGACCGCCGCCTCGACAGCATCCGGGTCTGCCTCCCCCGCAGCGGTTGCGAAGTCGCTCACCGGCAGCTGTTGGAGGTACTGGTCGGTCAGGCACGAGGTGGCGACCGGGCCGACATCCGGGAACCGCTCGGCGAAGGCCAGCCGCGCCGTTTCCTCGGACGGGCCGCCCCCGCAGGCACCAGCGATCGCAAAGATGACGAACAGCAACGGCAGAGTTCGGCGAGGCAGCATCGATGGCTCCAGACAAGAGAACAATCTTCTGCTCTGAGCCTCGACACCCGTTCCGGGCGACTTGAGGGTTAGCGGTGGGCGGTCGCCAGTGCGGCACTAGGTGGCCGGCGGGGTGAGGCCGCGAATCAGCGCCTCGACCAGATGGGTGAAGTGGCTGACCGATGCATCATCTCCCGGCGCAGCCCGGCCTGTGCCGCCGGCCTCCCGACGTGGTGGTTGCAGGGCAACGAAGCCGTGCAGGCCGGCCCGCATCGAGACCGCTGCGGCCTGGCATGCGTCCTCGGACAGGCCGAGGCCTCGCATGACGGCAGCCATCACGCCGAGCAGGTCGGCGCAGGCCTGATCCAGGCCGTCGTCACCTTCGGCCGGAGGTGGGGCGAGGGTTGCGGCGTACCAGCCGGGGTGCTCGGCGGCGAAGGCCTGGTAGGCGTTGGCCATCGACAGCAGCGCCTCGGCCCCGGCGACACCGACAGCGGCGTCCCGGACCTGGGCGGTCAGGTCGGTGGTGGCCCGGACCGCCACTACGTAGTGGAGGTGGCTGGTCCCGTCGACGTGGGTGTACAGCGCCGATGGGCGGACCTCCAGCACCTCCGCCACGTTTGACAGCGTCAGTGCTTCCAGCCCGCCGGCATCGACCACACCGAGGGCAGCGGCCAGGACGGCGTCACGATCGATGCGGGACCGGGGCATGATCCAACCTTACCCCTCCAGCGACGACGATTCCCTGATCGGGAAGGAATCTCAGCGATAGTGAAATAGATTCAGTATCGGCGGTGTTCATTCAGGCACGGGTCGTGCCGCCCTCCCCCTGCGGCACGACCCGATCAACCTGTGCATAGTCATCCTTCGGAGGAACCGATGTTTTCCCAGAACGACCCCTTCAACGCCCTCGACCAGTGGATCGAGACCGTCACCGCCGGTCGGACCGGCGCCGCAAGCACCCCGCTCGACGCCTACCGCCGAGGCGAGAACGTCTGGGTTCACCTCGACCTGCCCGGTGTGGCCGTCGACAGCCTGGACATCGACGTGGAGCGGAACGTGCTGACCGTCACCGCCGAGCGGACCTGGGTCCGCGAGGAGGGAGACCAGGTCTACCGGTCGGAGCGCACGCAGGGTCGCTTCCGTCGCCAGCTCCACCTCGGTGAGGGCCTGGACACGTCTGCCATCGAGGCCGACTACCACGACGGCGTGCTGACCCTCCGGCTGCCAGTGGCCGAGCGGGCCAAGCCCCGCAAGGTCGTGGTCAACACCGGCGCAACCGTTCCGGCCGTCGAGGCCGAGGTGGCGGTGGCCGGTGAGGGCGAGAGCCCGACGGCCTGACAGATCGCCCGGGTCGGGGCGGCCGCCAACGCCCCGACCCGGCGAAGACAGCCGACGTCTACTCAGCCAGACGACGGAGACAGTCGAACGAAGAGGTCCTGCAGCAGCAGGGCCTCGTTCGGGTTCCGGACGAGGTGCTCGGCTGCGGCCTGGATGGCGTCGAGGGCGGCGAAGGCCTCCTCGGTCGACATGGCGAGCCCGGGGGCATCCGCTCCCGGTGCCAGGTGATCCCGGTAGACCCGGGCCATCGTGGCCAACCCGAACCGCAGCTCATCGGACCGGAGCCGACGGATCTCCCGCTTGTGCCTGGCGTTCAGCTCAGCCCGACCGGACCCCCGCTCCCCCAGCTGTTCGACCCTGGCCTCCAACTCCTCGAGCTCGGTGGCCTGGCGGGCCTCCAACGGCCCCTGCGCACCGTCCATGCCGGCCCGGACCTCGTTGACCAGCTCGGTGGCCATGAACCCCGAGCCGTCGAGCCGTGCCGGCAGCCGACGCCAGCGGTCGGCCCGGTCGGCCAACTCGTCGTCGGTGGCCAGCAGTCGGGCCCGATCCAGGTCACCACCGGCAGCGGCCGCTGCGGCGCTGGCCCGCTCCGGTTCGACCCCGGCATCGATCAGGGCCCGCTCCAACTCCCCGACCGCAAGGGGCCCGAACTCGACGGTCACACATCGACTGGCGATCGTGACCGTCTCCGGCGGGACCTCTTCGGCCAGTAGCACGAACACCGCAGACGCCGGTGGTTCCTCGATGACCTTGAGCAGCTTCCCGATCGCCGCCTCCTCGATCGCCTCGGCGCCGGCGACCACGATGACCTTGCGTGCCCCCTCGACCGGCGTCCGCAACCCGGCCCGGATGATCTCCTCGGCCTCCGACACTCGCAGTGCCGCACCCTGGGGCTCGACCACCAGCACGTCCGGGTGCTTGCCGTCGACCGCCAGGGTCACCGCCCGGTCCCGGGCTTGGCCCTCGTCCAGTGTTGCGGCCAGCACCAGCCCGGCGAACCCTCGGGCCGCTCGGAGCGTCCCCGCCCCCTGGGTCCCGAGGAACAGGTAGGCGTGGACCGGGGCCTCGGCCGCCGACTCCAGCCGGGCCCGAGCTGCGGCCTGGCCGACCAGGTCGGCCCACGGATCGACCCCGACCGCAACCATCAGCCGAGGCGGCCAAGCGCCTGCTCGACCGCAGCGAGGATTCGGTCAGCAACCTCGTCGACCGAGCCGTCACCGTCGACGATCAGCCACCGCTCGGGGTCCTCGGCCGCCATCCGGTCGAAGGCATCGTGGACCCGGGTGTGGAACCCGTCGCCCTCCTGCTCGAACCGGTCGAGCGACCGTCGGAGCCGGGACGACGCCACCGACCGATCGACCCGGAGGTAGACGACCAGGTCCGGCCACCGCCCGTAGACGGCCCACTCGTTGACCGCCTTGACCGCATCGATGCCGAGCTCCCGCCCCGCCCCCTGGTAAGCCAGGGATGAGAACGCCGAGCGGTCCGACACCACGTGCCGGCCCGCAGACAATGCTGGCAGCACGACGTCCTGGAGGTGTTGGGCCCGATCGGCGGCCATCATCAGGGCCTCGGCGCGAGGGCCGACCTGATAGGAGTCGGCGTCGAGGAGCAGTCCCCGCAGCGCCCCACCGAGCGGCGTACCGCCGGGCTCTCGGGTGACGACGGCGTCGAGTGCCGCACCGAGGCGGGCGGCTTGGGTGCTCTTGCCTGACCCCTCGCCGCCCTCGAAGGCGATGTAGGCCGCCACTCAGCCGGTGGTGGTTGCCGACGAGGCGACCGACGTCATGCCTTGGCCGCCTTCTTCTTGGCCGCCTTCTTCGCCGTGGACTTCTTGGCCGCTGGCTTCTTGGCCGCCTTCTTGCTGCCGCCGGGGTCCTGATCCAACTTCTGGCGGCGGATGGCCAACAGCTCCGATGCCCGGGTGATGTCGATCCGCTCCACCGAGTCGGTCGAGGTCAGGCTGGCGTTGACCTCACCGTCGGTCACGTACTCACCGAACTGGCCGTTCTTGACCACCACCGGCAGGTCGGTGGTCGGGTCGATGCCGAGCTCCTTGAGCGGACCGGCCGCCGACTGGCCCCGCCGCCGCTTCGGCTGGGCGTAGAGGGCGATCGCCTGGTCGAGGGTCATGGACAGGAGCTGGCGCTCGTCCTCGAAGCTCCGGGTCTCGGGCCGCTTGCCCTCCTCCTCCGGCTCCTTGAACAGATACGGGCCATGCGGTCCGTTGCGGGCGATGATCTCCCGACCGTCGCCCGGGTCGACGCCGACCGACCGGGGGATCGTCAGCAGCTCGAGCGCCTCGTCGAGCGTGACCTCCTCCATCTGCATGTCCTGGAACAGCGAGGACGTGGGCGGCTTGTTGTCGTCTGTGACCTTCTTCGGCATCTCACCGAGCTGGACGTAGGGGCCGAACTTGCCGTCCCGAACGAAGACCGGGAGGCCGCTGTCCGGATGATGCCCGAGCTGGATCACGTCCGGGACGGCCATGATCTCCATCGATCGGGTGGCGTTGAGCTCGTCCGGGGTGACGTCGTTCGGGATGGCCTTGGTCTCGATCCGGTTGCCCCAGATCATCAGCCGGTCACCGACCCGGTCCATGTCGTAGTCACGGACCGCACGGGACGGGAACTCGTCGAAGGCGGTGAGGCCGGTGGCCGGCCGGAATCGATAGGCCCGGACCGGGACGTCGTCGTCGACGATGATCACCTCGCCGGCCACGGCGTGGACGTCGGCCAGGTGACCGTCGATCTCGACCCCGTCGATCCAGGACCATGCCCCGTCCGCGAACTGGGCGATGCGGATCTTGGCCGTGGTCTTGAACCAGGCGACCGCATAGACCGCATCACCACCACCGGCACCGAGCCCGAGGGCCACCGACTCCTTCGGCTTCTTGCCGTCGAACTTGTCGAGCGGCGGGGCCTCCCGCCACTCGTCGGTGGCCGGGTTGTAGAACCACCCGTCTGCCCGATCCCAGACCAGGACCTCCGAGCCGGTCCAGGAGGCGACCGCATGCTCAGACACCGCGACCTCCAGCGGCGTACCGGGCGAGGTGAAGCCGGTGCCGGGATCGAAGCCGGTCACGGCGATGCCGAGCTGGCCCCAGCCGACCCCGATCACGGTCTCGCCGGTCCACAGCGCCCGACGGAATCCGAGCTTGGAGGTCATCTCCGGCGGCAGGGTCTTCCAGGACCGAGCCGCAACGTCGTAGGCGGCACCGCCGCCGTTGGCCCCGAGCACCACCATCTGGCCGTAGTCCGCAGCCCACACCGCATCGGCCGGCACGCCGACCCATGACGACGGGGGGATCTCGGTCCAGGTGTCGGTCGCCGGGTCATAGGCGGCGCCGTCGATCGGCTCGGACAGCAGCGGCCCGGTCGGGGTCTCCCGATGGCCACAGACCACGATGCGATCACCGGCGGCCACACCGACCAGGTTGCGACGGAGGTGGACCGTCGATCGCTCCGCCGGCTGCCAGTGACCGACTGCCTCGCCGCCGTCGCCACCGGCGACCGGGAGGTGGAACGCGCCGAGACGCCCCCGCTCCAGGTACGGGCCGAACTGCCCGACCCTGGCAATGATCGGGATGCCGTCGTCATCGTCCCCGATCGGGATGGAGTTGACGGCCCGGGCGTCGATGTTGCCGAGGCGTTCGGCCACCTTCTCCCGGAGCCCGAGCTCCTCGTCCTCACCGAAGTAGAACTGGGACAGCCACGGCACCACGTCCTCGCTGCCGCTCGCGATGTTGTCCAGATCGTCTTCCATCCGGGCGGTGAAGGCGTAGTCGACCAGATCCGGGAAGTGCTGCTCCAGCAGGGTGATCACGGCGAAGGCCAGGAAGCTGGGGACCAGGGCCGAGCCCTTCTTCCAGACGTAGCCCCGGTCCTGGATGGTGGTCATGATCGAGGCGTAGGTCGACGGGCGGCCGACCTCGAGCTCCTCGAGCTTCTTGACGAGCGAGGCCTCGTTGTAGCGGGACGGTGGCTGGGTGTCGTGTCCGGCCGCTTCGACCTCGGTCAGGTCGGCACCGTCGCCCTCCTGCAGTGCCGGCAACCGCTTCTGCTCGTCGTCACCGTCATCGTCGTCATCCGAGCTCTCGACGTAGACCTGGAGGAACCCCTGGTGGGTGATCACGGTCCCGGAGGTGGAGAACAGGGCGTTGCGGCCGGCAGCGGTCGATGCCGACAGCCGGAGGGTCACCGTCTCGCCGGTGGCGTCTGTCATCTGTGAGGCGACGGTCCGCTGCCAGATCAACTGGTAGACCCGCAGCTCGGGGGCGCTCAGCTCCCCTGCCACCTGCTCCGGGGTCCGGAAGGTGTCGCCGGCGGGGCGAATGGCCTCGTGGGCCTCCTGGGCGTTCTTGGCCTTGGTCCGGTAGGTCCGGGGACCGTCTGGCACGTACTCGGCCCCGAACCGTTCGGCGATCTGGGACCGGGCCGCATTGACCGCCGATTCAGACAGCGTGGTGGAGTCGGTCCGCATGTAGGTGATGTAGCCCCGCTCGTACAGCCCCTGGGCCACCCGCATGGCCTGGCTAGACGACAGCCGCAGCTTGCGGCCCGCCTCCTGCTGATAGGTCGAGGTGATGAACGGTGCAGCCGGCGTCCGCCGGTAGGGCTTGGCTTCCCGGCTGGCCACGGTGGCCGGCCGGCCCCGCAGCTCCTCGGCCAGGGCGCCGGCCTGGGCCTGGTCGAGGTGGACCACGCCATCCCGCTGGATCGTGCCGTCCTGGGCGAAGTCCCTGCCGGTGGCGATTCGGGCCCCGTCCAGCTCAAGCATGGTGGCACCGAACGGGCGCTCGGCGGCGTGCTTGGCGTCGGTTGCGGTGAAGGTGGCGGTCAGGTCCCAGTAGTTGGCGGACCGGAACGCCATCCGCTCCCGCTCCCGCTCGACCACGATCCGGGTGGCCACGCTCTGGACCCGGCCGGCGGACAGCCGGGGCCGGACCTTCTTCCACAGGACCGGCGAGACCTCGTAGCCGTACAACCGGTCGAGCAGGCGGCGAGCCTCCTGGGCGTCGACCAGGCGTCGGTCGATCTCCCTGGGGTTCTCGATCGCCCGGCGGATCGCCTCCGGGGTGATCTCGTGGAACACCATCCGCTTGACCGGGACCCGGGGGTTGAGGACCTCCAGCAGGTGCCAGGCGATGGCCTCTCCCTCGCGATCCTCATCGGTGGCGAGCACCAGCTCGCTTGCGTCCTTCAGCAGCGACTTGAGTTTCTTGACGTGGGCCGACTTGCGATCGGAGACCACGTAGATCGGCTTGAAGTCGTTGTCGACGTCGATTCCCATCGACGCCCACTTCTCTTTCCGGTAGGCGGTCGGGATCTCGGCCGCCTTGGACGGCAGGTCGCGGATGTGCCCGATCGAGGACTCGACGATGTAGTCATCACCCAAATATTGGGCGATGGTCTTCGCCTTTGCTGGCGACTCGACGATGACGAGAGGCTGGGCCACGTTTCGGAGGCTAGGAACGATTTCGGTGATTTTGTCAACACCGGTCCGAAAAATCTGTCACGACCCGGTGTGATCGCCCACCATTGCGCCGAGGTTCAGGGTACCGGTTTCGCCACTACCGGGGCGGCCGGAGCGGGATGCGACCACCCGTAGGACCACGAACCCGACCATCGTGGCGATCAGCGAGGCGAACAGGATCCCGAGGATCGCCTCCTCCTGGAACGGCAACGCCACACCGGCCTCGTCGACGAAGGCCAGCTTGGCGATGAAGAGCGCCACGGTGAATCCGATGCCGGCCACCGCACCCCCACCGACGACATGACCCATCGACACGCCGGCCGGCAGCGAGGCGATCCTCCACCGGACCGCAGCCCAGGTGAACAGGGAAATGCCGGCTGTTTTGCCGATCACCAGGCCGAGCACGATGCCCCAGGTGACCCGGGAGCCGAGCGCCCCGGACAGCGCCCCGCCGGAGATCTCGATGCCGGCATTGGCGAGCGCGAACAGCGGCACGATGATGAAGCTGGTCCACGGGCTCAGCAGCCCGGTCAGCCTGGTGGTGACCGAGATCGTCTCCTTGATCTTCCAGTTGGCGTCGAACACCTGGTCCGGCTTTGCGTTCTCACCGGCCAGGACATCCTCCAGACTCTCGAACACCCGCGGGCCGAGCAGCGGGGTGGCCGGAGCGACAAGGCCGAGCACCACCCCGGCGATCGTGGCATGGACCCCGGACTGGAAGGTGGCGTACCAGATCCCGAACCCGAGCACGGCGTAGAGCGGGGTATACCAGATCCGCGACTGGGTCATCACCGCAACCAGCACCACCAGCAGCGCGGCCAGGCCGAGCCAGGCGAAGGCGATCGAGCTGGTGTAGAACACGGCGATGACCAGGATGGCCCCGATGTCGTCGACGATGGCCAGCGTCAGCAGGAACAGCTTGAGCCTGGCCGGCACGATCGGGCCGAGCAGGGCGAGCACGCCGACGGCAAAGGCGATGTCGGTCGCCATCGGGACGCCCCAGCCGTTCGCCCCCTCCCCGCCGGTGACGACTGCGGTGTAGATCAGCGCCGGCACGATCATGCCGCCGAGCGCAGCGATCGCCGGCAGCGCCGCCACCCGGGGTTCGCGCAGATCGCCGACCACCAGCTCCGACTTGATCTCCAAGCCGACCACGAAGAAGAACAGCACCATCAGGGCATCGTTGACGACGTGCTCGAGCGACTCGTCGAACACCACCCATGACCCGACCGTCAGATCGAGGTGGGTGGCCCAGAAGTGGTGGTAGGACTCGCCGAGCTCGCCCGGCAGGTTGACCCAGACCAGAGCGGCGGCGGTGGCGAGCAGGAGCATGACCCCGGACGCCGTCTCCTGGGCCAGGAATCGGACCATCGGACGGGCGACGGCCCGCGCCAGTCGGCTGTCGCTCCCGCTCCAGGCCTCGCTCCGGACCTGGATCGATGGTTCTGAGGACACGGTTTCACTGCTCCGGGTCTGGCCAGGTTGGCTGCTGGCTGGATCCGGGCCCGGCCGGTGCTACTGGTAGAGCTCCATCTGCACGGTCGTCCCGGTATCTGCCGTGACGAAACTACAGGCTGAACTGAGCCGTTCCATCAGGGGCACGCCGAACGCCCCCTCGATCAGCAGCCGATCTGGATGGGTGATGTCCGGCACCTCGTACTGCTCCGGCATGCCCGGGCCCTCATCCTTGACCGCCAGGCGGACGACGCCCTCCTCCACTTCGCAGCTGATGGCCACCCGGCCACCGCCCCCGGTGGAGAGGTTCGCCTGGATGGCGTTGGTGGTCGCCTCCGAGGTGACCCAGCGCAGATCGTCGAGCCGATCGCCCTGCAGGGCCTCGACTGCGTTGGTGGCTGCGGCGACGATCATGCGGACCACAGCAACCAGATCGACGCGAGAGGGAATGTCGATCTCGATGATTCCGTGTTGCTCGACCGCAGCTTCTGGATCCACTTACACCATACGTTATCCCATGATCGACCGGCCGGCCGCTCAGGTCGTCTGGGTCGTTCGGACTAGTTTCGCCTGGCTCGCGTCAGAGCGACAACACCGCATCAGTCATCCGGACGCTCGCATAACAGCGACAACTCCGACGGCCCTGCGCCAATCCGGAGGCTCGCAGAGCAGCGACAAGACCTCCGACCAGGCGCCAACCCGGACGCACTCGCACAACAGCGACAAGACCTCCTGCGCGAGGGAGGGCTGGCGACCAGCCGGTCGACGAGACCTGCTCGCCCCGGGAGCCGCCACGAACATTGTCGCTACAACGCGAACCCACCACCACTGTCGCTACAACGCGAACCGCATGAAGGACTCGACGAGCAGACACCGGTCGTCACCGGCCGAGCCGAGCTGACCCAATGGGAAGCCGTCGCGGCCCCCACCACCTGAGCCAGCAGATGGCTAGCCTCGACCGTCGGCCCGCTTGGCCCAGGCGCTGAACGAGCCGACACTGGTACCGATCGGGCGCCGCAGCCATCGCCACGGATGGACCTCGACCGGACCGATGGCGGCGGCCCGACGACGCCATCCGGGGACGGGGGCGAAGGTGGTGGCGACCGCCCGGCCGGCCAGGACCTCGACCGGGTCGCCGATGTGGAGCTCGACCGGGCGGCGGGTTGCCAGCTCGGCCAACGTCTCGGTCAGGAAGACCAAGCGCTTGGAGGACAATCGGAGCCGGGCCAGGAGCGGTCCATCGAACACGAACACGGCCGGCAGGTTCGGGTTGGCGACCAGCGCCGGGTCAGCGTCGCCGAGCGACTCCGCAGTCAACCAGACCGCGCCCGGGGCCGGGGCGCCCGGCACGCGCTCCGGCTCCCGAGGGCCGGCGGTGGCGGCCGGGTCGTCGTCCCGGCGGATCCGGGGGTCGGTGTCGACCCGGATGCTCTCCGGATCGTCGGGCCACTCGTCGATCGGGCACGCTGCTCCAAGCTCGCACGAGGCGCACAGGCCGGGCGCCCGCTTCTCGACCTGCCATCGGCTGAAGCCGTACGGCCGGTTCGAACCGACGCCGGACGTCCACTGCCAGCCGAGCCGATTCGCCGCCCGCGACCCGTCGAGCAGGTGTCGGAAGAAGTAGTCCTCGCCGGCTCTCCACCCCAGTCCGTGGCGGACGGTCCAGTGGCTGGCCAGCCACATCCTGGTCTGGTTGACCAGCCAGCCGTCGTCCTCCAGCTCATCGATGGTCAGCTCCAGGCAGGCCATGTCCTGATCCCAGATCTCGGACGGATCCCCCGGCGGGTCGCTGGCCGCCGGGTAGCTCCGGCGGAGGGGACGGGCGGTGGCCGAACCGAGGCGGGCGTACCAGTGCCGGGCGTACTCCTGCCACAGCAACTCGTCACGGAACTTTGCGGCATCCGACGTCGGTCCATCCGCCACTGCGTCCCAGGTCCGGGGCAGGGACAACAACCCGTGGCGTATATAAGGTGACAGCCGGGACGCCCCTCGGGCCGGCTCGGGATAGGCCTCGTTCCGCCGACGGGCGTACCCGACGACATCGAAGGCGGCCAGTCGACGATCGGCCTCGGTCTGACCGCCCCGAAACCGGTCCGACGACTGGATCTCACCGCCGGGCCGATCGTGCTCCAGGCACCACTGGAAGAGGTGACCGGCGACGAACGCCTCGGCGGCCCCGCGGCCTGGGTCGGGGGTCGGGACGCGATGGTCGACGGACATTGAGGACATGATGGCGGGCCCTCCGGCGGCGGTCGGGATCGGGCAGCTTCTCGGGGGAGGTGATTTGTCGCCAATGGTAGGTCACCTCACCGAGGCCACCGTTACCATCGAGGCATGACCGTTCAGGATCCGCAGACCGACGCCGCCGTCCAGTCCCCGGAGGCCTCGGCGTACCGGGCCGCTCTCGAGGTCATCGGCGCCGTCGAGCCGAGCGTGGCCGACCACATCAGGGGTGAGCTGGCCAACCAGCGGAGTCAGTTGAAGCTGATCGCCTCGGAGAACTACGCCAGCCCGGCCGTACTGCTTGCCATGGGCAACTGGTTCAGCGACAAGTATGCCGAGGGCACCCCGGGCCATCGGTTCTATGCCGGCTGCGAGTACGTGGACCGGGTCGAGACCCTGGCCGCAGACCATGCCAAGGCGCTGTTCGGGGCGGACTACGCCTACGTGCAGCCCCACTCTGGCATCGACGCCAACCTGGTTGCGTTCTGGTCGATCCTGGCCCAGCGGGTCGAGGCGCCGTTCCTGGCCGACCATGGGGCCAAGCACGTCAACGACCTGACGGACACCGACTGGGAAGAGCTGCGACAGGCATTCGGCAACCAGCGGATGATCGGCATGGCCCTCGATGCCGGCGGCCACCTGACCCACGGGTTCCGGCCGAACATCTCCGGCAAACTCTTCGACCAGCGCTCCTACACCGTCGATCGCGAAACCGAGATGCTGGACTACGACAAGGTGGCGGCGCTGGCCCGTGAGTTCAAGCCTTTGGTGTTGGTGGCCGGGTATTCGGCCTACCCCCGCAAGGTCAACTTCGCCACCATGCGTGAGATCGCTGACGAGGTCGGGGCGACGCTGATGGTCGACATGGCCCACTTCGCCGGTCTGGTCGCCGGCGGGGTCTTCACCGGGGACTTCGACCCCATCCCCAACGCCCATATCGTCACCTCCACCACCCACAAGTCGCTTCGTGGCCCCCGAGGCGGCATCGTGCTGTCCAACACCCCTTAGTTCGCCGAGTTCATCGACAAGGGCTGCCCCATGGTGCTCGGTGGACCGCTGTCGAACGTGATGGCGGCCAAGGCGGTTGCGTTCTCCGAGGCCCGCCAGCCGAGCTTCAAGACCTACGCCGAACAGGTGGCGGACAACGCTGCCGCTCTGGCCGAAGGCATCGCCTCCCGGGGTGGCCGGATCGTGACCGGCGGGACGGAGAACCACCTGGTGCTGGTCGACGTTGCGCCGTTCGGGGTCACTGGCCGCCAGGCCGAGAGTGCGCTCGAGTCGGCCGGTGTCATCGTCAACCGCAACTCGATCCCGTTCGACGCCAACGGCGCCTGGTACACCTCCGGGATCCGGCTTGGGACCCCGGCCCTCACCACAGTGGGGATGACCCCGTCGGACATGGACGAGGTGGCGGACATCATCTGCGGGGTGCTGGCCAACGCCGAGCCGACGTTGACGAAGGCTGGTGAGCCGTCGAAGGCAAACTTCACCCTCGACGACGGGGTCCGGGACAGTCACCGGGCTCGGGCCGCCGAACTGTTGGCGGACAACCCGCTCTACCCCACCCTCGGCGCCCTGTAGTCGGCCGCCGGTTCAAGCCGGCGACCAACGCCGTCGATACCCCTCCTGCGACACCCGATTCTCGGGTGATCGGTTCGTCGATCCCGGGAGGGGCCATGCCGCTGGTCAACGTCAAGAAGAAGGTGGAGAAGGCGGGGGCCAAGGCCGGCCTCGAGCCCGGCGAGCTGGTCCTTGCCGGGTGCACGACCAACCCGTCCGGGACCGTGACCAGGATGATGGCCAGGGAACTGAGCGGCGTGGTCGGGGCGGCGGTGCTCGGCGACCGGAACGGGGAGGATCAGTCGGTGGCTGGCGGCCTGGCCGACCGGTTCGTTCCCGGGCAGAACTTCGTGGTCGTGACCGACCGGCGGGTGCTGCTGATCGCGATGTCGACCCTGACCGGGAAGCCGAAGGAGCTGCTCGCGGCCTGGGACCGGGCGGAGGTGACGGCGATCGAGGTCGGCAGGGGCAAGCTGGCGCTGCCGTTCACGATCCGGTTCACCGACTGCTCGGCGGTACAGGTCGAGGGGGCGAAGGGGTCCGACCCCCGGTCGGTCCAGACCGCCTTCGACACCGGCTCGTGATCGGACGCCGGGGCGTGGCGGCGCTTGCGGTGCCGGCGCTCGCACTAGTCGCCGTCGCCTGCGGGTCCGAACCGGCCGTGACCATCGCCGCAGACGTCGACCCGGTGGCCGAGCTTCCAGCCGAGCTCCAAATCGCCGATCGGGACGCCCAGAACCAGTCCGTGAGCGATGACGATGCGGGCCAGGAACCGGCGCAGATCGATGACGTCGAGACCGGTGTCACCGACGAGCCGGTCCCGGCCAATCAGTGGGCCATCGAGGTGCTCGGGACACCGATGGTCGGCGACGGTGAATTGGTCCGGCTGACCGAGCCCGGCCCGGCGGACGATGAGGCCGAGTGCAGCCTGGGGTGGCTCGGCCTCCGCCGGGAGGACGGTTCGATCCACCGCTACGACGACCTGGGCCGAGTGGGTCATCTTCGACTCCACAATGGCCCTCGGGGCCAGGATGCGTTGGTGGCGACCTGCGAAGAGATGGTCGAGGCGGTGTGGATCCAGGGTTCGGCCGTCCCACCGGACGACGGCATCCCTCGATTCGTCGAGTTCGAGCTCGGTCAACCGCATCTGTTCGATCTCGGGGCAGAGCTCGGTTGGTGGGGCGACCTGTTCGGCGGCTACGGATGGCACGACGGCTGGGACGAGCTGGTGTTGTTCGACACTGCGACCGGGGCCGCCACCGAGGCCCGGTCACTGCTCGGGACCAGGCTGGAGCGGCTCGATCACGGCTACGACGTGGTGGTGCCGGATGGCTGGGAGATCCGCTCCGGGGACCCGGCGACCGGACGACTGGAGTTGGCGAGCGCCGACGACCTGGCGTGGATCACGGTCGAGCCGATCGAATGGGCCGGTGACCCGGAGATTCCGTCAACGGTCGAGCTGATCACCTACGTCGAAGAACAGGTGCCGCTGTGGACCTATGTCGGGCCGGAGCGGGCCCGACGGGACGGCACGCAGCCCCGGCCGACCTGGATCCTGGACACCGGAGACGGCACCCGCACCGTCCATCATCTGGAGGGCGGCGAGATCGACCTGATCATCGACGTCTACGTGGCCGAGGCAACGGCGTGGCATGCGCCGGTGGCCCAGGCGGTCGTCGATCAGCTCCGGAGCTACCGGCAACCGGCCGTCGGATGACCTCGAACCCCCGATTCCATAGAACCTGACTCGGCCCCGACCCGGACCGTGCCGGACCAGCCCGGGCCCGCTCCGGCCCGGTGTCCGACCGATCAAGTAGCGTGGAGGGGTGGACGTCGCGGCCCACCCCGAGCTGACGGTCGAATCGCCGATCGATGCTGCGGTCGAACAGTTCCGGGCCGACGGTCGGCTGATCCACCTGGAGCGGTTGCCGGCCCGCCCGGCCGTGTTCGAGGAACTGTCCCGGCCGCTGCCGGAGGCCGTCGCCCATTGTGCGCCGGACCGGCTCTACGCCCATCAGGCCCGGGCCATCGACCTGCTGCGGGATGGGCGGTCTGTCGTGGTGGCCACCGGGACCGCCTCCGGTAAGTCGCTGTGCTTCCAGATCCCGATCGCCGAGTCGGTGGTCAGCGGGCTCCGGTCCGGAACGTCGCTGTTGCTGTACCCGACCAAGGCGCTGGCTCAGGACCAGTTGCGGGCATTCGGCGAGCTGGACATCCCGGACCTGAAAGCGGTGACCTACGACGGGGATGCCTCTCGGGATCAGCGATCGTGGGCCAGGGCCAACGCCAACGTGGTGCTCACCAACCCGGAGATGCTGCATCACGGCCTGCTCCCCCACCACGACAAGTGGGCCACGTTCCTCAAGCGCCTCGACTACGTGGTCATCGACGAGCTCCACGTCCTGCGCGGCATCTTCGGGACCCACGTGTCGCACGTGCTGCGGCGGCTGCGGCGACAGTGCAACCGCTACGGGAGCGATCCGACGTTCGTGTTCTGCTCGGCCACGATCGGGGATCCGGCCGGGCTGGCAAGCGAACTTTGCGGCAAGCCGGTCACGGCGGTGACGATGGACGGGTCGCCCTGTGGTGAGCGACAGGTTGCCGTGGTCCAGCCGGCCCTGATCGACGAGGAGAAGGGGATACGGCAGTCGCCGGCGACCGAGACCATCCGGGCGGTGTCGGAGCTGGTCCTGGCCGGACGCCGGGTGATTGCGTTCTGCGGCAGTCGAGCGCTGACGGAGCGGGTGGCGGCCGGGGTGACCCGCTCGCTGCCACCGGAGTTCCGGGACATGGTCCGGCCCTACCGCAGCGGGTACCTGGCGGCGGAACGGCGAGAGATCGAGGAGGAGCTGGTCACCGGGTCGCTCCGAGCGGTGGTCACCACCTCGGCGCTGGAGCTCGGTGTGGACATCTCCGGGCTCGACGCCACGGTGTTGTGCGGGTTCCCGGGGACTATCGCCTCTATGTGGAAGCATATCGGCCGGGCCGGTCTGACCGGCCGGCACGGGCTGGCGGAGTCGAT
>JBCCFN010000054.1:0-21189 GCA_039029715.1 Actinomycetota bacterium | reverse complement strand
CCCGATAGCGGGTGGGCCCTGCCGAACGTCTGGGTTGTAGGGCCGGCTCAGCGGCCCTCAGACCGTCCGATCGGCTACTCGCCGGCCTCGGCCAGCTCCGGTGTGGACGGGGGCTGGAAGCCCTCGTGGGCGGTGAATGTCAGGTGCTTCTCACCGTTCTCGTCGGTGTCGACATCGACCACGATGATCTGGCCGGCCCGGAACTCCTTGTACAGGAGCTTCTCGGACAGCACGTCCTCGATCTGACGCTGGATGGCCCGCCGCAACGGCCGGGCGCCCATCGTCGGGTCGTAGCCATTGTCGGCCAGGAAGTGCTTGGCCTCGGTGGTCAGCTCCATGCCGATCCCCTGGCCCTCGAGCTGCTCGACGGTGCGGGCGATCATCAGGTCGACGATCTCGGTCACCTCTTCCCGGCTGAGCTCGTGGAAGACGATGGTCTCGTCGATCCGGTTCAGGAACTCCGGCCGGAAGTGGACCTTCAGCGCGTCTGCCACCTTCTCCTTCATCCGCTCATAGGTCACGGCCTCGTCCTTCTTGGAGAAGCCGAGGGTGGCCTTGCGGAGGTCCTGGGTCCCCAGGTTCGAGGTCATGATCAGCACGGTGTTTCGGAAGTCGACGCTGCGACCCTGGCTGTCGGTCAGGCGGCCCTCCTCCAGGATCTGGAGCAGTGCGTTGAAGACGTCCGGGTGGGCCTTCTCGATCTCGTCGAACAGGACGACCGAGAACGGCTTGCGACGAACGGCCTCGGTCAGCTGGCCGCCCTCCTCGTAGCCGACGTACCCCGGGGGCGAGCCCACGAGACGGGAGACCGTGTGCTTCTCCATGTACTCGGACATGTCGAGCGTGATCAGGGCCTTGTCGTCACCGAAGAGGAACTCGGACAGGGTCTTTGCCAGCTCGGTCTTCCCGACGCCGGTCGGGCCGAGGAAGATGAACGAGCCGGACGGCCGGTTGGGGTCCTTGAGGCCGGCGCGGGTCCGCCGGATCGACTGGGAGACCGCATGGATGGCGTCCTGCTGGCCGATGACCCGCTTGTGGAGTTCGTCCTCCATGCGGAGCAGCTTGGCGGTCTCTTCCTCGGTCAGCTTGTAGACCGGGATGCCGGTCCAGATCGAGAGGACCTCGGCGATCGACTCCTCGTTGACCTCGTCGAAGAGGTCGACGCCGGACGCCTTGATCTCGGTCTCCATGGCCTCCTTCTTGGCCAGGAGCTCCTTCTCGGTGTCCCGGAGCCGGCCGGCCTCCTCGAAGTCCTGCGACTCGACCGCCTCCTTCTTCTTGTCGACGACCTCGGACAGCTCGTTCTCGAGCTCCTTGAACTCCGGCGGGGTGCTCATCCGCTTGATCCGGAGCCGGGAACCGGCCTCGTCGATCAGGTCGATGGCCTTGTCCGGCAGGTGGCGATCCGAGATGTAGCGGTCGGCCAGGTTGGCCGAGGCGACCAGCGCCTGGTCGGTGATGGTCACCCGGTGGTGGGACTCGTAGCGGTCCCGCAGGCCTTTGAGGATCTCGATCGTGTGCTCGACCGTCGGCTCCTCGACCTTGATCGGCTGGAACCGCCGCTCGAGCGCCGCGTCCTTCTCGAGGTGCTTGCGGTACTCGTCCAGGGTGGTGGCGCCGATGGTCTGCAGCTCGCCACGGGCCAACATCGGCTTGAGGATGCTTGCGGCGTCGATGGCGCCCTCGGCCGCGCCGGCCCCGACCAGGGTGTGGAGCTCGTCGATGAACAGGACGATGTCGCCCCGGGTCTTGATCTCCTTGAGGACCTTCTTCAGCCGCTCCTCGAAATCACCCCGGTACCGGCTACCGGCGACCAGGGCCCCGAGGTCCAGCGTGTAGAGCTGCTTGCCCCGAAGGGTGTCCGGCACCTCGTCGTTTGCGATATGCTGGGCCAGGCCCGCGACGATGGCGGGCTTGCCGACCCCGGGCTCACCGATAAGGACCGGGGTGTTCTTTGTCCGGCGGCTGAGCACCTGCATGACCCGCTCGGCCTCCCGGGTCCGGCCGATGACCGGATCCAGCTTCTTGTCCCGGGCCAGTTGGGTCAGGTTGCGGCCGAACTGGTCCAGTATCAGCGACCCGGACGGGGCGTCCTGGCCACTGCCACCGGTGGTGCTGGAGGCCTTGCCGCCCTCGGGGGCGGAGCCGCTCTGGCCGGTGGGGCCCGAGTAGCCGCTGAGCAGCTGGATGACCTGCTGGCGGACCCGGGACAGGTCCGCCCCGAGCTTCACCAGGACATGAGCCGCAACGCCCTCGCCCTCTCGGATCAGGCCGAGCAGAATGTGCTCGGTGCCGATGTAGTTGTGGCCGAGCTGCAGGGCCTCACGCAGCGACAGTTCCAGGACCTTCTTGGCCCGGGGCGTGAACGGGATGTGCCCGCTCGGAGACGAGCCGCCCTGGCCGATGATGTCCTCGACCTGGCTGCGGACCGCCTCAAGGGAGATCGACAGCGACTCCAACGCCTTGGCCGCCACCCCCTCCCCTTCGTGGATGAGGCCGAGCAGGATGTGCTCGGTGCCGATGTAGTTGTGATTCAGCAGGCGAGCTTCTTCTTGGGCCAGGACCACGACCCGGCGGGCTCTGTCGGTGAAGCGTTCGAACATCTGGTTCTCCCGGAACTGGAGCGGACTTACGTGTCAGGGGGCGGAGGGTGGACGGAGGTTGCGTCGGTTGGACAGCGGAACCTGTGATCGTTCAATCCTACTGTGGAACCGCCAATGCGGCTCCGGGTCGAGGGCGGTCGGTGGGTTCGATTGGTGATCTGATCGGCAAGTGGTCTCTCAATACTGAGTCGGGAGCTTGCATAACAGCCAATCGGCCCCGGATATTCGCGATCGGGCCAGATCTGGCCAACCGACCGGCGTCTCGGCCCGGTTGAGACGCGGTCGACGAACTGGCGTACCGTGGTGATGTGTCCGGATCCCCCCTCCTCGCCCTCCCGACCTCCGAGGCAAACGCCGAGCGGATCGAACGGTTCCTCCTGGACGCCGTCCACATCGAGGGCGGCGCCTACCTGACCGAGATCGCCTCCCACCTGATCAAGGCCGGCGGCAAGCGCCAGCGGCCGCACTTCACCATCGGCGCAGCCGCTGCGGGGCTGGCAGACGGCGTGCTGGTACCGGACGACGTGGTACGGGGCGGGGTGGCGGTGGAACTGGTCCAGGTCGGCTCCCTGTACCACGACGACGTGATCGACGAGGCCCAGATGCGGCGCCAGGTCCCGAGCGTCAACGCTCGCTGGGGTAACCACCGCGCCATCCTGGCCGGCGACTTCCTGCTGGCTCGGGCGTCCGAGATCGCCGCCAGCCTCGGGACCGAGGTGGCGGGCCTGTTGGCCCACACCATCGGCGAACTCTGCAAGGGCCAGGTGGCCGAACTCCAGACCCTGTATGACATCAACCGGACCGAGGCCCAGTACTACCCGTCGATCGCTGGCAAGACCGCCTCGCTGTTCGCCGCCGCCACCCGCATCGGTGGGATCGTCGCCGGGTATGACCGGGACGTGATCGACCGGCTGACCGAGTTCGGCCGGCTCTACGGCATGGGCTTCCAGGTCATCGACGACATCCTCGATGTGATCGCAACCGACGCACAGCTCGGCAAGCCGGCGGGCAAGGACATGATCGAGGGGGTCTACTCGCTCCCCGTCATCCGGACCTTGGCCTCACCGGCCGGTGGCGATCTGCGGGAGCTGCTCAAGGACGGCCTGGCCGAGGCCGACCGCCACGCCGCCATCGAGTGTGTCCGGATGGGCCCCGGGGTCGACGAGGCCCTGCGGGAGGCCGAGGTGTTCGTCGAGCAGGCCCGGGCCGAGATCCTGGCCGTGTCGTCGAACGACGCCGCCGTTGCCATGGCAGACACCGCACAGCACCTCCTCGACTCGGTGGCGGCGGCGAAGGCGGCGTGACCGGCGGCGCTATCGTGGCGCAATGAGCGATATGGGATCAGGCGGCCAGCCGGGGCAGCAGCCCCCTCCACCGGGCAGCCAACCACCGGGTGGGACGCCGCCACCGCAACCCCAACCGGCCGGGCAGGGCCAGCCACAGCCTCAGCCGCCAGGACCGGCTCGTCAGCCGCTCCCGCCACCGGCCGCCGGGGCCCCGGGCGGCTCCCAGCCTGCGACGAGCGGCTGGTACAACGGGCCGCTGCCCATCGCCGGCCTGGCGCCGCGGGAGACGGTCGGATCGGCGATCGGTCGAACCGCGGTCAAGGCCATCACCGCGCTGATCGTGCTCGGCTTCGGGCTGCTCGTCATCCCGTTCCTCTTCATCGGCCTGATCGGTGCGCTCGGTGCTGCGGCCGGGGGCGGGGTCGAGGATCCGAACGCCGGCCGGACCCTGATCGCCGGCGACGACGGGGCGGACGTGACCCTGGTCGCCATCCCGATCCGGGGTCTCATCCTCGGCGAGGACCAGGGCGGCGGCGGTGGGCTGTTCGCCGCCACAGACGTGACCTACGGCTACACCGTGCAGGAGGAGCTCGAGGAGCTGGCGGACGATGATTCGGTCGACGGCATCATCCTGGAGCTCGACACGCCGGGCGGGACCATCTTCGGCTCCCGGGCGATCGCGGACGGGGTTGCGGCCTACCGGGAGGCCACCGGCAAGCCGGTGATCGCCTACGTGTCCGGCATCTCGGCCTCGGGCGGGGTCTACGCCATGGCCGGGGCCGATGCGATCTATGCCGACTACGGCACCCTGATCGGCAGTATCGGCGTCATCTTCGGCCCGTTCACCACCTATGACGACGTGCGGGCCATCGACGGGGGCATCCTCGGCGGCGGGGTGACGACCGAGGGCGGCATCACCCAGGAGTTCCTGACCGCCGGCCGGAGCAAGGACTTCGGCAACCCGTACCGGCCGATCACCGACGAGGAGCGGGCCGTGCTCCAGGAGGGCCTGGACGACGCCTACGCCGACTTCGTTGCCCACGTCGCCGCCGGGCGGCCGGACCTGACCGAAGCCGAGATCGAAAAGGACCTCGGGGCCCTGATCTTCGGCGAGCAGCAGGCGGTGTCCAACGGGCTGATCGACGGAGTGGCCAACCGGTCGAACGGCTTCGAGCTGGCGGCCGAGGCCGCCGGGCTCCAGGACGGTCAGACCTGGGCGGTCGAGCGGCTGGACTCCGGCACCCCCGGGTTCCTTGACCTGCTGGCCGCTCGGGCAGCAGGTACCGCCGGCACCGACGAGGCAGATGCCCCGGCGATCACCCCACTCCGGATCGAGCCGCTCTGCCTCGGCACCGGCACGATCCTGGCCTATCACGGCGACCCCGCCGTCCTCTGCGCCGGCCAGTAGGCGGTGGCGCCCTTCCGTAGCGCTCGGGTCTCGCCGCCGACCAGACAGAGCCTGCTGCGCGGGGTGCTGTTCTACCGGTGGGCCACCGCGGTCTGGGTCGTCCTGGTCTTCGCCCTGGAGGTGATCCAGCGCAACGTGCTGGAGCTGAAGGACGATCGGGTCGCCCGGCCGGTGGTCGGGGCGCTGCTCATCGGCGCACTGCTCGGGACCAATCTGGTCCTGACCCGGTTCTACCGCCGGGACCCGGATCGGCTGATCCGTCCCGGACCGGTCCTGGCCGAGATCGGGGTCGCCACCACCTTGCTGCTGACAGACGTCTGGGTCTACGGATTCCCGGACCACGCCCAGTCGGTCCCGTCGGTCTGGGTCGTGGCTGCGGTGTTCGCCGTCGCCATCGCCGGGGGGCGGCGGGCGGCGCTTGCCACCGGATTCGGCATGGGCCTCGCCCGCTATGTCGGCTGGCTCCCCTACGCCGAAGACGATGGGATCTTCTCCCTCACCCGGATCGCCAGCTGGGTCCTGCTGGTCGTCGCCGGCTGGACCGCCGGCTACCTGCTGACCCGCCTGGAGGCGGCCGACCGTTCGATCTCCGCCTACCGGGCCCGGGAGGAGGTGGCCCGGACCCTGCACGACGGTGTGCTTCAGACGCTGGCGGTCATCCAGCGCCGCAGCGACGACCAGCAACTGGTGGAGCTGGCCCGGACCCAGGAACTGGAGCTTCGAGAGTACCTCTTCGCCGGCGCCCCGACCGATGCCGACCTGGCCTCGGCGTTGCGAGCGGCGGCCCGGACCGCCGAGGAACGACTCGGGCTCCGGGTCGACGTGGTCTGCGCCCCGGACCTCCCGGCCGGCGACGACCGGTCGGTGGCCGCGGTCCGGGGCGCGGTGGCCGAGGCGCTCAACAACGCGGCCAAGCACGGACACGCCGAGCGGGTCACGATCTACGCCGAACCGGGTGACGATGACGAGGTGTTCGTCTCGGTCAAGGACGACGGCGCAGGGTTCGACGCCGGGGCGGTCGCCGAGGGGCGGGGACTGGCCGGGTCGATCCGGGGCCGTATCATCGAGGCCGGGGGCCGGGTCGAGATCGACGGTCGGCCCGGACGAGGGGCCGAGGTCCGGCTCTGGGTCTGAGCGGTCGGGCCGGCAGCCGTCGAACCGACCGAACCGAGGTTGGAGGACGGGCGATGAGCGACGAGGGCACCGATACCGACGACCGGTCCGGCTGGAAGAGCCACGTGACCGTGGTACTGGCCGACGACCACCCGATCTGGCGGTCCGGGGTCCGGGCCGACCTCGGCGAGAACTTCCACGTCGTCGGCGAAGCCGGGGACGCGACCGAGGCGATCGAGGTGATCGGCCGCACCTCGCCCGACCTGGTCGTCTGCGATCTGCACATGCCGAACGGCGGCGGCATCGCCGTGGCGAAGGCCTGCGGGGAGAAGACCAACATCGTCATGCTGACCGTGTCCGAGGCCGAGCGTGACCTCCTGGACGCCGTGGCAGCCGGGGCCAGCGGTTACCTGGTGAAGTCGACCCCGCCCGACGAGCTCCGGGCCGGCCTCTGGAAGGCGGCGAACGGCGAGCCGGTGTTCTCGCCGCAGCTGGCCAGCCTGGTCCTCGGCGAGTTCCGCCGGCTGTCCCGGGACGCCGGCGAGGCCCAACCCCTGTCCGACCGAGAGCGGGAGGTCCTGCAGTACGTGGCGAGGGGTCACACCTATCGGGAGATCGGTGAGGAGCTGTTCATCGCCCCCAAGACGGTTGAGAATCACGTCCGGAACATCCTGGGCAAGCTCCACCTCAACCGGAAACAGGAGCTGATTCGCTACGCCCTGGAGCACGGCATCGAGTAGGCCGGCTTGGTGCCCGGTCGGCCGCCGGATGGGGACCGGTCCCCCTTCCGGCCCTCCACCCCCGATCGTACGGTGACCTCATCGACATCGCCTGAGAGGCAGGCGGTCGGAAGGGTGAGTCATGGTAATGCACGCAGTGAAGCGGGAAGACCTCGAGGCGGCGCTGATGTCGTCCAGGAAGGAGGCCGGCCTGATCCTCGGCCAGGTCAACTTCGTCCAGGACGAGTTGGCGAAGACCAAGTTCGTCGGTGAGCAGGCGGAGCGGTTGGCGGACGAGATGAACGCCAAGATGCGGGACTTCACCGCCGCCAGCTACGAGAACGTCAACGAGCTGATGCGGGTCATCGTCAACAACATGAACGTGGTGGTCACCAAGCTCGGCGGCAGCCCGTGGCCGCATGAGCTGATCGAGGCACAGGCGGCGAACAATGCGGCGGCGCTTCGGATCTCGGGCAACACCGACTATGAGATCGACACCGACGAGATGACCGCCTTCGCCTCCAAGGTCGACGAGTGGTTCGAGGCCATCGCCACCTCGTACAACAACGTCCGGGGCACCGTCTCGGAGGGCACGCCGAGCTGGCAGGGCCCGGAGAAGACGGCCACCGTCGACGCGGTCAACACCGCGATCGAGCAGATCCTCGGGTCGGCCGGTGACGGCGACGGGACCGGGGTGCGGGGCGTCGGCGCCTCGCTGTCCGGATGGCTGCGGGAGCAGGTTGCGGTCATGGAGGGCGGCGCGGTCTAGCGCCAGCTGCCCTCTGGGAGGGCGCGCCCCGTCGACCGACCAAACCTCCCCGGTCGGCGGGTACTCACCGGCGGCGGTGTGCGGGATCAGTCCGGTCCGGCACACCGCCGCTGCGCGTCCCGGACCAGGTGCCGGGCGGCGCTGCGGGGCCGTGCGTGGTCGTCAATCGGTCTGGAGGGCGCCGAGCATGGTGTCGATCGTGGCTCGGGCCTCCGGCCGGGTCAGGCCCTTCCTTGCGTCGACCTGCAGCCCGTTGATGGTGGTGCAGATCAGCCGGGCCACACCGTCGGCGTCACCGGACACCCGGCCAGCACCGACGGCATCCCGGACCGCTGCGGCCACCGTGTCGCGGATGACGGCGTCATGGTCGACCAGCAGGCTGCGGACGCGATCGTCGACGGCGGCCCGTTCCGCCGCCAGCTCGACGGCGTAGCACCCCCGGGTCGGCGAGGTGTCGACCGCCTGGTCGATGATGTCTTCCAGCCAGGCCCGGAGCCCGTCCCAGGGTGTCGGTGCAGCAGCCAGCGTGTCCGCCAGGTGCTCTTGCGCCTGCTGTAGATAGTCCTCGAGCGTGAGGGCGCAGAGCTGGTCCTTGCTCTTGAACGCCTTGTAGATGCTGCCGACCGACAGCCCGGTGGCATCGCTGAGGTCGGCGATCGAGGTGGCGGCCACGCCCTGGGCCCAGAACGCATTGCGAGCTCGGTCCACCACCTCGGCTTCGTCGAACTCTCGGGGTCTGGCCATGTACCCCAGCCTATCGCATTCGGAATCGATCGTTTCCGAATCGAGGTGGAGAGAGACGGACGTCACCCTCGGTTCGGGAGTGAGTGTTTCCTAATTCGGCTACCTTGTTCACCAGTTGGGAAACGATCGTTTCCAATCGTCGCAGACGATCACGAGACTCGAAGGAAGAAGCACCATGGCACGATTCACCGACCGTCACGCTGTCATCACCGGAGGAACCTCCGGCATCGGGCTGGCCACCGCCCGTCGGATCGCAGACGAAGGAGGCCTGGTCCTGGTGACCGGCCGTGATCCCGAGCGGATCAAGGCGGCAGACGAGCTGGAGCGGATCACCGCGATCTCGGACGACAACGCCGCCGCTGACGCTGCGGCACTTCGCCAGGCGGTGGCCGACCATCTCGGCGGCCGGGTCGACGCGCTGTTCCTCAACGCCGGCCTCGGGGCCTTCGCTCCCCTGTCTGCGACCGACGCCACCGAGTTCGACCGGCAGTTCAACATCAACGTCCGTGGCCCGTTCCTGCAGCTGGCCGCACTGGACGACACCCTGGCCGACAACGCCGCGGTGTTGCTCAACACCTCGATCGTCAATGACGCCGGCATGCCGAACTCGGCGATCTACTCGGCCAGCAAGGGGGCGGTCCGCTCCGGCATGAACGTCTTCGCCAGCGAGCTGGCCCCTCGGTCGATCCGAGTCAATGCCATCAGCCCCGGGCCCGTGGACACCGGCTTCTTCGGCCGGACCGGCCTCGGCCCGGATGAGATCCAGGCCTTCGCCTCCCAGGTCCTGACCCAGGTACCGCTCGGGCGGTTCGGCACGCCGGAGGAGATCGCCGCAGCCGCCAGCTTCCTGCTGTCTGACGAGGCGAGCTTCATCACCGGGGCCGAGCTGGTCGTCGACGGTGGGATGAGCTGAACCTCCGGCCAGACCGGCCCGGCCACTAGGACGAGGTCAGGACGGCGCTGGTGATGATCGGCGCGACCGGCCGGGCCGGGGGTTCCGGCACGACGGGCGAAGATTCGTCGGCCGGGGCCGGGAACGGATCGGCCAGCTGGACCATGGTCGGCACCCGGTCGACCATGACGAACCCCCGCCCCTCCGGCATCGGCAGCCCCGGATGCCAGGGGGCGGGGACGCCGAGTACCTCGTGGGCGTGGCGGACGTCGTGGGGCCGGAGCAGGATCAGCGAGCGGCAACCCCGGACCCGCTGGACCAGCGGGTGGCTTGAGAACCCCCGGGGAATCGAACCGCTCGCTGCGAACCGGAGCCGATCGAGCAAGGGTTCCAGCGCCCCGTTGAGCTCCCGGTCGTGCTCCGGCAACAGGTCGACGTCGTCGACCAGGAGCAGCCGTGGCCGGCCACCGGGACCGACGGCCGGGTCGGCCTCGTCCTCCAGGTCGGTGGTCCAGGCGACCAGCCGCTCCGAGCGGGCCGACCCATCGATCAGACACCACCGGTGCCCGTCTCCCTCGAGGGTCTCCCGCAGCCGACCGAGTGGCGAGCTCGGCGGCGCCACCACCCACAGCTCGGTCCCGGCCTCGGCTGCGGCGGCCCCGATGGCGGCCAAGGCCGTCGACCGACCGGACCGCGGGTCGCCGACGATCGACACGTCGTTGTGGGACAGGTCCAGCGCCAGCGGCTCGCCGGTCAGATCGGCCACGCCGATCAGCGGTCGATGGGGATCGACCGTCGCCGGCACCGTGACCGTGCGAGGGAGCGCAGCGGTCCGCAGCCGAGGGTCGACGTGGCCGGCCAGCCCATCGGCCACCGAAGCCAACCACGCTCGATCGGCCCGGTCCCGCTGGTCGGCAGATGCCCCGACGGGGACGGCCGGATCACCGGCCGAGGCCACCTGGGCCAGCATCGGGCCGTTGAGGAACCCCTGGCCGGGTGCCAGCTGCAAGTCCTTGGCCTCGGCCACCCCGACCCCGGCATCGGTGTAGGACTGGATGTCGGCCTGGCGGAGTGTGAGGCGATCCGACAGGGCGGCGAGGATGCCGGCCCGTACGGCAGCCCGGCGGGACGCGGTCACCACCGGGTAGATGCCGACCTGCCGACCATCGGTCAGGATCGTGGTCAGCTTGGCCAGGAACGGACCGAGGGCGCCGGCGCTCGGTCCCTGTTCCATGGCCTGGGTCAGGGTGTCGATCCCGTCGATCAGCAGCAGGATGGAGGTCTGCTCCGGCGCCGGCTCCGCCCGGGCGGCGGCGTCCGCCGACAGCTGGCGACGCCGTTCGAACTCCCCGTCGAGCAGGCTGATCAGCCTGGTCACCGCCTCCAGGTCGTCCCCGGTTGCGATCCCGCCGCACTGGGGCAGGCGGTTGAGGCCGGTCAGGGAACGGGAGGCGAAGTCGAGGCCGAACACGGTCAGCCGACCGCCGCCGCGGTGGTCGTCATCCATGGCCGCAGAGACCGCCGCGGTGACCAGGGCGGTCGACTTGCCCGCACCGCCGGTCCCGGTGATCAACAATCCCCCGGATCGCCCGAGATCGAGCACCGCCGGGTACTGGGCCTGCGCCGCCGGATCATCGACCATGCCGATCACCAGGCGACGCCCGACCGGGAGGTCCTCGGGCACGGGCCCGTCGCCGAGCGTCCCGTCCTGGCCGAGCGTCCCGGCCCGAGCCTGATCCCGGACCGACCCCAGCGGTACGACGGCCGGCAGCACGTCGAGCCACGGCGGACGGGCCGGGACGCAGCCGTTGGCCGCAGCCGCAGCGGTGATCGCATCGAGCAGCGCATCGATCTGGGTCCGCCCGGCCGATGCCGGGGACTGGCCGCCGCCCGTCGGGGCAGCGGCGCCGGCGGTGGCACCGACCGGCCCGACCGGGTCGACCACGCCGGCGGCATCCGGGCCGAACGCCGCCACACCGACCGGGGGCGTGCCGGACTCCGCCAGCAGTGGCGCCCCGGCCCAAGCCGATTGGAACGCCACCAGATCCCCGGGCCCGAGCCGGGCCACCGCCCGACCCTTCAACGGAGCCGGGATGGCGGCCGCATCCGGGACCCCGACCACGGCCGAGGACTCCGCCCCGTCCAGCATCCGCAGGGCGATGCGAAGGTTGGTGTTGGCCTTGATGTTGTCGTTGACCGAGCCGGACGGACGCTGGGTGGCCAGCAGCAGGTGGATGCCGAGGCTGCGGCCCCGCTGGGCAATGTCGACGATGCCGGTGACGAAGTCCGGGATCTCTTTGACCAGGGTGGCGAACTCGTCGACCACGATGACCAGCGACGGCGGCGCCTCGTCCGAGTGCCGATCGATCATCTCCGCCAGGTCCTTTGCCCGCCCCTGGAGCAGATTCATGCGGCGGTTCAGCTCGGCCCGCAACGAGGTCAGCGCCCGCATGGCCAGGACCCCGTCCAGGTTGGTCACGTAGCCGACCGTGTGAGGCGCATCCTTGAAGATGTCGCTTGAGGCGCCGCCCTTGTAGTCGATGAACAGGACGTTGACCCGGCTCGGGGGGTTGCAGGCGATCAACCCGGCAACCATCGACATCATCAGCTCGCTCTTGCCGGCGCCGCTGGTCCCACCGATCAGGCCGTGGGGGCCGTCTGCGACCACGTCGATGGCCAGCGGGCCGGCCTCGGTGGCCCCGATCGGGGCCGGCAGCGCGTAGCCCCGGTCCGTGGCCCACTGCCGCTTGACCCACTCGGCATCGACCGACTCGATGCCGAGGGCGGTGAACAGCGGGACCATCCGGGGGATGGCGGTTGCCGCGTTGGCCGATGAGGCGTCCCGCAGCGGGGCCAGGGCCCGGCCCGTGGTTGCGGCAAACTCCGGATCGGCCCGGTCGAGGTCGAGCTCCCGATCCGGGCGGTCCGGGTCGGTGTAGCTCAGGACCGACGGCGTCCCGGAGCGAGCCGGCCGGCAGACCACCACCGCCTGGGCCTGCCGGGGGACCCGCTCCCGTGCCTCGGTCAGCCACAACACCGCCAGTCCGAACCCGGGACCGGCATCGAGCAGGCGGGACACGAGGGCGGCGTCTGGCTCCAGGGCCCGGTCGAGCACCACGAGCAACCAGGGGAAGCGGGCGGCGTCCCGCTGCGGACCGGCGGTGATGTCGGCCCGGCGGGCGACCTCGTTCGCCAGGTCCGAGACCAACTGGTCGGCGGCCGCCTTCGTCCCGACGAGGTGGGGGCCGGCAAGCGGGGAGCTGCTCGACCGGCTATGCGGAAGCCACTTCAGCCAGTCTGCGACACCACGCTCGGGGTGCACTGCGGCGGCGACCACCAGGTCCTCGGGGCTGTGGAGGCAACCGGCCTGGAGCACGAGTGAGGCCGCCACCGCAGTGGTGTCCGCTGCGGCGCCGACCAACCCGACCACGCCGAGGTCGACCAGATCGACCTCGACCGGGACGTCTGTGATCGCTTCGGTGTCCCCGTAGGCCTCGGTCACCTGGTCCCGGAACTCGGCGTCCCCGCCCCGGGGCGGCTGGACCTCCAGGGCGGTCGGCACCGTGCCCAGGCCGACTCGCAGCCGGAGGAAGTCTGCGGCCCCTCGATCCCGAACCCACAGATCGCCGGTCCGGAAGCGGGCCCGCTCCCGCAGCGCCGCCAGGTCCGGGGTTGCCAGGTGCCGGCGGCGACGTTCGGCCGCCAGGCCGGCCCGGACCTCGTCGACCTTGGCATCGAGCGCCGCCTCGAACCGATCGACCGATTCGATGAACGACCGGCCGCTACGGCGACGCTGCTCGAAGTAGTTGCCGATGACCATCACGGGTGAGAACACGGCGAACAGCAGGTACCGGGGGCTGTTGAACAGCACGGCAAGCGAGATCCCCATCAACAGCGGAAGCAGCGCCGAGAGGTAGGCGAACCGGGAGCGCTCCGGACGGGTCGGGATGTCGTCGATCGGGGCCACCACGACCGGCTGGACCGGTGAGGGAAAATACGGGGTGCGGTGGAACGGGACCTGGCCGAAGGCATCGACCGGGACCGGCCGGTTGGCCGCTGACGGCCGGACCACCAGGCTGGTGGCCCCGAGCCGGACCACCTGCTCCGCCACCAGCGGCGTCTGCCCGGTCACCGCTGCGCCCCCGGTCCTGACCTCGTTGCGGTCCTGGGCCAGCACGGTCATGGTGCAGGTGCCGGCGGCGTCGACCGTGATCGAGCAATGGTGGCGGGAGACCTGGGGGTCGGTCAGGGCCAGACCGCAGGATGGGTCTCGACCGACCAGGTGGATGCCCTCGACCAGCGCCAGACGCTTGCCGACATCCGGGCCGGAGGCCACCACCAGGGTTGGCGCTCCACCCGGAGGGACCGGATCCGGCCGAGCGGCGCCCAGGATCAGGGTCTCGCCGGAGAGGATCCCGGCCTCGGCGACGGTCCGCGACGGGTCGAGCGGGCCGCTCCCAGCCAGCGACACCGCCCGCCCCGCCCCGACGGCGATGCCGAGCGCTGCGGCCACCGCATCGGCGACGTCGCCGACCGTGTGGGACGGCTCGACCCGGACTGCGACGTCACCAACCGGGAACCGCCGATCCTCGGATCCCGCCGGCCGACCATCCGGCCACCCGGTTGGTTCAGTTTGCTCGGTCTGCTCTGTCTGTCCGGTCTGCTCGATGCGCAGGTACATGTCCATCGTTCGCCTCCCGAGCGAGACGGTAGGACGACGGGGCGCGGTTGTCGGCGGGGACCGGTCCCCATTGCCGGGATCTCCGTCGACCGGGACGATGATCGACGTGTACCCCTCGTACAGCTACCTCAGTCCAGCCACCATCGGCATGGCCCTCGACCTGGCCCGGGAGCTCCACGGCGCGGCCGAAGAGGTCCGGTTGCTGGTCAGCGGGGAGACGGCCGCCATCTTCATGGGGGTGTCCGGCCGGGCCGGCGATCGTGTGGTGGCCATTCGGGACTGGATCGGTCCCCACCGGGACACCTTCGATCGGCTGATGGAGAACGAGTTCGACTCGGCCCGGGTCACCACCGAGCGACTGATCGAGGAGGCCGAGGCCTGGGCCCGGTTCTGGGCCATGGCCATCAACGCCAGGAACGATCGCCTCCACGATGAGGCGATGACCACCTTCGACCGCAACCAGACGGCATACGAGGACCGGCTGGCCGACTACCAGGAGACGATCGCCATCGATCCGGCGGCGGCCGCACACGTCTACCCCCCGACGGCGCCCCGGGCCCCGACCCGCCCGCCACCGGTGTCAGTCCCCTCTGCGGCCAACGACTATCGCCCGACCGGCTGACGGCCCGGCCGCCGCCCCACCGTTGGGGGTCCGGCCACTCGGGGGTACAGGCCGGCCGGGAACCGACCGATACCCCGGGGGTGAACGAGCGGGACGGCCATGGCGGACAGCGGGATGGCGGCGCGCTGCTGTCGATCGTGACCGACCGGCTGGCCTCACCGCCGATCGGGGTGATACTGGTCGAGGTGCGGACCGAGCGCCCGGCGGACGACCGCCGTTCCGGCGACCGGGACGACGCCGTGGCACTGGCCGGTCTGGTGGCGCCCGGCGCCACCGTGGTCACGCTTGACACCGATCGGCTGGCCGTCGTTCTGGGGCCCCTGACTGCGCCGGCCGAAGCCGAAGCGACCGCCCACCGTCTGTGGGAGGCGCTGACCGATCGGACCGTACCCGGCAACGGCCAGGTCGGCCCACAAGCTGCCATCGGGGTTGCGGTCAGCCGAACCGGCGACGAGCCAGAGGACCTGATCCGCTACGCCGACCATGCGCTGACCGACGCCACGATGCTCGGGGGTGACGGTGTGGTCCCGTTCGACGATGGCGACCGGGACCTGCTCCTGCCCCGACCCGACCAGTACTGAGACCCCGACGGCGGCTCAGACGTCGTCCGGGTTCGCCCGAAGGGTCGGGAACAGCACGACGTCTCGGATCGTGGTGACGTTTGCCAGCAACATGACCAGCCGGTCGATCCCGATCCCCAACCCCCCGGTCGGCGGGAGGCCGTACTCCATGGCCCGGAGGTAGTCCTCGTCGACCACCATGGCCTCGTCGTCACCGGCCTCCTTCTGGCGGACCTGGTCCTCGAACCGGGCCCGCTGCTCGTCGGGGTCGATCAGCTCGCTGAAGGCGTTTGCCAACTCCCGGCCGGCGACGACGGCCTCGAACCGTTCGGTCAGGCCTGGCAGTTCCCGGTGATCCCGGGACAGCGGCGAGACCTCCTTCGGATAGTCGGTGACGAAGACCGGGTCCCACAGGTTCGGCTCGACCGACTTCTCGTAGAGCTCCAGGATCAGCTTGCCAGGCCCGTAGGCGTCCTTGACCTCGACCCCGTGCTCCCTGGCGATCGCCCGCAGCTGCTCCAGATCCATGGTCAGGCCGACGCCGGCGCCCGTGTGCTCCTCGATCAGCTCGGTCATGGACGCCCGGCGCCACGGGGCGGAAAGGTCGAGTTCCCGATCACCGTGCGCCACGGTGGTCGACCCGGTCAGCTCCACCGCCAGATGCGCCACCAGCTCCTCGACCAGTTCCATGATGTCGCCGTAGTCGGCGTAGGCCTGATACAGCTCCAGCATGGTGAACTCGGGGTTGTGGCGGGTGCTGATCCCCTCGTTCCGGAACACCCGGCCGATCTCGTAGACCCGCTCGAACCCCCCGGCGATCAACCGCTTGAGGTACAACTCGGGCGCGATCCGGAGGTAGAACTCCTGGTCGAGGGCGTTGTGATGGGTGGTGAACGGGCGGGCGCTCGCTCCGCCGGGGATCGGGTGGAAGATCGGGGTCTCGACCTCCATGAAGTCCCGATCCTCCAGCCACCGACGACACATCGACAACAGCCGGGACCGGAGAACGAAGACCTCCCGACTCTCCGGGGTGACCCACAGATCCAGGTACCGCTGCCGGTACCGGAGGTCCTGGTCCGAGATGCCGTGGTACTTGTCCGGGAACGGGCGGCGGGCCTCGGCCAGCACCTCCCACTCCTCGACCTTGACCGACAGCTCACCCTTGCGGGTCTTCATGATCTCGCCGCTGACCCCGATCCAGTCGCCGATCGACAGCTCGCAGAATGCGGCGAAGTCCGGCGTGACCTTGCCCGGGGCGAACAGCTGGATCCGGCCACCACCGTCCTGGAGGGTACCGAAGGCCAACTTGCCCTGGACCCGGCGCAGCATCAGCCGGCCGGCGATCGTGGCCTTGACCCCGGTCTCGGTCCCGTCCTCGATGTCGTCGTAGTCGGCCCGGATCCGAGCCGAGTCGGTGTCCGGCTGGAACCGGTACGGGATCTCGGGCCGGGGGCGGGGTCCGCCCTCCGACGCCGAGTCGGCGTCGGTGCCGGAGTTGGCAGCGGGGGCGTCGGTGGTCGGTGAATCAGACAAGGCGGGGTCAGTTCTGGTCGGGGATGACGTCGAGGCCGATGTCGAGTACCGGCGCCGAGTTGGTGATGGAGCCGGACGACACGAGGTCGACGCCAGTGTCGGCGTAACCGTCCAGGGTGTCCAACGTAATTCCACCGGACGCCTCGAGCAGGGGGCGGCGGCCACCGGTGGTCTCGACCCAGGTACCGACCGTAGCCACCAGCCCGACGAGCTCGGCCGGGCTGAAGTTGTCGAGCAGGATGATGTCTGCCCCGGCCTCCATCGCCTCCATCATCTGGTCTTCCCGATCGGCCTCGACATGGACGGTCCGGCCCGGCCAGCGGCGGCGGGCCTCGGCAACCGCATCGGTGATCGTGGTGCCGAACAGGTGGTTGTCCTTGATCATCAGCCAGTCGGACAGGTTGCCCCGGTGGTTGGCCGCACCGCCGGCCCGGACCGCCGCCTTCTGCAGGGACCGGTACCCGGGCGTGGTCTTGCGGGTGTCCCAGACGATGACCCGACCGGCGGCCAGATCGACCCATCGGGCGGCGTTGCTTGCCACGCCGGACAGGTGACTGAGGAAGTTGAGGGCGGTCCGCTCGGCGGTCAGCAGGGTGGCGACCGACCCCCTAGCCACCCCGATCTCGTCGCCCGGGGCCACCCGGTCACCGTCGGTCCTCGTCCACTGCACGGACAGCCCGGGGTCGACGGCGGCGAACGTCTCCTCGACGCAGAGGCAACCGGCGATCACGCCGCCGTGGCGGGCCTCGAATCGGGCCGTGGCCCGGAGGTCCGGGTCGATCAGCGACGAGGTGAGATCACCGAAGGGCGTGAGGTCCTCGGCCAGCGCCCGCTGGACCAGGAACCGGACATCGGCCACCGGTGGTTGGAGATCTCGTCGCACTCGTCCCGTCCTGTCCGATCACCGTGGCGCCGCCACGACACCGGCGAGGGTCACCGGCCGTCTGCAAGCATACGGTCCAGACACCCGGGCCCGGTTCACCGGCTGGCCGTCAGGCCGAGGCCTCCTGGACCCGCCGGACGGCGGCCAGCACCGACGGCGCAGCCACCACCAGACGCCGGAGCGGCCCACGCAGCATCGGGTCGAGCCCGATCACCCAGGCTGGCTGTCTGCGGAACGGGTTCCTGCTGGTCCGGAGGTGACGGATCCGGCCGACGACGTTGCCGGCATCGTCCTCGACCCGAGCCTCCCCGACCCCGAGGCCCTGCAGCCGGCTGGACCGGATCATCCCGAACCGCTCCCGGTTGGCCTCGATCGAGACCCGCGATCCTTCGAGCCCCTTGACCACGAACGAACCGGTGGCCACGCCGGTGATGGCGAACTCGGTCCGGAGCAGGTGCCGGGACGGCCGGATCTCCAGTACCGGACTGCCGAACGAGTCGACGATCCGACTGGGCGCCGTCACTTCGAACGGCGACGGTGTGCCGACCTTGAGCTCGGCCCCGAGCGGCCGCCCGACGTGGTCGACGATGTCGTAGTCTGGCCAACGCCTGGCCTTGCGGGGTAGGTACACCAGGACCGGCTGGTCGAAGAGCGTCCGCCCGGCCTCGTAGACGGTGTACCCGGCCTTGGCCACCAGCGCCTGGGCCCGATTGGGCGCCGGCGGCAACTGCTGGTCCTCCATGGACCCCAGGTTAGAGCGGCCCGATGTTGCGGACGTCGCCGAACGCGGTCGCCGGGTCGTAGCCGTCGACCTCGACCTCGGGGTAGAGGTCGAGGAGCGGGACCATCACGAAGTTGCGCTGGTGCATCCGGGCGTGGGGCACGGCCAGGTCGTCCTCGTCGACGGTCAGGTCGCCGACGAGCAGCACGTCGACGTCGAGGGTCCGCGGACCCCACCGGACCACCCGCACCCGGTTTGCCGCCTGTTCCAGCTCTCGGCACAGTTCGAGCAGCTGGCGGGGGGTCCGCTCGGTCGCCAGCTCGACCACGATGTTGAAGAACGGGCCCTGCTCCGGACCGCCGACCGGCTCGGTCTCGTACACCGGCGAGACCGCGACCACCTCGGTCATGGCGTCGACGGCGGCCCGCAGGATGGCCCGTCGGTCACCGAGGTTCGAGCCGAGCCCGAGGAAGGCCCGCATCAGGCCGATCCGCCGCCTCCGCCGGGCCGGGACCGGTGGATCCGGACGCCGGTGGTGTCGACGTGGGCGGCCACCGGCGGCCGCAGCTTGCGAGCGGTCACCGTGACGGCGTCGATCGAGGAGTGCTCGAACAGCAGCTCCGCCACCCGGGCCGCCATCCGCTCCAGCAGCTGGAACCGCTCGTCGGCCAGGGCGCCGGCCAGCACATCGATCAGGTGGCCATAGTCCGCGGTGTGGTCCAGGTCGTCGCTGGTACCGGCCAGGGTCAAATCGAGGTGAAGGTCGAGATCGAACAGGAACGGCTGGCGCCGGGCCTGCTCCTCGGGCAGCACGCCGCAGTACACCAGCAGTTCAAGGCCCCGGATCTCGATCCGATCGCTCCGCACGTCAGTCATAGGCCGGCCAGCGTAGGAGCCGGCGCCGGCCGGTGACGGATCACGCGGTCAGGCGGCTGACGCGGCGGCCGCTTCGGCCGCAGTGACGATGGTCCGGCCGGTCGGTCCCATCTGCCGGCCGAGGATCCGCTCGACCACCATGATGGCGTCGAAGGTGATGGGGACCATGCCGGTCCAGCGCAGATAGCCGGCCATCAACCCGGCCATCCGGTCCCCGACCTCCTCCATGTGGAGCAGGAGGATCTTGCCGTCGCCCAGCAGGGTCCGCAACTCGCCATAGAGCTGGGGAAGGGCGGTCTCCAGGTCGAGCGACGGCGAGAACGGCCAGTGCTTCCACGGCATTCCCTGCTCGTCGTAGCTGTGGAGGTTGTGATCCGACGGGATCAGCGAGACGACGAACGAGAAGCTGTTCTCCCGGATCCAGATGACCTCTTCCTGTCGGCGGACCCGGCGGTGGTTCGCCCCGTAGCCACCGGGGCGTTCACAGATGGCGAGCTGACCATCGATGATCCAATGAAACGCCCGGGGCTTGATGCCCTGGGCCCACTTGCCTTTGGCCATGTCACCTTTCCCCTGCGACCACGGTCGCAGCCTGCTTGGCCGCCTTCACGTCGTGTACCCGGATCAGAGCCACGCCTTGCAGCATGGCATACGCCGCCGTGGTCACCGATCCTACTAGCCGATCCTCGAGGGGCGTCTGCTGGTCGGCCCCGTCTGAGCGGGCGATCAGCTGGCCGAGCATGGTCTTGCGGCTGGTACCGACCGCCACCGGCCAGCCGGTGGCGACCAGACGATCGATGTGGGCCAGGAGGAGGAGGTTGTGGTCCAGGGTCTTGCCGAACCCGAAGCCGGGGTCGATCCAGATCTCACGGACCCCGGCCGCCGCTGCGGTCTCGGCCCGGGCGACGAGGAAGTCCCTGACCTCGGTCACCACATCGCTGTAGGTCGGATCCCGCTGCATCGTCCCGGGCTCGCCCTGCATGTGCATGGCGATCCACCCGACGCCGAGCTCGGCGGCCACCGGCCAGAGGTCGGCGGCGACATCGTTGATGATCGTGGCGCCGGCCGTCACTGCGGCCCGGGCCACCGATTCGTGCCTGGTGTCGACCGCGACCCGGCAGAACGGGGCGATGGCCTCGATCACCGGCACCACCCGAGCTGCCTCCTCCACCGGGTCGACCGGTGCGGCACCGGGCCGGGTGGACTCACCACCGACGTCGATGATGTCCGCCCCCTCGGTCAACATCTCGTGGGCCCGGGCGACAGCGGAGTCGACGTCGGTGTACAAGCCGCCGTCGCTGAACGAGTCCGGGGTGACATTGAGGACACCGAGAACCACGGGGACCGGCCGCTGCTGATCGGCGCTGCTCACGGTGTCGCCCGGTTCTGCCACGGCCGCCGAGTCTACCGACGCCTGCACCGGTCGCCCCGTGAGGAAAGATCTGGGCCTCGACGCGGCCCCCGAACCGGGCCGAGACCGGGCCCCCGATTCAGGACTCGGACGCGGACCGGGCCGCCCCTCCGCGCTGGAGGTGACGGCCCGGTCCGACAGGGTTTGTTCCGACTACGGCAGGTTGACGTTGACGATCCGCTGATCGTCGGCCGGGTCGGTCTCGGCCTGGTCGAACGGCGTCCCGGCCCCGACGCCGTGGTTGGCGATCAGGAACTCGGCCAGCGCATCCTGCTCCGAACCCGGTGATGCGGCGGTTGCCGCACCGGGATCGGTCAGGACATCGCCCAGATCGATCCGGTTGGCCTCGGGCCCGGTCGGGAACGGAT
>JBCCFN010000053.1:0-21298 GCA_039029715.1 Actinomycetota bacterium | reverse complement strand
GCTCCTTGTGAGATTCGCTTCTCGTGCTGGTTCGTCGGCGACGGGTTGCAGCTGTTGAGAAGTTTTTCTATCGCTGCGGCCGCGGGTACCTCCCCCGGACGCGGGTTGTTTCTTACCGTCATCGCTGAAGGTTCGCACCAACACCACGTTGATGCCGCGACGGTCGGAGTCTAATGACTCCACCCGCACGATCACGGTCTGTCCGATCGAGACCACATCCCGCGCCTTGGTCGGGGGTGGATCCCCCATGGCACTCGACGGCAGATAGCACTGGGCTGACGATGCGAAGAGGTAGCACCCGTGGGAAGAGAACCGGTCGACGACACCGGTGACCTCATCGCCGATCGAGTGCTGGGTCACGAACCGCATGAAGTCGTTGGGGCTGTTGAGCTCCTCGACCGACTTCGACGCCCGCTTGCCGCTCTTCTTGGCCGGCTTGGTCTGCTCGCTCCCCGCGGTTGCGTCCTTGCTGTTCTTGGTGCCGCTCTTCTTCGACGGTGATGGATCGGCGTCTGTCTTGCGGCGGCCGGACTTGCGGCGGTCGCTGCCCGAGCCACCCCGGCCGGACGGCGGCGGGGTGGCGGCGCTCGGGGTCGGCGGTGGGCCCGATGCCCGCTTCGACGTTTGCTTCTTCGAGGTCTTCGAGGTCTTCGAGGTCTTCGAGGTCTTCGAGGTCTTCGAGGCCGTCCGGCCCCGCCCGCTCGACTTCTTCGCCTCACGGGTGGCGCGGCGACTGGCCGGCCCCCGGACGGGAACCCGTGGGACGAAGACCCACCCGATGCCCTCGACCGGCTTGCCGCCGATCAGGCGACCTTCGTCGAACAACCACGGGTGCTCGCCGTGGAACTCCTGGAACGAATCGTTCGACAGCACCGCAGCGTCGGCCTTGTCCGCGACCTGGAGGATGAACGCGTCGCCCCGGCCGACCGCCCCGGCCGGCGGCATCACGATCTCGCCGGCGTTGTTGGCGTCCTCGAACTGCTTGCGTTCGGACTCGTCGATGCGGTGGGCGAACGTGGCGTCGACGATGACGGTGATCAATCGGTCAGGATCCTCGGCCTGGACGGCACGGACCGCTTCGTCGAGTTGCGCAAGACTCGGAAGGGTTCGGCTCTCCGTCGCGATGTTCGATCCATCGACCACTAGGTGCCGACTCGTGCTCGCCATGACATGCATAGTCAATCACTAACGGAACGGGATTCCGTCGATACTTCCTGTTTTGGCGGGTCGGGCTGCGGACGTCTGTGCCTGTCGACCGGGCGAGCTGTTCCGTGAGCGGACCGCATCGCTAAGCTCCGCTGGTGCTCGCGGAGAACATCAAGGCCGTCCTGTTCGACTTCGGCGGGGTGGTGCTCACCAGCCCGTTCGACGCCTTCGCCCGCCACGAGGAGGCCGAGGGTCTGCCGGCCGGGATCATCCGCAACATCAACGCCACCAACCCCGACGACAACGCCTGGGCCCGGTTCGAGCGGAGCGATGTCGACGCCGCCGGTTTCGTCGAGCTGTTCGAGGCCGAGGCGGCGGCGCTGGGGCATCGGATCAGCGGCTGGTCGGTCCTCGAGTTGATCTCCGGTGACGTCCGGCCGTTCATGGTCGAGGCGATTCGACGGGTCAAGTCCGCCGGTTTCATCACCGCCTGCCTGACCAACAACTTCACCGGAGATGCCAGGCCGCCGACCAACCCGGAGCGGGAGGCCGAGGTCCGATCGGTGATGTCGCTGTTCGACCACGTGGTCGAGTCGTCGGTGATCGGGGTCCGAAAGCCCGAGGCGGACTTCTACCTGAAGGCGTTGGAGATCGTCGGCGTGACCGCCGCCGAGTCGGTGTTCCTCGACGATCTCGGCATCAACCTCAAACCGGCAAGGGCCATGGGCATGACAACGATCAAGGTGGTCGATCCCCACGTCGCGCTCGCCGAACTGGCGGCCGTGATCGGCGTCGACCTCGACTCGAGGTCTGCCGGCTCGAACTGACGGCTCGGACTGACGACTAGAGCTGTTCGAGCCCCCCGAAGGCCCGCTGGAGCAACTCGTCCTGCTCCTGGCGGTGGATGGCGACCGAACCGGTGGCCGGGCTCCCGGACTCCGGCCGGCTGACCCTGCGGATCCGATGGCTCTCGCCGTGCGCTTCGTAGAGGCGGCCCTTCACTGCGTTCCACGCCCCCATGTTCTCCGGCTCCTCCTGGAGCCAGACGATCTCCGATGCGTCGCCATAGCGCTTGAGCACCTGACCGACCGCGCCGAACGGCCACGGGTAGAGCTGCTCGACCCGGACGATGGCCACTTCGTCGTTGCCGATCGAGTCCCGGTAGTCGGCCGCCTCGGTCGCCACCTTGCCGCTGGCGAAGACGACCCGCTTGATCTTGGCCGGATCGGCGACGCCGGGGTCGTCGAGTATCTCCTCGAACGATCCGAGGGTGAAGGCCTCGACCGGCGAGCGGGACGACTTGGCCCGCAACCCGGACTTCGGCGTGAACAGCACCAGCGGCTTCGACTCCCGGCGGACGACCTGGCGACGCAGCACGTGGAACAGCTGGGCCGCGGTGGTCACGTTCGCCACCTGGATGTTGTCCTCGGCGCAGAGCAGCAGGAACCGCTCCAGGCGCCCGGAGGAGTGCTCTGGGCCCTGACCCTCGTAGCCATGGGGCAGCAGCATGACCAGGCTGGTCGACTGGTTCCACTTGTCCTCGGCCGCCACCAGGAACTGGTC
The DNA here is from genome assembly GCA_039029715.1 of Actinomycetota bacterium. Classification (GTDB taxonomy): domain Bacteria; phylum Actinomycetota; class Acidimicrobiia; order Acidimicrobiales; family SZUA-35; genus JAHELU01. Next base: position 18,589 of record JBCCFN010000053.1, on the reverse strand, counting down.
GATGATGATCTGGGCGCCGTTGACGAAGTCGCCGAACTGGGCCTCCCACAGGACCAGGACCTCGGGGTTGGCGATGGCGTAGCCGTACTCGAAGCCGAGGCCGGCGTACTCGGACAGGGTCGAGTCGTAGACCCAGTAGTCCGTGCCCTCGGGCGCCACCGTGGTCAGCGGGGTGAACTCGTTGCCGGTGTGGTAGTCGTGCAGCGTGGCGTGCCTGTGGGCGAAGGTGCCGCGCCGGCTGTCCTGACCGGCCAGCCGGACCGATGTGCCGGCGGCGAGGAGCGACCCCATGGCGAACGCTTCGCCGAGGGCCCAGTCGACCTGACCCTCGGCCCACATCGCATCCCGGTTCTGGAACTGGCGGGCCAGCTTGGGGTGCACGGTGAACCCCTCGGGGACGTAGCTCAGGTGTTCGTAGAGGGAGTCGAGCATGCTGCCGGGCACACCGGTGTCGATGTGGGGCAGGACACCGACCGGTGGCGGCGCCGGCTTGGCCCGCAGGTCCGGGGGCGGGGCGTGGCCCCTGGTCGTGTCGAGCGCCTCCTGCAACACCGCCTGGAAGTACTCGAGGGCTCGCTCGGCCTCCTCGACCGTGATGTCTCCCCGGTCGATCAGGGCCTGGGTGTACAGCGTCCGGACCGACGGCAGCTCCGAGATCCGGCGGTACATCGTCGGCTGGGTGTAGCTGGGGTCGTCACCCTCGTTGTGACCGTGCCGGCGGTAGCCGATCATGTCGATCACGACGTCCTTGTTGAACTGCTGGCGGTAGTCGAAGGCCAGCTTGGCCACCCGGACGCAGGCCTCCGGGTCGTCGGAGTTCACGTGGAAGATCGGGGCCTGGACCGTCTTGGCCACGTCGGTCGAATACTCCGAGGAACGGGACTGGTGGGGTGCGGTGGTGTAACCCAGCTGGTTGTTGATGATCAGATGGATGGTGCCACCGACCTTGTACCCCTTGACCTGGGACAGGTTGAGGGTCTCGGCCACCACGCCCTGGCCGGCGAACGCAGCGTCGCCATGGAGCAGGATCGGCAGGATCGGGTAGTTGCCGGAGGTCGACTGGTCCATGTACGCCCGGGCCATGCCGACGACGACCGGATCCACCGCCTCCAGGTGGGAGGGGTTGGCGGCCAGCTCGACGTCGATCGTGGCGTTGGTCGGGCTGGTGTGTTGGCCGACCTGCCCGAGGTGATACTTCACGTCCCCCGAGCCCTGGATGGCGTCCTCGTCCACCGCACCCTCGAACTCGGTGAAGAGCTCGGTGTACTCCTTGCCCATGATGTTGACCAGGACGTTGAGGCGACCACGGTGGGCCATACCGATGACGGCCCGTTCCAGGTTGTCGTCGGCGGCGGCCGAGAGCACGGCGTCGAGGATCGGGATGGCGCTCTCGGTGCCCTCGATCCCGAACCGCTTCTGACCCACGTACCGGGTGGCCAGGAACTTCTCGAGCGCCTCGGCCGCACTCAGCCGCTCCAGGATGTGCTGCTGGGCGTCGCGATCGAACGGGGGTTGTGCCTCCTCGACCTGCTCCTGGATCCAGCGCTTCTCGCCGGGGTCGGCGATGTGCATGTACTCGACCCCGACCGTTCGGCAGTAGGCGTCGCGGAGCACGCCGAGGATGTCGCCGAGTTTCATCCACTGGACGTCGCCGCCGACCGATGCGTAGATCCCGTCCCGGTTCCCGGTCAGGAACTCCCGGTCCAGGTCCCAGATGGTGAGACCGTAGGTTGCCGGGTCGAGCTCGGGGTGGGTGGCGATGGCGCCGGTGGCGAGCGGGTTGGTGTTTGCGATGAGGTGGCCGCGGACCCGGTACTGGTTGATCAGGGTGTTGACCGCCAGCTGCTTGGCCACCGTGCCGTCGCCGGCCTCGTCGGTGTCGGAGGCACCGTGGTCGGTCCGCCACTTGACCGCCTCGTACGGCACGTCGACGTCTGAGAACAGCCGGTCGTAGAACCCGTCCTCGCCGAGCAGGAGCTCGTGAACCTTCTTGAGGAACAGCCCGGACTCCGCCCCCTGGATGATCCGGTGGTCGTAGGTCGAGGTGATGACGATGGTCTTGGAGATACCGAGCTGGGCCAGGACCTTGGGGTCGGCGGCTTCGTACTCGGCCGGGTAGCCGATCCGGCCGACCCCGATGATCGCCCCCTGTCCCTGCATCAGCCGGGGAACGGACTGGACGGTACCGATCGTGCCGGGATTGGTCAGCGTGACCGTGGCCCCCATCAAGTCGTCGATGGCGATCTTGTTGTCCCGCACCTTGCGGATCAGGGCCTCGTAGGCCTCGACGAACTCGTCGAAGTCCATGGTGTCCGCGCCCTTGATGACCGGGACGATCAGCGAGCGCGACCCGTCCGACTTCTGCTGATCGACCGCGATCCCGAGGTTCAGCTGGGGGTTGCGGACCAGGATCGGCTTGCCGTCGTCATCGGTCTTATAGGTGTTGCCGAGGGCCGGGACCTCATCGGCGATGGCCCGCACCACGGCGTAGCCGATCACGTGGGTGAAGCTGACCTTGCCACCCCGGATCCGGCGCAGGTGGTTGTTGAGGACCCGCCGGTTGATCTCGAGCAGCTTGGCCGGAACCTCCCGGAAGCTGGTGGCGGTCGGGACCTCGAGGCTGGCCTCCATGTTGGCGGCGATGCGGGCTGCGACGCCGCGAATCGGTTCGTCTGCCGGGTCTGCCACCAGCTCCTCGGCCGCCTCGGTGGCCCCGTTCCCGCCGTTGGTGCCGGTCCCGCCGTTCGTGCCGTTTGCCCCGCGCTCGGCATCGGCCGGTGCGGCCGCCGCCGGTGCGGTCTCGACCGGTGCCGGCTCGGCGGCCGGTGTGGCGGCCGGAGGGGTTGGGGCGGCCGCTGCTGCCGGGGCTGCCGGGGTCGGTTGGGTCGCCGCTACGGCCGGGGCCGCCGGTGGGGCGGTGGCCGGTGCCTGCCGGGCGCCGGGTAGGGGTGCAAGCAGGGGAGACGGCGGTGGGGTTGCCGGCGCCGGATCGGCTGGCGGGGCCGGAGCGGCCGGAACGCCGGGCGCGCTCGTCCCGGCGGTCGGCGGGCCGTTTCGGAACACCGCTTGCCACTCCTCGGGTACCGATCTCGGGCTGTCCAGGTACTGGCGGTACATCTCGTCCACCAGCCATGAGTTCGGCCCGGACGGCGTGCCACCGTCCTCGGCATCGTGCGGCTCACCCAGTCCGTTGGAGGTCACAGGGGTGATCCTACATCGTGTCGGTCTCGCTGGAGATATGTCGGTTGCCGATGACCGACCCTCGACTTCGGTTATCGTCCAGTTGGTGCTGGTGGCGACGTGGAATGTGAATTCTCTGAACGCTCGCATTCCCCGTGTCGAGCAGTGGTTGGCCGAGGTCCGGCCGGAGGTGCTGTGCCTCCAGGAGACCAAGCTGGCGGACGAGGCCTTCCCGAGCGAGCTGTTCGAATCCGAAGGATATGAGGTCGTCCATCACGGCCAGGGTCAGTGGAACGGGGTCGCCATCGCCTCCCGGATCGGGTTGGCCGATCCGATCGCCGGGTTCGCTGACGGTAGAGAGGCGGACACCGACGCTCGGCTGGTCTCGGCCCGGTGCGGGACGGTCCGGGTCCACAGTGTGTATGTACCGAACGGTCGGGAGGTCGGCCACGAGCACTACCACTACAAGTTGGGGTGGCTCGGCCGATTGCGGGACCATCTGGACGCCACCACCAGCCCGGACGAGGACGTGATCGTCGCCGGCGACTGGAACATCGCCCCGACCGACATCGACGTGTGGGATCGGCCGACCTTCGAGGGCCTGACCCATGTCACGCCCGAGGAGCGAGCGGCCCTGGCCGCCGTGGTCGACTGGGGCCTCGTCGACACGTTCCGGGCCCGCTACGAGGACGGCGGACTGTTCTCCTACTACGACTATCAGGCCGGTCGCTTCCACAAGCGGCAGGGGATGCGGATCGACTACGTGCTGTCCTCGGCGTCGCTTGCGGCCCGGTCCCGGTTGGATCTGGTCGATCGCAACGCCCGGAAGGGCACCAAACCGAGTGACCACGCACCGGTCTTGGCGGGCTTCGCCGATTGACCCATGCTGACCAGTCTCGATCACCATGAGCTCCTGGTCTTCTGGGTCCAACTGCTGACCATCTACGCCTCGGCCCGCCTGCTCGGCGGTCTGGCCAGGCGCTTCGGGCTCCCGGCGGTGGTCGGCCAGCTCGCCGCCGGGCTGATGCTCGGGCCAAGCGTGTTCGGGGTGATCTGGCCCGCCGGGTTCGACTGGTTCCTGCCCGGTCCGCCGTACGCCGAGCAGCAGTCGGCGATGTTGTTGGCGGTCAGCTGGTTCAGCGCCGCCTTCCTCCTGGTCGTCGCCGGCTACGAGACGGACCTGGATCTGATCCGTCGGCTCGGTCGGGCCGCCGTGCTGGTCACGCTCGGTTCGGTCATCGTCCCCTTCATCGGTGGCCTGGCTGCCGGTTGGGCCATGCCCCAGTCCCTGTACGGCCAACTGGACGGCGACCGTCCGAGCCAGCTGGTCTTCACCCTGTTCATCGCCGTCAGCGTTGCGGTGTCGGCCCTTGCGGTGGTGGCCAAGATCCTCGGCGACCTCGGCCTGATGCGGCGAGACGTCGGCCAGATCACGATCGCCGCCGGCATGGCCAACGACGTGATCGGCTGGATCATTCTCGGCGTGATCGCCGGGCTTGCCGCCTCCGGCGAGCTGTCGGCGTTCGACATCGGCTTCACCACCATCGGCCTCGGCCTGTTCCTGGTCGGTGCGTTGACCGTCGGGCAACAGATGGTCGACGGTGCGCTCCGGGCGGTTCGCCGCCAGGGTCGGAACGTCCAGGGGGCGCTGACGGTCACGATCGGGACCATGCTGGTCTTCGGCGTCATCACCCAGGCCCTCGGGGTCGAGGCCGTGCTCGGGACCTTCGTGGCCGGAGTGATCCTGGCGAACTCCCGCTACCAGCAAGTCGAGTCCCAACACCAGATCGAGGACCTGACCGCCGTCCTGTTCGCCCCGCTGTTCTTTGCGACCGCTGGGCTCCGGCTCGACCTGTCGTTGCTCCGGGGTGAGGCACTGGTCTGGGCCGTCGTGCTGCTTGCGGTCGCACTGGTCCTCAAGTTCGCCGGTACCTTCGGTGGGGCCCGCCTGGCCGGTCTGACCACCAGGGAGGGCATGGTGCTCGGGGCTGGGCTCAACGCCAGAGGGGCGCTCGAGATCATCATTGCCACCGTCGGGCTGTCGCTGGGGGTGTTCAACCAGACAACGTTCACCATCATCGTGATGATCCCGCTGGTGACCTCGCTGCTGGCCTCGGTCGGCCTTCGGGTGTTCAGCCGGGATCTTGCCGGCTCGGTAGACGAACGGGAGCGGCTGGCCAGGGAGGAGGCGCTCGACCGGAACCTCCTGATCAAGAACAACCGGATCCTGTTGCCGTCTGCGGCAGACGCCAACAGCATCGTGGCGGCCCAGATCGCCCACTTCGCCTGGCCCGAGGAGCTGCCGGCGACCGTCATGGCGGTCCAGCAGAACGGATCCGGGCCGAACCTGGAGGCGCTGCAGAACGTGTTGTACGGCCGGGAGCTCGACGTCGCCTACATCGACGATGCGGCCGAGCAGGAGGTCGCGCAGCAGATCGTTGCCGAGTCGAAGCTCGGCTACGGCGTGATCGCCGTCGGGACTGTGTCCCACCCCCGGCCGGGCAGCTCGATCTCGCCGCTGGTCGACGAGTTGTTGCGGACAAGCGAGCTGCCAATGGTGATCGTCCGCCGGGCCCGGAACCTGCCGGGCAAGCTGCCGGGGATCTTCGCTCAGGCGTTGGTGCCCGTGGTCGCCAGTCCATCGTCCCGGGCCGCCGAGGAGCTGGCGGCCAACATGTCGGCCCGGCTCGGTACCCGGTTGATGTTGAGCCACGTGGTGTACGACCCATCGGACGGTGATCTCGGGGGCAGGCTGTTCGGCCGGTTCCGGACCCCGGTGACCGAGGAGGAGACCGATGTGGCCGAGCGGATCCTGGCCCGGGCCCAGAGTCACGCCATCGAGGTCCACGCCACCGCGGACACCGCCATCCGGTTTGCCTCGCTGCCGGCGGTCGAGGTGGTGTCACAGGCGGCCGAGGTGGAGGCCGACCTGATCGTGATGGGGGCCAGGCTCCGGCGCCTCGACGACGGCCGACCGAGTCTCGGCCCGAACGTTGAACACGTGCTCGAGCACGCGTCCCAGACCGTGGTGATCGTGGTCACCCCAGACGAGCGTCCGGAGTGACCGAGTCATTGACCATGGCCAGCAGCTCGTCGCCGTAGCGCTGCAGCTTGACCGGACGCATGCCCGGCATGGTGGCCAGCTGGCCGGTGCCGGCCGGGCGCTGCTCGGCGATGACCTTGAGGGTCTGGTCGGTCAGGATCACGTGCGGTGGGACGCCGGCGGCCCTGGCCCGTCTGGTCCGCCACCGTCGGAGCTCGTCGAGCAGCTCGGCCTGGCGGTCACGGTCGGGGGCCGGCGCTGCGGTCGGGATGCGCTGCCTGGTCCGCTGGATGTGGTCCCGCCAGTCCGGGCGGCCCGGACCCTCCGGGTCCATCTCGGCGATGGCGGCGGCCAGCGGTTCCAGCAGGGGCGCCGGCTGCCGCTTGACCGTGTTGGTCCCGAACGTCCGCTCCTTGGCCCAGCTGAGGTGGAGCCGTTCCTCGGCCCGGGTCAGGGCGACGTAGAGCAGCCGCCGCTCCTCGTCCAGTTGGGCGTCGGTGGTTGCGTAGGCGATGGGGACGAAGCCGTCTTCGAGCCCGGCCAGATGGACGACCGGCCACTCCAGACCCTTGGCGCCGTGGAAGGTCACCAGGTCGACGGCGTCTGATCGGTCATCGACGTCACCCCGCTGCAGCGTGTCGACCCAGGACAGTAGGCCGGGTCCGGTGGGGTTTGGATCGAGCGAGAGGTACTCGTGGATGACCCGGCTGAGGGCCGCCAGGTTGTTGTACCGCTCCACGTTGAGATTGGTCTGCTCCGCAGCGATGGCGGACAGCCGCTCGTCCAGGTCCTCGAGCCGGCCGATCAGGTCGATCCCGTCCCGACCGATGGCCTGCAGCTCCCCCTTGACCTCCGCCGACCCGAGCGGTCCGGGACCGCTGCGGACCCTGGTGGGGATCCGGGCGTCGGCAAGGGCCTGCTCGATCACCACCAGCTGGGCGTTGGTCCGGACCAGCACGGCCTGCTTCGACCAGTCCTCACCCCAGGACCGCTCGCGGAGCATTGCGTCTGCGATCCCGTCCGCTTCCGCCCGGTCGGTGGCATACGACGTGAGCGATGGGGCCGGCCCGGCACCCCGGTGGGCGGTGAGCTTGGCCGCCCCGATCGGCCCGAGCGTGGCCCCGGCAAGCCGAAGGACCTGGGGGGTCGACCGGTAGTTGTCTGCCAGCTGGACGACCGTGGTGTCCGGCCGGGATGCCATCGACCCGAGCAGCCCGGGATCGGCACCGTTCCAGCCGTAGATCGCCTGGTTTGGATCTCCGACGATGAACAGGTCCGAGCGGTCACCGAGCCACTCCTGCAACAGCGCGTACTGCAACGGGTTCACGTCCTGGAACTCGTCGACGTAGAAGTGGCGGTGGCGCCACCGGACCCCGGCCGCATAGTCCGGGTCCGCCCGCAGGTCCCGGATGGCCAGGGTCAGCAGGTCGTCGAAGTCGACCAGGCGCTTGCGGCGCTTCTCCTGCTGGTAGCGGACAAGCAGTTCCTCCAGGTCCCCGGCCGGCAGCGGCGGGGTCCGGCCGGCCCGCAGCGCAGCCTGGTGGTAGTCCTCCGGTGCGATGAGCCGGGCCCGGGCCCAGTCCATTTCCGACACGACATCGGTGACCTCGACCCCTCGGCGGGAGCCCAGGAGCTGGGCGACGAACCGGACCTTGCGGTCGAGCAGGGTTGGCGGGATGGTCCGCCGTTCGGTCCATCGCTGGCGGAGCTGGGTCATGGCGATGGCGTGGAACGTGCCGGCCGGGATCCGATCACGGAGGCCGAGGTCACGCTGCCGGTCCCGCAGCTCGGCCGCCGCCTTTCGGGTGAAGGTCAGGGTCAGGACCCGCTGCGGGTCGGTCTGGCCGGTGAGGACCCGCCAGGCGATGCGGCGGGTCAGGACCCGGGTCTTGCCGGAGCCGGCACCGGCCAGTACCACCAGCGGAGCCGCCGTCTCCGTCACCGCCCGGACCTGGGACTCGTTCAGGCCGTCGAGCAGCTGCTCGGCCCGCCGGTTGACGTCCCTGCGCCGCTGGCGGTTCGTCCCGATGCCGTCCCCCGAGTCCACAGCAACGACCATACCGGTCGGCTCTGACGCCGAGCCGGTCCCAGGCATCGGGCAACCGGTGCCCGTGCAGACAACCGGGTACCATCATGTCGTGCGGTTCTCGGAGGATCAGCTGTATTCGGAAGAGCAGATCGTCCTCGATCTGCGGCCCCACTGGTGGTTCTTCGCCGGCCAGGCCGGGGCGCTGATCGGGGCGCTCATCCTCGGGGTGTTCGCGCTGGTCGTCGTCCAGAACGGCGTGGTCAACATCCTGGCCGCCGGGTTGCTGGTCGTGATCCTGGTCTGGTCCATCGCCCGCTACGTCGTGTGGTCGACCACCGGGTTCGTCGTCACCACCGATCGGCTGATCAACCGGTCTGGGGTGTTCAGCCGGCAGGGGACCGAGATCCCGCTGGAGCGGGTCAACACCGTGTTCTTCAGCCAGACCTTCTTCGAGCGGCTGATCGGCTCCGGTGACCTGGAGATCGAGTCGGCGGGGGAGCAGGGCTCGCAGAAGTTCAGCGACATTCGCAAGCCGCTCAATGTCCAGAACGAGATCTACCGCCAGATGGAGGCCAACGAGAACCGCAAGTACGACCGGGTCGGCCGAAACCTCGGTGGCGGCGGGGCAGCGGCCGGCGGGCTCTCCATCCCGGACCAGATCGAGAAGCTGGCCGCACTCCAGCAGAAGGGGATCATCACCCTGGCGGAGTTCGAGGAGAAGAAGGCGGAGCTGCTCGACCGGATGTGATCGGATGGCGACCGGCTGGTCCGGTCGGCAACGGTGGCGATGGCTCGTAGCCTTTCGGCCATGACAGCGCCAACGGCCACCCAGTACTCGATCAACCTCCGGGTCCGCCTGGACAATGTTCCCGGGGTGCTCGGGCGGCTGACCACCGCCATCGGCGACGCCGGCGGCAACATCTTCGCCATCGAGGGCTTCGTGGCCAAGGGCCCGATCCTGGAGCGGGACATCGTGGTCAACGCCTCCGGTGTCGATCACCAGCAACGGATCATCGAGGTAGCGACGGCGGTCGATGGCGTGACCGTGCTCGATCACTACGACCGGACGTTCCGGATGCACGAGGGCGGCAAGATCGAAGTGCTGTCGCTGTGTCCGGTCGGCGATGCGGATGACCTGTCGATGGCCTACACGCCCGGCGTGGCCCGGGTCTGCACCGCCATCGCCGAGGACGAGTCGCTCGCCGATACCCACACCGTCCGCAAGAACACCGTGGCGATCGTCAGCGATGGCACGGCGGTGCTCGGTCTCGGCGACATCGGGCCGAAGGCCGCCATGCCGGTCATGGAGGGCAAGGCGCTGCTGTTCAAGGAGTTCGGCGACGTCGACGCGTTCCCGATCTGCCTCGACGTGTCGAGCCCCGAGGAGGTCATCGAGACCGTGGTCCGGCTGGCCCCGACCTTCGGCGGGATCAACCTGGAGGACATCGCCGCCCCCGGTGCGTTCGAGATCGAGGCCGAGCTGAAGCGCCGGCTCGACATCCCGGTCTTCCACGACGATCAGCACGGGACCGCGGTGGTGGCACTGGCCGGGCTCCGCAATGCGTTGCGGGTGGTTGGCAAGGAGTTGGCAGACGTCCGGGTCGTGATCGCCGGGCTGGGGGCGGCCGGGATCGCGGTCGGCAAGATCCTGCTCGAGGCCGGGGCCGGCCACATCGTCGGTCTCGACCGGGCCGGTGCGGTGTGGGACGGCCGGGACGGCCTCAACGACGCCAAGCAGTGGTTCGCCGAACACACCAATCAGGAACGGGCCAAGGGGACGGCATCCGACGTGTTGGAAGGGGCGGATGTGTTCCTCGGCCTCAGTGGGCCGGGTCTGATCACCGCGGACGATGTGGCGACGATGGCCACGGACCCGATCGTCTTCGCCATGGCGAACCCCGACCCCGAGATCCTGCCGGAGCAGGTCGAGGGGATGGTCGGCGTGATGGCCACCGGGCGAAGCGACTACCCGAACCAGATCAACAACGTCCTGGCCTTCCCCGGGATCTTCCGGGGCGCCCTCGACGCCCGGGCCTCTGACATCACCGAGCAAATGAAGCTGGCCGCCGCCGATGCGATCGCCGCCTCGATCGGTGACGATCGCCTCGCCGCCGACTTCATCATCCCGTCGGTGTTCGAGAAGGCGGTGTCGGTCGAGGTGGCCGAGGCGGTCCGCCTGGCCGCCATCGAGGACGGGGTCTCCCGGGCCTGACCGCCCGGAGCGATGTGTCGGGGACCCCGTCCCCGCTCCGGAATGTTCAGGCCGCCGCCAGGTGGGCGGTCAGCTTGTCGAACGCCATCGCCCAGCCGCTGGCCCCCGGCGAGTCGGCCGGGATCCCGGCGTGGGTCATGACCATCCTGGTCTTGCCGTCACCGTCGGCCGTCAGCTGAACGGTGACCTCGGTGATCATCGGGTGATCGTCCGGCATGCCCATGTCCGCCGGCGACAGCACATTGCCGTCCTCGTCTGACATCGCCTCGGTGTAGACCAGCAGGCTGGTGGCGTCCACGGTCCGGTACTCGCCGGTGAACCACATCTTCATGCTGCCATCCGGTGACGCCATGCAGATGTGACGGGACCCGCCGACCTGCGCGTCCATGTTTGCCACCGGGATGGTGAAGCCCTGCGGCCCGTACCACTTGGCGAAGTGCTCGCCATCGGTCCAGGCCTGCCAGACCATCTCGATCGGGGCGTCGAAGGTCCGTTCGATCACCACTGCGTCTTCACTCATCATCACTCCTCTGTGTTCGTCGTTTCGGCTGATGCCCATCCGGGGCGCCGTCGTCGGCCGTGAGACGGCCGAGGTAGTCGTCGAGCCGGGAGAATCGGTCCTCCCAGATCGGCCGGTAGCGCTCGGTCCAGCGATCGATCTCCCGGAGCGGCCCGACCTGGAGCGAGCACGGGCGGTACTGGGCGTCGCGCCCCTGCTCGATCAGGCCGGCCCCCTCGAGGACCCGGATGTGTTTCGACACCGCCGGCAGACTCATGGCGAACGGTTCGGCCAACTCCTTCACCGTGGCCGGGCCGGCGGCCAGGCGATCGAGGATCGCCCGGCGGGTCCGGTTGGCCAGGGCGGCGAAGATCTGGTCGAGCCGTTCGTCGTCATCGGTCGTCGTGTCGTTGTGGTTCATCAGCCAGTAGTTAACTACTTTGTTAATTAACCTACTAGGAAACTAACGCGGGAGCGCGACGAGGTCAAGGGCCGATCCGATCCCGATGACCGCAGGCTGGGCTCAGCCGGTCGCCCGCTCGGCGATGGCGGCGGCGACGGCGAGGATTCGCCTGGCCCCGTCGACGTGGAGGTTCTCGATCATCCGGCCGTCGACGGTGACCACGCCACGACCCTCGGCCTCGGCCTCGGCGAAGGCGGCAATGATCCGCTCGGCCTCGGCGATCTCGGTGGCGTCCGGGGCCCAGGTGTCGTTTGCGATCTCGACCTGGCCGGGATGGATCAGGGTCTTGCCGTCGAACCCGAGGGCCATGCCCTGGGCGCACTCAGCGGCGAACCCATCCAGGTCCTTGATGTCGTTGTAGACCCCGTCCAGGATCACCTTGCCGGCCTCCCTGGCCGCCACCAGCGCGCTGGCCAGGTGGGGGAGGAGGGCCGCCCGATCGGCCCCGGCGGTTGCCCGCAGCTCCTTGACCAGGTCATTGGTCCCCATGACCAGCACCTCGACCCGGGGGTGGGCGGCCAGGGTCCGGGCATCGAGGATGGCGGTCGGGGTCTCGATCATGGCCCAGATCGATAGGGCGTCGTCTGCGCCGCCGGCGTCGAGCGCGGCGGACACCGCATCAAGCGTTGCGAGCGAGTCGACCTTGGGAATGACCACCGCAGACAGTCCCGGCCCGGCCCCCGCAGCCGCCGCAACGTCTTCGGCCCCCCAGGGCGTGTCCAACCCGTTGCAGCGGATCGTCAGCTCCCGGGACCCGTACGCACCGGAGGCGGCGGCCGCCACCGCCTGGTGGCGGGCCTGGTCCTTGGCCTCCGGGGCCACCGCATCCTCCAGGTCGAAGATGAGCGCATCGGCCGGAATGGACTTGGCCTTCTCGAGCGCCCGTTCGTTGGCGGCCGGCATGTACAGCACGCTCCGGCGGGGCAGCAGGTCGGTCATGGTCGCTCCTATGGTCGTGGTCCTGGCTGGTCCTGGTCCGGTCCGGCGGTCGCTCAGAAGCCGTAGCGATCGGCGAGTGCTGGATCCCGCGCCGACAGGCTCCGGGCCAGCTCGACGACGACCCGGCACTGCTTGACCGAGGCGTCGTCCTCCATCTTCCCGTCGAGCATGATCGCCCCGGTCCCGTCCCCCATCGCCTCGATCACCCGCTGGGCATGGGCGACCTCGGCCGGATCGGGGCTGAAGACCCGCTTGGCGATGTCGATCTGGACCGGGTGGAGGCTCCACGCCCCGACACAACCCAGCAGGTAGGCGTTTCGGAACTGGTCCTCGCAGGCCACGGTGTCCGCGATGTCGCCGAACGGGCCGTAGAACGGCAGGATCCCATTCGCCACGCAGGCGTCGACCATCCTGGCGATCGTGTAGTGCCACAGATCCTGCTGGAACGACGGCCGGGGGTCTGTGATCTCGGCCCCGTCTGCCGGGTCGGCCCGGACGACGTAGCCGGGATGGCCGCCGCCGACCCGGGTCGTTTTCATCCGGCGGTTGGCCGCCAGGTCGGCCGGCCCGAGCGACAGCCCCTGCATCCGGGGCGACGCGGCACAGATCGCCTCCACGTTCGCCACCCCACGGGCGGTCTCGAGGATGGCGTGGACCAGGAGGGGCCGGGTCAAGCCGGCCTTGGCCTCCAACTGGGCAAGCAGCCGGTCGACGTAGTGGATGTCCTCCGGGCCCTCGACCTTGGGGATCATCACCACGTCGAGCGTGTCGCCGATCTCGGTCACGGCCCGGGTGATGTCATCGAGGAACCATGGCGAGTCGAGCGAGTTGAGCCTGGTCCAGAACTGGGTGGATCCGAAGTCGGCGGTGCGGCCGACCTGGATCAGCCCCTCCCGCGCCGCCTCCTTGTCCGCCGCCGGCACGCCGTCCTCCAGGTTGCCGAGGAGGATGTCGACGGTTGGGGCGATCGCCGGCACCTTGCCGACCATCTTCTCGTTCGACGGGGGGAAGAAGTGGATCATCCGGCTGGGTCGGACCGGGATCTCCCGGACCGGCGCCGGGGCACCGACCGCCAGGGGGGCGAAGAAGTCTTTCGGGCTGCGCACGAGTGGCAACCGTACTGCGCTCTGGCTCCCGCTCCCAGCTGACGAGTACCGTCTCGATCATGAGCGATCCTCTCCTCTACGACGTCGACGGCCACATCGCAACGATCACCTTCAACCGTCCGGACCGGATGAACACGATCACGACGACCATGCTGTCCCGGCTGTCCGAGGTCCTGCTGGCCGCCGATGCCGACCCCGAGGTCCGGGTCATCGTCATCACCGGCAACGGGCGGGCCTGGTGCGCCGGGCTGGACATCGCCGCCGCCAACTCCGGTGAAGGGATCGGCGGTGGTTCGACGTCTGGGATGACCGGCGAGTTCGACCTCCGCTCGGCCCCGCCGGTGGTGCTCAACAAGATCGACACGCCGACCATCGCCGCCCTCAACGGCGGGGCGGCCGGCTACGGCATGGACCTCGCCCTCGGGTGCGACATCCGGTTGGCATCGGACAAGGCCAAGCTGTCTGCGGCCTACACCGCCCGGGGTCTGGTCCCCGAGAGCGGCGGGACCTGGCTCCTGCCCCGGATCGTCGGCTGGTCCACGGCGGCCGAGCTGCTGTTCACCGCACGGACCCTGACCGCGGACCAGGCGTTGGAGGTCGGTCTGGTCAGCGAGGTCATGCCCGGCGAGGCCCTGCTGGACCGGGCGATGTCGGTCGCCGCCGAGGTGGCGGCCAATGCCCCGCTCGCCGTCCGGGCGGCCAAGCGGATGATGCGCCACGCCATGACCGAGGACATGGAGGACCACGTCCAGCGGCAGTACCTGGCCCTGCTCCCGCTGTTCCAGTCCAAGGACTTCCGGGAAGCCCTGTCGGCCTACATGGAGAAGCGGCCGGCCAACTTCGAGGGCCAGTAGCCGCTCACCCGGCGTCGAGTCCGGCCACGAACTCCAGCAGCAGGTCGTTGACCTCGTTCGGCCGCTCCTGCTGGGTCCAGTGGCCGCAGCCGTCCAGGATGACCGACGTCGTCAGCGCCGGCAGGGTGGTGTCGAACCGGGCGATGGCGTTCTGGCCGAGCTGGGTCGGGCCGTCGAGTTCACCGCCGATGAACAGGGCCGGGACCGTGATCGGGGCGTGGCGCCAGGCCGCCAGCTCGGTCCAGTCCCGCTCGATGTTCCGGTACCGATTGAACCCGCCGGTCAGCCCGCTGCGCTCGAACTCTCCCAGGTAGAAGGCGAAGTCCTCGTCTGTCATCCACGCCATCTGACCCGGACCGGGGGTCTGGAACCGCTCCCGCAGCGTTCGGCCCGGCGTGACCATGCCCATCGACGGGCCGGCCGGGTCGGCCTCACCGGAGGCGGTGAAGTAGAAGCCGCGGATCCAGCCGGCCAGATCGGACTCCACCTCCGCCTCGACCAGGCCCGGCTCCTGGAAGTAGTCGATGTAGAAGATCTCGTCGCCGGCCAGCATCCGGAACGCCGCCAGCGGCCGCAGGTCGCCCCGGCCCGAATACGGCACGGAGAGCCCGGCGACGCCCCGGACCCGGTCCGGCCGCAACAGGGCGGTGTTCCATGCCACCGGTGCCCCCCAGTCGTGCCCGACCACCACGGCGTCTGGCCCGCCGAGGTCGTCGATGACGGCGATGACGTCTCCGACCAGCGCGGTCATGGCGTAGGCCTCGATCTCGGCTGGCGCCGCGGATCGGCCGTAGCCCCGGACATCGATGGCGATCGCCCGATGGCCGGCGTCGCCGAGCGCCTGGAGCTGGTGGCGCCACGAGTACCAGCTCTCCGGGAACCCGTGGATCATGACCACCGGGACACCGTCGGCCGGGCCGTGCTCCATCAGGTGGATGCGGTGTCCGGACGACATGATCGAGCGGGAGGTGAACCGGGTGGCGAAGCTGTCCATGGCTGGTGAACCTAGCGGTGGCTCCGGAGGCTCCGCCGCTCATAGAGTGGATTCATGCCGAACGCAGACGTGAACGGACTGACGATCGCCTACGAGGAGTACGGGAACCCCGACGGTGCCCCGCTGCTGCTGGTGATGGGCCTTGGCGGTCAGCTGGTCGACTGGCCGCCGGAGTTCGTTGAGCTGTTCGGTGATCGGTTCCGGGTCATCGCCTTCGACAATCGGGACATCGGGCTGAGCTCGGAGACCACCGGCCCGATGATGACCCCGCAGCAGTACTTCAAGAGTCGGCTCACCCGTCGGGCCCCGGCCGCCGGCTACCTGATCGCCGACATGGCGGACGACGCCGCCGGATTGCTCGATCACCTCGGGATCCACAGCGCCCACGTGGTCGGCGTGTCGATGGGCGGCATGATCGCCCAGACCCTCGCCTTCCGGCACCGCAGCCGGGTCCGGAGCCTGACCTCGATCATGTCCAACACCGGGAACCGCCGGAACGGTCAGGCCGCAGCGTCACTGATGGCCAAGGCGGCCCGGCGGAAGCCGCCGACCAGGGAGACCGCGCTCGAGGACGTGGTCGAGACCTATGCACTGATCGCCGGACCGGAACGGGACGAGGCCCGACTCCGGGAGTCGGCCGAGGCCTCGATCGCCAGGAGCTGGCGCCCCCAGGGCACGGCCCGACAGCTGCTGGCCATTCACGCCAGCCCGGACCGGACGCCGGACCTGCGGACGATCACCGCACCGACCCTGGTCGTCCACGGCCTGGTCGACCCGTTGGTCAAGCCGAGCGGTGGTGTGGCAACGGCGAAGGCGGTGCCCGGCTCCCGGCTGTTGATGTTCCCGGACATGGGCCATGACCTCCCCCGGTCCCGGTGGGTCGAGCTGGTCGACGCAATCACCCGCAACGCAGCCAGGGATGATCGGAGCCTCGGGGCCGCCCTCGTGTCCTAGCGCAGAGCGAACGTCGGTTGTCAGGCCATAGGATGTCGCAACCACAGACAGCGAGGGGCGCAGATGGCTGACGACGAGGCGACGAACGGCGAAGATCTCGACGGCATCGAGGGGCTCGGGGATCTCGACCTCGGCGACGCAGACCTCGGCGATGTCGGGGACGTCGGCGCCGCCACCACGACCGCGGCGGCGGCAGGCCCGGGGGCCCGGGGCCGGATCCTCGGGTTGATCGCTCTGGTCCTGGGGATCGTCGGCTCGGCGTTGATGATCATCCTGGCTGCGGTGGTGATCCGGTTGGGCTTCACCGCGGCAGACACCGTCGATCGGGCCATGGAGCCGGTGGAGGTCTCCTTCGACCGCCTGGAGGATCGGATCGACCAGACGGACGACCTGGTCGATCGGGACGGGATCGCCCCGGACCGGATCGATCAGCTCCAGGCCCGGGTCGACGGGCTGGTCGATGTCAGTACCGCGGTCCATCAGGGGTTCGAGGCGGTCGAGGATCATCCGATCTACGGGCTGTTGCCGGCCGAGCTCTCGGCGCTCGCGGACGACCTGGCCGACTACGAGCGCTCGGCGGTCGAGGTCGACGGGCTGCTCGGTGAGGCCGAGGACGGTGACCGGGTCAGTGCCGCAGCCGCCGCCGGCATCGCCGATCAGCTCGACGAGATGCAGGATCGGGTGCGCGAGGTCCGGGATCGGATCGATGCCGCGGCGTCGTCGCTTCGAGGCTGGATCCGGTTCGGTTCCCTGCTCGGCTTCCTCGGCACCCTCTGGGGGTTGTGGGGCCAGGTGTCTCTGGCCAAGCGGGGCTGGCGAGGCGTGCGGGCCGCCTGACCCCAGGAGCCGGCCGCAAGCCAGAGCCTCACAGCGGCCAGCGATACAGGATGCTTGCCCCACCGTCGTCGGCGGCCCCGAGCGACTCGTAGAGCGAGCGGGCCCCGGCGTTCTCCTCCTGGGTCATGAGCCAGAGCCGGCCGCTGCCGTCCCGACGCGCCAGGTCGATCGCCGCCTCCATCAACGTGGTCGCCACGCCGCTCCGACGGTGGGACTCGACCACGTCCAGCTGATGGACATAGGACATCAACCGGCCGTCCGGCCGCCGGATGTGGGTGCCCCAGACCCAGCCGACCGGCACCTGATCGTCGTAGGCGCCGAAGATGAAGGTCCGGGGATCGGCGGTGAAGGCGGTCGGACCGGACGCTCCCGGGGCCAACGCGTCCTGCCAGCCCGGCCGGCAGGTGTCGAGTAGCTCCTCGACCATCATCGTGTCTGCCAGGCCGAGCTCTCGCACCGCAATGGTCATCGCCGAAGCGTAGTGGCCCGTCAGCGCCTCGTCAGCGGCCGCTCAGGGCCGGCATTTACGGTGTAAGTGTTCTGATCTACTGTGGATGGACCGACCTGATTGGAGTGCCAGATGACCTTCACCGAGGAGCAGGAGGAACTGCTCGCCCTCACCAACACCGATGTCGACGCCACGATCCGGCAGGTCGAGAACAACGCGGACACCATCTTCACCTGGGACTACGAGAAGGGCGCCCGAGCCGGGCTCAACAAGCTCTACGAGAAGGCAAAAGGTGCGATGTGGGACGGGGAGAAGGACCTCGACTGGTCGATCGACGTGGACCAGGAGCGCCTGGCTCGGATGAACGGGATCCCGGATCGAGACAGCCTCCTGGCGCTCGGCGTCGACATCACGAACACCTCGTTCGAGCGCTGGGGTGAGAAGGAGTGGCTGGAGCTGGAGATCGAGTCGAACGTCTGGGCCCTCAGCCAGTTCATGCACGGCGAGCAGGGCGCCCTGGTCTGCACCGCCAAGATCGTCGAGACCGTGCCCTGGGTCGATGCCAAGTACTACGCCTCCACCCAGGTGATGGACGAGGCCCGCCACGTCGAGCCCCAATTTCGCCTTGGGCCTTTCTGGGCGCCCGACGCTTTGCCGAGATCGCGGAGAAGCACCGCGCCCAGGTGACCGTGAAGCCAGTCAACTTTGCTGCCCTCTTGGGCCAGACCGGCGGGCTGCCGCTCGCCAAGCGCTCGCCACAGCGTCAGGCCTATCGACTGCAGGAACTGAAGCGTTGGCGAGCCCATCTCGACGTTCCGATCAACCTGCACCCCGCCTATTTCCCGGCGCCGGACGCTTTGGCCTCGCGCTTCATCCTGGCGGCCGGCGAGATCGGTGGCGATCCCCTGCGCCTGGCCGAGGCCGTCGGCCGCGCAGTTTGGATCGAAGAGCGCAACGTGGCGGATACCGGCACCCTGCAGGATATTGCCGAAGAGACTGGCCATCACCGGGTCACCATCCTGGCCAAGGCG
>JBCCFN010000052.1:0-21362 GCA_039029715.1 Actinomycetota bacterium | reverse complement strand
GACCGGGCGGGGGGGGTCGGTGGCCTGGCGGGCCGGCCCCCTCGCGGCCCCGGCGCTGCCTTTCGTGGGGGCCCGGGGGTTGGCCCACTCCGTGGCGGCGCGCGCGCGGGCCCGCGGTGGCGGGGGGCCCGGCTCCCTCTCCCCGGCTCTCCTCTCGGGGCGGCTCAGTCGCCGGACGGCCCAGGGCTTGCTGGTTGGTCACCGGCCATCGATGCCGCCACCTCGGCCGGCGGTGCTCCGGGCCCGGCTGGCGGTGGCGGCGGAGGCGGTGTCTGGGTCTGCGGCCGCGGGGGTGGCGGGGTTGCCGGGGCGGGGCGGCGGGCCAGCAGCCAGCGGATCCCGAACCACAGCACCCAGAGGATCGGCAGCAGGACGAGCAGCGGGATCAGGAAGCCGAGCACGACCAGGAAGCCGACCCACAGGCCCCGGAGGATGTCGACCGCGGCCCCGAACCCGTCCCCGAAGCCGGGGTCGGTGTCCGGCTCGAAGGTCCGGATGTCGTGGTTGACCTGGGTGCTGACCGACGGGCCGGCCTGCTCGGACGAGACGCCGTCGGTCGGGATGGCGACCACCCGGGTCCGGAGCACCAGGCTGCGCTCCGGCTCGAACTCGTAGGCGACCAGGGCGGCCTGGCCCGGGGGCAGCTCGTCGAGTGAACCGAAGACCGGCAGCAGCTCGGTCCCGGCGTCGATCCCGAGCACGGTGTCGGTGAGGACGATGTCGGTCAGGGTCTGATCGCCGGCATTGATCACGTCGAAGCAGACGGTCAGCTCACCGCCCTCCTCGACCCGACCGACCTCGTTGACGGGGCAGGACACCCCGCCGTCGAAGCCGGGGTAGGAGGAGACCTGGACCACCAGGTCGTTGCGGATCTGATCCTGGTCGAGGATGAGCGTGATCGTCGCCAGGTCCACCCGGTCCTGCAACGTCCGGAGCTGGCCCCGCATGACCTCCAGGTCGCTCTCCCGCTCGAGCAGCAGCCGCTCCAGCTCGGCGTAGTCCTCCAGGGTCTGGGACCCGGCCAGTGCCTCCCGCAGTCTGGTGACACCAAGCTCGGCGACCTCGATCCGGCTGCCGAGGTCAACGATCCGCTCGGTCACGTCGTCGGTGGTGACCGACTGGTTCCGGAGCTCGCCGACCGAGCCGAGATCCTCGAGCACGGCGTTGAAGTCTTCCGGCAGGACCTTGAACGTCAGTTCGGAGGAGGCCTCGGTTCCACCGCGGGTGTTCTGGCCGAACAGGAACCCGCCCCGAGCCTCGACGATGGCGGTGGCTTCGGCGCTGGCGGCAGCCACGTCGTCCACCTCGACCCGGAGCACGGCGGTGAAGATCAGCTGGCGGCCGAGGTCGGCCGCGGTGGGGGTGACGGTGGCCCCGCCGGCCCCGAGCGGACCGTCTGCGGCGGGCTCGGCCGGCGGTTCGGCCTCGGCGGCCTCCTCCTCCATCGCCTCGTCGTCCGCCATGGCCTCCCCCTCCGAGTCGGCGGTGGAGAGATCGAAGTCACCATCTTCCTCTGCGATGGCCGACGCCGACGCCGAGCTGCCGTCGTCGAAATCCCCTTCGAACGCCTCGGTTTCGGTCGAGGCCTCGTCTGCAGAATCGTCGCCGCTGCAGGCGGCGGCGACCAGTAGCAGCGCGATCAGCACCGCCAGTAGCCGCCAGCGGCCGCCGGCCCTCCGCGAATCATCGTTTCCTGCCCTCATCGGTGCCCCTTCCCTCGTCATCCTGGGTCCCCGCCAACGGTCGTGGCTTCGGTGAGAGGTCTGACGCACAGTCCAGCGCGCCGGTTCCCCGATGGCGAGAGGCGTCACCGGATCGACACGGAGGTGACGACATCGGTGGATCATGTGGTCAAATCGCTACAGCTGATGGGACACAACCGCAACAACAGATCGTTCCACTTTTGATGGCAATACCAAGACCAGTTCGGACATAACCCCAGCTCAAGACACCGTTCCGCGCGTAACCAACTTGCAACCGTCTGCACCAATTCACCAAAAGATCGCAACAGAAAACGCGCAATGGCCGGAACGATTTGTTGCGGTTCGGATGCGGCCAACTGCATAGAACGTCCCCGAAACGACGGACGAGCGGCCGAACGGCTGCTGAAGGGGATGACATGCACGGGCTACTTGGGATCCTGGAGGACCGACTGGAGATCGGCGATGCCGTCCTGTCCGGTGGGGTCGATCCACTCTCGTTGATGATCCAGATCGGGACCAGGTCGCGGTTCAGCCACATGGCGGTGGTGACCGGCCCGGGGCAGTTGACCGAGGCCTACGACTACGGCCTCAACCCGGACGAGTCGGACGATGGCGTGTACGGCCTGTCGTTCGAGGACTACGCGGCCCGGGCCACGACCATGCGCCAACTCCAGATCCTCCGGCCGGAGGGCGTCGACCGGGAACGGGTGGCGGCCACCGCGGCGTACCTCCGGGACCACGCGCCAGGGTTCCCGACGATGGGGATGCTGTTCCTGGCGGTGTGCGGGCTGTCGACCCCGGTGCTCCGTCGACTGCCGGCGGCCAGCGAGCGGCGTTCGACCATCCGCCAGGTCCTGGCCGCCGGCGATGGGATCCGGCGGATGCACTGTGCCGAGACCGCAACCCGCATCTATCACGAGGCCGGCCTGCCGATCCGGTTCGAGTCGCCACGCCTGACCCACCACATCCGCCACCTCGAGAAGACCGGGGGCGGGACGGCCGGCGATGGACTGATGTCGCTCCCGACGGCGGGACGGACCGCAGATCGAGGCTCCTGGCCGACGTCCGGCGGGCTCCGCCACCTCGGCGATCGGGCCAGCTTCGCCGTGCACGGGTTCCGCCGGACCTGGCGGGAGCGGACCGCGTCCGAGGACCCGGTCGATCTGGCCGATCTGATCCTCCCCGGCGACTTCATGCGGGCCTGGCCCTTCGAGAAGGTCGCCCGGTTCCACCGGGATGGCGACGGCTGGGTCGAGGTGGCGCCGACCTGGTTCCGCCTCGACGGTCGGCCCGGCGAGCGGCGGCTGGCGGCGGCCGCCTGAGCCACCTCCCCTGGTGGCGGCGCAGCCCGGTCCGGCTCCGGCGTGCAGCGGTGACGGACCGGACCGGGCTCGCTGGCATACTCGAACCGATGTCCGAACCGGTGTCCGACCCGCAGACCGTGTACGAGGCCGTCGGCGGCGACCCGTTCTTCGAGACCCTGGCCGAGCGGTTCTACGAGGGCGTTGCCACCGACCCCGAGCTCCTGGCCCTCTACCCAACCCCGGACGATCTGAGCGACGCCACCCGCCACCTGGCCCAGTTCCTCATCCAGTACTGGGGCGGACCGACGACCTACAGCGATCAGCGAGGCCACCCCCGCCTCCGGATGCGCCACCACCCCTTCGTGATCGGGCAGGCGGCGAGGGACGGCTGGGTCCGCCACATGTCCGCAGCATTGGATCGGGCCGAGGGCCTGGACCCGGAGATCGAGGCCCGGATGCGGGAGTACTTCGACATGGCCGCCACCCACCTCATCAACGCCCCCGGGCAGTGAGTGACGCCCCCGGGCAGTGAGTAGCAGCCCCGAGTAGTGAGCGGACGGCCGGCGGGCAACCGGCCGATCAGTCGTCTGCGGGCTCCGGGTAGGGGATGTCCTGGCGGCGGGTCGCGGCGATCGTGACGTCGACGGCGAGGTCCTCGGTCACCGGCACCGAGTACACCGGGATGAGGATCCGCTGGTTGGTGCTCCGGTCGTACTGGGTCTCCAACGTCAGCTCGGTCTGGGCGACGGCCTCCGGCGTGGCCTCCCGGCCGGCCAGGGTCAGGGCCTCCGCCGGCGTGAAGATGGGGACGGCGCCGAGCTGGCTGACGGTCACGAAGTGCCCGCCGCCACCGCCGAGGTGACCATCCTCGTTCCGGTGGCTCACGGTTGCGGTGATGTCGGTCTTGTTGCCGTCGACCAGCAGGCTGGCGACGGTCACGATGCTCACCGCCGGTGCGCCGCCCCCGGGCAGCGAGTAGGTCTCGAACGAGTAGTCGTCCAGGTCCATGTCCAGGTCACGGAACACCTCCTTCGACCGCCGCAGCGCCTCCTCCTCGTCGAACGGGATCAACGTGCACTCCCGGCATCGCCGGTCCTCCGTGAACCGGTCGCTGCCGTAGTGCCAGGTGTTGTCCAGGGCGCTGATCGTGATGCCGCCACCGCCGTTCGGGCTCTCGTAGCCCCGCCGGTTCCACCCCTGGGGCCCGCGGGTGCCGGCCATGTAGGTGTGTTCGAACGGGGTCCGGTACGGCCAGTCGACGGCGTCGGCCACCAGGTCCAGCTGGACCTGACCATCGTCGTCGGAGAACGGGGTGGGGGAGATCAGCCACACCGTTGCGGTGTCTCGGCCAACGGCGAAGTCGTCGTCCTCACCGACGCAGGCGCTGAGGCCAAGCGCAGTGGCCAACGATGCCAGGATCATCGCTGCCAACCACCGTCCAGTTCGACCAGCGCCCGGTCCGGCAGGAAGGCGGTCAGCGCCGCCTCGCCGTGGATGTCCGATCGGTCCGTCGTGAAGTCCCCCAGGTTGGCAAACAGCGATGGATCGGTGTGGAACTGGTGAAACAGGTTTGCGATGTACCACTGGCGTTCCTCCCAGTCACTCCAGCGTATAGCCCCGGTGCCGGCGAGGTTCACGCCGTCCCCGGTCCCCCGACCTTCCTGGACCGCACCCCCGGCCGTGGTCAGGATGTTGCCGTCACCGCCCCGGGCCCAGTCGACGACCGAGGTGGGAAGCGGCTCCATCCCGCTCCCCGGCGGCGGGTCGTCCCACCCCCCGAGCGCATCGGTGACCAGGTCCCCTGGCGCGCCATCCAGGCCGACGGTGAACCCGCCGACGGCCACGGTCTGCCTGTCCTCGTCCGTGGGGTCGAACCGGACGAGCGGGACCCCGGCCACGGCGCTGTTCTCACCGGGCCGGGCCGGTACGTCGAGGGCCAGGCGGAACTCTTCGAAGTCGTCCCCGGCCTCCCCGGTCGGGATCCCGAGAGGGAGCGTCATCTGGTCGGTGGCGATGGCCTCGTCACCGCCGATCAGCCACGTCCCGGCCTGGGACAGCGCCCGCCACCCGTCGTCCGACCAGTCCAGGTCGGTGATCTTCTCGATCCAATGCTGGGCCCCACCCTGCTCCGAGGTGGCGAGCAGGAGGTTGCCGGTGAACACCAGCTCCTGACGGCGGACCGGGTCGGTTTCCTGGAGCGCGGCGGCGTAGTAGACGAACCCGTCCCGCAGATCCGCCTGGCCCGGCCGGAAGAGTTGGTGGCCGGTGTCACCGATCCGGCGATCCGGATCGACGAAGTCCCGCAGATCGGCGAGCGTGACCTCCTCGCCGGCGGGGAACGTCGCCAGGAACTCCGCATAGGCCGGACCGATGGTGCCGAAGATGTACTGGTTGCCGTCCGCCGCGGACTGCCGGTCGTCACCACTGGGGGCCAACCCGAACGCCGTCAGATCTGCGGTGATGACCGGCCGGACCCCGTTTGACGCATGGGGCGCCATCATGGCCCAGTGGGCGCCGGAGTGTCCGACCGCCCCGGGGTCGGACGGGTCGACCAGGTGGGCGTTCAACCGGTGGTTCATCCGCTTGGCGATCTCGGCGTAGTAGGCGGTGATCAGCAGGTTCCGGACCCCGCCCTCGGACTCCGGGAGGTAGGAGACCACCAGGGTCTGCTCGACGAAGTCGTCCGTGCCGGCGAGGGCGGCGCCGGCCAGCACCCGAAGGGCGTCGTCGTCGACCAGGCGAATGTCGAACCCCGAGCTCTTGCCGGAGAGGTCGTCGAACGAGGTGTCCAGTTTGGTCACGAAGTCGAAGGCGGCGGCGGGATCGTTGGCGAAGGCGTGGCGGTTGATGGCCGCCCCGACCACGTCGATGTAGGAGACCCCGTCCCGGTAGGTCCCGGTCAGCGCCGGGCCGTCGGCCAGACCCTCCCGCTCGGCCTCGGCCGCCAGCTCGATGATGGGCACGTTGCCGAGCTGGATGGTCCGCAGCGGATCCCGGCCCGCGTAGTTGACCCCCTGTAGCGCATCGAACAGGTCCGGCGGCAACGCCCCCTCGGCGGCGGCGACCTCGGCGAAGGTGATCCGACCGTCCCCGTCTGCATCGACCGCCCGGAACCGTTCCCGGTCTGCCAACACCCGGAGGCCCTGGTTCACGATCACCGTCGTCTCGAGATCCTCGACCGAGATGCCGAGGGCGAACCCCTCGGTCGGCCCGCTCATCCTCGCCACCCGGTGGAACAGGTCCGGGTTGCGATACAGGTAGCGGGCGGCTTGCCGGACCTCGTTCGGGAGCTCGACCCGATCCGAGGGTCCGGTCACCGCACCGGTGAGCACCATGGCCTGTAGCTGATCGGGGTCGAGGCTGCCGATGCGCTGGTCCTGCATCCAGCCGGCGAGCAGCCGAAGGGCGTCGTCACCGACCGGGCCGGTCGATGGTCGGCCGGCCAACCGTTGATCGTCGGCCAGGGACAGATCCTCACCGGTCACGTCCAGCCCGGCGACGGCCAGCGCAGCGGTGATCCGATCGGCCGGCGCAGTCTTGACCGACCCGGCGGACGACTGGGTGTCGAGGGCGACCCGGATGGTGTCAACGAACCGATCGGCGATCGTGGCCTCGGCCAGCAGCTCCTCGAACGGGGTGACGGGGTCGATGCCGACGTTGCGACCGACCGCGGCGATGACGCCGGACCGTTGGAACCGCACCCCGTCCAGGATCGTCTGCAGCCGCCCCCGGTACTGCCAACCGTTGGCGACGAAGGCCTGGAGATCGTCGGTGTCTGCCTGGACGTGGTCGGTCATGCTGCGTGCGCCCTGCAACCGACCGAACCTCGGCAGGCCGCGCGTGCGTCGCTGGCATCATCGGTCCAACTGGCGGCGACGGCCATGGGGACCGGTCCCCTCACCTCGACCGGTGGACTGGTCGGTCAGCCAGCCGTTCCCACGGTCCCTCGGCGGCCCGGGCTGCTCGGCGTCAGCCGCGGTCGATCAGGAACTCGATCCGGCGGTTCTGGGCCCGACCGTCTGAGGTCCCGTTGTCCGCCACCGGCTCGCTTGAGCCGGCGCCGTTGGTGGCCAACGATGCAGCCGGCACGCCGGCGTCGACCAGGGCGGCCTGGATCGCATCGGCCCGTCTGAGGGAAAGCTCGGTGTTGAACTCGTCTGGCCCGGTGGAGTCGGTGTGGCCGACGATGGTTGCCCGCCACGTCGGTCTGGCCAGCAGGATCAGGGCCATGCTGTCCACGGTGGCCTGGCCCTCTGCGGTCAGCTGGTCACTGCTGATGGCGAACAGGGACGAGCCAGGCATCACCAGCTTTCCACTGGGACGCGGGGCGCCGTCGACCACCATCATCTGGTTCACGATCTCGAGGCCCTGGCCGGCGACGTCGTTGAACTCGGCGGCCAGCACGTCGAAGGTGTCCTGGTCGGCGACATCGCCCCGGAGGATCAGTCGGCCGGGCTCGACCAGGGCGTCTGCCCCGCCGGCAGCCTGGTCGTACTCGATCGGGGCGGCCATCATGTCTGCCGGGTTCTGCCCGTCGACCAGGGTCTCCGACAGCTGCGAACGGAGCGAGAACGCGCCGCTCGGGTCATCGATCTGGACGTAGTGTCCGTCCGGGTCGGCCAGCATGGCCTCCATCTCGATCGGGCCGACCGGCACGCAGCCGAGGGCGGCACCGTCCAGCTGACCGAGATCGACCAGGACGACACCCTGAACCCCGATCGGGCCGACGTTGATGAAGCCGTTGAACGGGGTCCCGACGCCGTCGACGGTGAAGTTGTAGCAGACCTCGCCGGCCGGAGGATCGAGCCGCAGTTCGGCAACTGCCGTCGAGGTGGACTGACGGAGCGGGTCGGCGAGGAGCAGTGTCATGGTGACCGGGTCTGCGGCGGCGTTCGGCGTTGGGACCGCGGCGATCCCGTCGCCGTCCTCCTGGCCCTCGGTCGTTGCCGGCCCGGTGGTCGACGTCCCGCCTGCGGTCGGGGTGGTCGTGTCTCCGCTCCTGACCGCGAACCACCAGACGATCCCGGCCAACAGCGCCAACAGCAACAACACCGCGGTGAGGACCGGGAGGAGACTGCGCTCCTCCGGTTCTATCCGCATCGTCGCCAGGTCGGTGTCCAACGGGTCGATCTGGCCGGTCCGGGCTGCCGCTGCGGTCACCCCACCGGAGGCTCCGATCGCTGCGGGCCGAGCCGAGGTCGACCGCTCGAGCCGGTTGTACTCCGGTGCCGGACGGTCGGTCTCCGGGCGGGGACCCGCCTCGCTCTCGCCGACCAGACGGGCGCTGCGGGACATCGGGAGCGGGTAGGGCGAACCCCCCTCTCCCGGATCGGCCGGTGCGGCCGGGGCGGCGGGCACCGAACCGAGGTCCCGTTCGATCGGGGGAGCGGAGGAGCCGATGGCCGACCCACCGCTTCGAGCGCCGGCGGTCACCGTCTGCTCGCTGGTGGCCTCGAGCCACGGACCCCAGCCATCCTCGACCAGGTCGTTCTGTTCCCTGGTCAGGATGGCGAGCAGGGACTGCCGGTCGATGCGGCCGCCGTAGCGATCGGCGATCGAGGCCATCACCGCCCAGGCCGTCGGTGGCAGCAGGGCGTTTGCGCTGCGTTCGGAGATGCCGGCCTCGCCGGAGATGACCGAGGCCACCTGGCCCCGCCGGTCCCCGAGCAGCAGCTCGGTCAGCTCGGTCCCGACCGGTTCGTACAGGCGCGACTCGATGGTCCGGCCCGGCTCCTGGAGGGCGGCGGTGTCGATCGTCCGGAGGACCTTGAGCAACGAGACCGACCGGGCCGGATCCCCGGCCCACCGGTTGATGTCTGCGATGAAGACCGGGACACCGAGCACGGCGCCGTTGCCGGCCGCTTCCTCGGAATCGATGCGGAACTGACCGGCGAGCGCCCGGGTGGAGGAACGGCTCTCGAGCAGTCCCACCACCTCTTCGAACAGCTCAGCCATTTGATCTCCACAGACGCCCGGCGTTACTCTCACACCGAGATTGACGGGCTGCGCCGCCGCGCAGAACCGTAATCCTAGCGTAACCATAAAGGTGGTCCTGGCGGCTTGTCCACGTTTGGTCGTAACGGTGCGTCGCAACGCTCGGTGGTCGGCCGGGAACGGGCAGACTACGGTGCGAAAACCGCCTATCCAAGCGGCATCGTAGACCAGGCGTCGACCGATCAGCCGAAGGCCGGACCACCAGGCACGGACCAACGACCGTCATCCGCCAGGACGGATTGTTACAATGCAACGTAAGAAACTTACGAGTCAGACGGAGGATCGGTTGGCCGTACGGGCGCCACAGGCCCTCGACTTCCGGCCGAAACGGCACATGACCCGATGGTTCGAGCCGTTGGCCATGTTCCGGCTGCTGCTCCGGATCTGGTCGACCAGGCGGATGACGATCCAGCGGGACCAGGCCGACCCACAGTCGGCGACCGTGTTCGACCACGGCCGGACCCCGGCAGACGAGGACTACTGGTTCGACTACGTGGCCGACCTCGGCGATGCGTTCGACCCGACGATGTGCGTGGCCTGGCACCTCGGACGGCGCGGACTGGCACGATCCGACATCGACCCCAGACTCCGCATCGACCCGGAGTTCGGGACCCCGAACATCTTCCCCGGCCTCCCCGAAGCCGAGGTCCCAGAGGTCCTACCCCGGGGCCGGCTCCTCCTGATGGGTGGCGACCAGGTCTACCCCAGCGGGTCGGACGCCCGCTACCGGAACCAGGTGACGGGCCCCTACGACCTGGCCTGGGAGCGGGATCCGGCCACCGACACCGACGACGGTCGGCCCGACCTCCTCGCCATCCCGGCCAACCACGACTGGTACGGCGGGCTCGGGCCGTTCGTCCGGACGTTCTGCGGGCGCCGGGTCGTCGGGGGCCGCCAGACCGCCCAGAGCTGCTCGTGGTGGTCGGCCCGCCTGGCCCATGGCTGGTGGGTGTGGGGGATCGACACCGCCCTCGACGGTGAGATCAACGACGCCCAGTACCAGTACTTCCGGCTGGCCAAGGAGCAGATGCCTGACGACGCCAGGCTGATCGTCTGCATCCCGGTGCCGGCCTGGCGGCTCCGTGAGCGCTACATCGATCGCCTCGACCACCTGGCCCGATTCCTGCTCAGCCTCGGCGTCGAGCCCGAGATCTACCTGTCCGGCGACTACCACATCGCCGCGCTGCATCGCCGGGAACGGCCGGACGGGGTGCCGGAGTGGCATCTGACGACCGGGGGCGGCGGGGCGTTCCAGCACCCGGTCCATAATCTGGATCGCCAGATCCCGAACGGCCGCGACGGCCTGCCGGACCCCAAGGTCGCCGATCCGGCGCCGTTCCGCCTGATCGCCACCTGGCCATCGAACGCCGAGAGTCGAGAGGGGACCGGCGGCTGGTGGCACCTCCTGTTCGACCGGGCCGGACCGACCCTGCTCGCCACCCTGGTGGCACTCCAGCTCCCGCTGCTGTGGTTGTCCGGGGCCGATCATCGGCGGGCCGCAGACGTCGCCCGCTCGGTCCGCCAGACCCTGGTCGACCAGCTGTGGCCGGTCGGGGCGCTGACCGCCGCGGCCCTGCTTGCGATCGCCACCTTCGTGCTGGCCCAGGCGGCGAGCGTCGCACCCCGGGCCAAGACGTGGGCTCGGCGGGTCGGGTTCGGCCACGGCATCGTGCAGGCCGCGACCTACGTCGGCGGCGGGGTGGTCGGCAACCTGATGGTCCGGCGGGTGGCCGGGGTCGACGGATCGACCGCCGCCACCTGGCTGACGCTCACCGCCGTGGCCGCAGCGGTCGGCGTGGCATCGATCGTGGTCGTCGGTACCTACCTGCGGGTGGCAAACCGGCAGTTCCGGATGCACGACAACGAGTCCTACTCGTCCCGCCACTCCGGGGACAACCGCCACTTCGCCCGGCTCCGGATCACGCCGGACGGGACGCTGTCCTGCTACCTGATCGCCTTCCGCCACACCGGCCGGGACTGGGCCAAGGCCATCCGGCGGGGCGAGGCCTTGCCACCGGATGGCACCTCCCGACCGGAGCTGATCGACGTCCGGTTCCGCACCGCCCCGAACGAGCGGCCGGTCGAAGACCTGGTCGATGAGCGGTTCAGGGAGGTCAGTGAACGGCTGAATGGGTCCGGTGAACGGCCGAACGGGGCCGGTGAACGGCGGGCCCGAGAGCGAGCAAGGGGATAGCTTCACCTGCCATCGGACCGGTTGTCCATGGCGAATATGTCATTCCGATACGTCCAGATTCATATATCTGAGGTTGATCGGAGCGAGGTGAACCTGTTGACAGGTGCGTGGTTGTCCGATGTAGAGTGCACGTTGTCGTAGGACGTTGGACCCTCAGCCTCAACGACGAGTACCGCCAAAAAACGCCGAGCAGGGTCCACCCGCCGAAGACCGCCGAGACCTCCCGAACGGGAGCTGCCGAGAAACTTCATAGGTAGGAAGTCCGGACGTGATCGTGCAACGTCGGCCGCTGTGACAGTCATTGAGCAGCGATCGTTCACAGCACCAACGTCGGTCCTCCCCCATTCTCTCGACCGTACGCGTCCTTCAAGGCGCTGCAGCAGAATGATGTGAGAGCCGATCTGACGTTGGAACGTACACCCGTACCTCGGTGCGGGTGTACGTCGCGTTTTGTCGCTGCAGCTGCAGCGATCAAGCCAGCGACGGGAATCAGTGCCCGGTAAGGATGTCGCCGTACTCCGGGCCCGGCCGAAGCCGGACGACGATACCGAGCACCACGGCAACCATCGCGCCGAACAGCAGCACCGTGGTCAACGAGGTCACTTCGACCGCAGGGCCGGACAACAGGTTGTTGATCGGGATCACCCCACCGAACGACAGCATCCACAGCGCCATGATCCGACCCCGGATCTCGTCCGCCAGATGCAGCTGCATGAACGTGGTCAGCGCGGTCGGCATCGTGAAGTAGAACATCCCGACCGAGAACATCACCGGGTAGGCGAAGGTCACCGACCGCAGCGACGCCAGGACGGCGAGGCTCACGGCGAACCCGGCCAGGGTGCCGCGAACCACGGCCTGGGACGAGAACGACCGCAGGACGGTGCTGACACTGGCCGCGCCGACCACGGCGCCGAGCCCGAAGATCCCGTACAGGACGCCGTAGCGGGTGCTGCGAGCGTCGATCCCCAGACTGAGCTCGGCGATCACCGGCATCAGCCCGATGAAGGGCAGGCACAGCAGGGCGAAGGTGGCCATGACCGCCAGCGGGACCCGGATCTGTTCTGCCCGCCTGGCGATCCGGAACCCGGAGGTCAGCCGTTCAAGGGCCGATCCGGTCACCGGTCGCTGGGGTGGCAGCTTCACCACCGCCAGGGCGGTGATGATCACCAGGTAGGTGGCCCCGTTGACCGCGAAAGCCAGCCACACGTCGAACTGGGAGGCCAGCCACGCACCGATGGCCGGGCCGATCACCCGGCTGGCGTTGATCTGGGTCGAGTTCAGCGAGATCGCCTGGGCCAGGTTCCCCGGCCCGGCAAGGCTCGGCAGCACGGCGGAGAACGCCGGCCCGAAGAAGGCCTGGGCCAACCCGGTCAGGAACACGACCAGCAGCAGCGTCCCCTCCCCGATCTCGCCGTCGAAGACCATGGCGGCCAAGATGATGGCCCACACCGCTTGCCACAGCTGGGTCCCGATCAGCAGCTTCCGCCGGTCGATGCTGTCGGCAACCGTGCCACCGACCACGGCCAGCAGCAGCATCGGCATGAACTGGGCGAACACCACCTGGGTGGTGTAGGTCGGGCTCTCGGTCAGCTCCCAGGCGAAGATCCCGAGCACCACCTGTTGCATCCACCGGCCGACGTTCGACACGAAGGCCGCGGCCAGGACCATCGAGAACTGGCGGTTGCGGAGAAGGGCGGCGACGCCGGCGTCGTCCGGAGGGGCGGGGGTGTGGGGGGTGTCGTCGATGGTCATGGTCGGGTCGGGGCGAGTACCCTGCCCCAGGGTGGACGGCAACGCAGGGCAACACAACTCCGACGGTGGGCGTTCCCGGCCGCCGAGCTGGTTCACCGGCGCCATCGCCAACCGGCCGGAGTTCCATGCGGTCGAGGTCGACGGCTGCCGGATCAACTACCTGTGCTGGGGTGATCCGTCACTGCCGGCCATCATCCTGCTCCACGGCGGCGCCGCCCACGCCCACTGGTGGTCGTTCATCGCCCCCCAGTTCACCTCCACCCGCTCCGGTCAGTACTTCGTTGTCGCCCCCGATCTGTCCGGCCACGGGGACAGCGGCCGCCGGCCGGCCTACACCATGGAGCAGTGGGCCGACGAGGTGATGGCGGTGGCCCGCCATGCCGGCGCCCAGGAGCGGCCGCTGGTGATCGGCCACTCGATGGGCGGCCACGTGGCCATGGCCGCGGCCGCCCGCTACGGGGATGACCTGAGCGGGGCGATCATCATCGACTCGCCGGTCCAGCGCCAGGACCCGGAGTCCGAGGAGGGCGAACGGGGCCGGATGTTCAAGAACCCCAAGACCTACCCGGACCTGGAGACCGCGCTCGAGCACTTCCATCTCCAGCCGCCCCAGCCGGCGACGAACGACTACATCATCGACCACATCGCCAGGCACTCCCTGACCGAGGTCGATGGCGGCTGGACCTGGAAGTTCGATCCCGCAGTGTTCCACCGGGACCGCTACCTCAGTGACACCTACCTGGACAAGACCCGGTGCCGGCTGGCGCTGATGCACGGCCAGCTCAGCGATCTGGTCACCCCCGAGGTCCAGCAGTACATGGAGGAGCTGACCGGGCGGAACGCGCCGATGATCGAGATCCCCCAGGCCTACCACCACATCCCCCTCGACCAACCGCTGGCGCTGGTGGCGGCGATCCGGGCCATCCTGGCCGACTGGGAGCACTCGATCGACAAGAAGCGGCTCCGGGATCTGACCGGCTGACATGACCTGGAACGGGCGGGCCGCCGGTGCCCTGCTCGGCGTCGTCGCCGTCCTCTCCCTGTTCGTGGTGGTCAGCCTCCTCCCCGGCCGGGCCGAGGCGCCCCAGGCGGCGGCCCCGGTGGACCCGATCGAGCTGGAACCGGCGCCCGGTGACCTCATCGCCCGGTGTGGCGACGACGGGGGTAGTGGGGTGGCCCAGGATCGAACGTTCGCCTACTGCCTGAGCGAGGAATCGATCGTGCTGGCCGACGCCCTGCAGAGCTGGACGGCCGGGTCGCTGGACGGCTCGCCGACGGTCGCCCTGACCTTCATCGATGGCCCGACCGGGATCGACCTGGTCAACGACCTCGCCCCGAGCTGCCTGGCCCGGAGCCCGGACCGTTGTCCGACCGGACAGGTGGCGGTGGTGTTCGGCCGGGCCGTGCTCTCGGCGCCGACCATCGCCGCCCCGAGCTTCGCCCCGGACCAGATCGTCGTCGCCAACCCGTTGTCGACAGACCGGATGATCCCGAGCGACGTCTTCCCGGATGCGGTGGCCCAGTCGACCCTGCACCCGGTCCTCTGGACCGCCCCGCTCGACGGCTGAGCCGGACCGGGCGGCGCCGTCAGCGGTTCACCGTTGGACTGCGGATCGCCCGGACCGTCGCCCCGGCCACCAGCGACCCATGGTCGATGACCGGCGCCTGGTGGGGGCGACCGTCGACCTCCCAGGACCGTATATATGGTCCGGAGAGGTCTTGGCCTGGCGCCAGGCCACCGTCGGGCCCGACGGCCTCGACCACGATCGTCGGTCGATCACCCTCGGGACGCAGTTCGATCCGGTCGAATCGGGGCGTGGCCAGCACGTAGCTTGGGTCTCCGGGACAGTGGGGGTACCAGCCGAGCACCCCGAACACGTACCAGGCAGACAGCTCGCCGTTGTCCTCGTCGCCGGCGAGCCCATCCACGGTCGGGGCGTACAGCTCGTCGACCACCCGCCGGACCCAGTACTGGGTCAGGTCCGGCCGGCCGGCCAGGGCGAACAGGAACAGGAGGTGATGGCTCGGCTGGTTGGAGTGGGCGTACTGCCCGAAGTCCGCGGCCGCCATCTCGGACATCTCGTGGATCTCGTGGCCGTAGGACCCGACCTCGAACCGTGGCGGGGTTGCCAGCAGCTCCTCCAGCCGGGCAATGAACCGGTCCGCCCCACCGTGGAGCTCGATCAGACCGGGCACGTCGTGGGGTATCGCCCACCCGCACTGCCACGCCCCACCCTCGACGAACGGGTCGCCCCACTCGATCGGGCTGAACCCGGACGGGTCGACCGGGCTGACCCGCCACGACCCGTCGGCGTTCCGACCCCGCATGAACCCGACCTCCGGGTCGAACACGTGCCGATAGTTGCCGGCCCGCCGATCGAGGTCGGCCGCCAGCTCGTCATCGCCGAGCCCAGCGGCGATGCGGGCGATGCACCAGTCGTTGTAGGCGAAGTCCATCGTCCGGGAGGTCGCCTCCGGCACCCGGTCGGCCGGGACCCACCCAAGCCGCCGGTAGTCGGCCAGCCCGAGCCGGCCGTGGCGATTGGTCCCGTCTGCGTCCTCGTAGGCGTGGCGACGAAGTCCGACCAGTGCCGTGTCGGCGTCGAACGGGATGCCCTTGACGTAGGCGTCGGCCAGGACGGCGTCGATGTGGGTCCCGATCATGCAGTCCCGATACCCGGGACTGGCCCACTTCGGGAACCAGCCACCCTCCCGGTAGGCGTTGACCCAGCCCTCGGCCATGTCCGCCAGCCGGTCCGGACACAGCAACGAGAACAGCGGGTAGACCGTGCGGTGGGTGTCCCAGAATCCGTTGTCGGCGTACAGCGGACCGTCGTGGACCTCGCCGTCGTACGGACTGCGGTGCCGGCGCCCGTCCGGGGTCGGTTCATCCAGCGGCCGAGGGAACAGGAAGCAGCGGTAGAGCGCGGAAGCCAGCGTCGCCCGCTGGGTCCGGTCGGCCCCGACAACCGCCACCGTGCCGAGCAGCTCGTTCCAGGCGGCCCGGACCCGCTCCCGGACCAGGCCGATCGGCTCGTCGCCGAGCTCCAGGTCGACGTTGCGATCGGCCTGGTCCGCCGACAGGAACGAGGTGCCGATCCGCAGTTCGACCTCGGCGGTGTCCGGCGGCAGCTCCAGCATGCAGCCGGTCACCGCATCGGGCTTGTCATCGGGTTGATCGTCGGGCGGAACGGCGACCAGGTCGCGCACGGAGACATCCAGCCGCAGCACCACGTCGACGCCGAAGCCGTCCGGGACGCCACCCCGATTGTTGCCGACGACGCCCCGGACCGTCGTGGTGGCACCGGCACCTCCTGTCGGCGGGGGATGCTCGATGCGCCACCGGCTGGACCGGGCACCACCGTCGACGATCAGCCGCCGGGGCCCGGCCGGCCCGGTGAACCGGACCCGCAGCACGGCGCAGCGGGCGGTTGCGGTCAGTTCCAGCTCGCACTGTTCGCGGGGCAGCGCCAGAGCCAGGCGGTCGGGAGCCCAGTGGCCGGCCTCCGGGTCGAAGGCGGTGGCCCGAGCTTCGGGCGACCACCGGGTCTGGCCGGTCTGGGGCAGGATTCGGAACTCGCCGTAGTCGCCGATCCACGGGCTCGGCTGACGGGTGGCCCGGACCCCTCGGAGCCGGCGATGGGCCGGGTGGTGGAACCAGGGCGACGGTCCGGTCTCGGCCGCCCAGTGGGTCATCCCGAACGGGACGCCGAACAGAGGGAGGGTGTTGCCGTTGCTGAAGTCCCTGGTCGAGGCGGTGCCCTGGCGGATGACGACCTCGTCGACCTCCAGCGGTCGGGCCGGCGGCCGCGGTTCGCTCACACGATCCGGCGCCGAGCGGCCCAGTTCTGCAGCTCGCTCCGGCTCGAGAACTGGAGCTTCCGCAGCACGGCGGAGGCGTGGGTCTCGACCGTCTTGACCGAGATGGTCAGCCGCCTGGCGATCTCCTTGTAGGCGTAGCCCCGGGCCAGCAGGCGCATGACCTCCTTCTCCCGGGGCGACAACTGGTCGAGTTCGGGGTCGACCGGCTCGACCACGGTGGCCGAGAACGCATCGATCACGAACCCGGCCAACCGGGGCGAGAACACCGCGTCCCCCTCGGCCACCCGGAGGATCGAGTCGACCAGGTCGGGGCCCTTGATCGACTTGGTGACGTAGCCCCGGGCACCGGCCCGGATCGTCTCGATGACGTCGTCCGGGGCGTCTGACACCGAGAGGGCCAGGAACCGGGTGTCCACGCCGCGGGCGGCGACGGCGGCGATCACGTCGGCCCCGGTCCCAGATGGCAGGTGGACGTCGAGCAGGACCACGTCCGGTGCCCGCTCGACGATCACGTCGACCGCATCGGCGACGTCCGCCGCCTCCCCGACCACCCGGACCAGGTCACCCAGTTCGCCCCGGACCCCGGTCCGGACCAGGTCGTGGTCGTCGACCAGGACGATGGTCGGCTGGTAGGTCACGGCTGCTCCTCGCTCGACGGCGGGGTCTGGGTCGGCGAGGTCTGCCCGGGCGGCGGGGGCGGTGGGGGTTGCCCGGCGTCTGACCGCCTGGCGATCGAGATCTCGACCTCGGTCCCCTCGCCGAGGTCGGAGTGGACGATGGCGGTCCCCCCGACCCGCTCCATCCGCCCGAGAATCGACTCTCGGAGGCCTCGGCGGTCCCCGTTGACCGCCTCCTTGGCGAAGCCGCACCCGGCATCCCGGACGAAGAACTCCACCTGGTCCGGACCGACCTCGGCATAGACGTCGATCTGCTCGGCCCCCGAGTGCTTCGCCGCGTTGACCGTCGCCTCCCGGGTTGCGTCCAGCGCGGCGGCGATGCCCTCGTCGACCAGACAGTCGCCGGCGGTCACCACCTCGACCGGGACGCCATGGAGCTGCTCGACATCGGTCGCCATCTGGTCGAGCCGACCCCGGATCGACTCCCCGACCCGGGACGCCCGGTCCGGATCGAGCCAGTTCCGAAGCTCACGCTCCTGGCGACGAGCCAGGCTCATCATCTTCTGCGGATCGTCCGCATTGCGCTGGATCAGCGACAACGTCTGGAGGACCGAGTCGTGGAGATGGGCCGCCACCTCGGCCCGCTCGTCGGACCGGATCCGAGCCTGGCGCTCCCGATCCCGGTCGAACACCAGCCGGAGCCACCACGGGGCGGAGACCGCGAGCACGACGAAGGCGGCGCCGGCCAGCAACAGCACCCCCCGGATACCGAAGCCGATCCACAGCGGCGGGAGCGTTGCGAACAACGTCAGCAGGCCGGCCGAGAGCAACGCCAGGCCGAGCAGTCGGGAGACCCGGCCGCCGCCCTTCGGGATCCGCTCCACCGGGTCGGTTGCCGCCTCCGGCATGGCGAACCAGCAGAGCGCATAGCAGACCGCCCCCCACCCGCCGGTCAGGACCGTGGCCAGGAACAGCAGTCGGATCAGCCACCGGGGGCACCCGATCTCCCGGGCCAGGCCGGCCGCCACCCCGCCGAGCAACCGATCGTCTGCGGCCATGACCGGGGTCCGCCAGTAGCCGGTGGCGGTGTCCGGCCGGGGCCGGGGCACCCGGTCGAGCCGGGGCAGGTTGCGGGGCGTGGTGTCGGTCATCGGAGGGCTCGGCCACAGGGGGTCCGCACCGATTCTGGCATGGCCACCGAACCCCGACCACCGGGGACAACCCCGAGAAAACCCTGACCGTCTCAGGCCGGTCTCCTGGCAGACTCCGATTGTGGCCATCGGGCCGGCGGCCGAGAATGGGGCCATGACCAGTGGCAACCCCGCGCCGATCGTCGGCGAGCGACCACCGCCCCGGCGGGTGGCAGACGGCCGTGTGGCCGGGGTGGCCGGTGGGCTCGGGCCGATCCTCGGGATCCAGCCGGGCCTGGTCCGGTTCGGCTTCATCCTGCTGACCTTCATCGGTGGCGCCGGCATGCTGCTGTATCTCGGCGGTTGGCTGTTGCTGCTCCCGCCGGAACCGACGACCACCACCGGCGCCCGGCCGGCCCGCCGGCCGACGCTGCTGGTCATCATCGGTGGAGGCCTGCTGACCCTCGGCATCCTGGTCGGCCTCGCCACCCTGAACGGGATCGACTGGACCACCGGCATCATCGTGGCCCTGCTGTTCGCCGGGATCGTCGTCCTGAACCGCCCGAGCGCGGCGGCCCGCAGCCGGTTGGCGGCGCCACCGGCACCGCAGACCCCACCACCCCCACAACCGCCACCCTTCGCCGGCCCCCCGCCATCGCCGGGGCCGGCCGTTCCGCCGGCGCCAGCGGAGACAGAGGGCACCGCGCCCACCCCGTCCGAACCGCTGGCTGCGACACCGCCGGCTGACGAACCCCGTTCTGCGCCACCGCCGCCCGAACCACTGGCTGCAACACCGCCGGCTGACGAACCACGTTCTGCGACACCGTCGCCCGAACCGCTGGCTGAGCCGCTCGCCATCGCCGACCCGGCGCTGGGGGCGATGGAGGCGAACCTCGGTCGACCGATCGATGATCGGGACGATCAGGGTCGGGCCCACTGGGCCCTGACCCGGACGATCGACGAGACTTCGCTGGCCGAGTCGAACCACCCCCCGGCCGCCGGACCACCGCTGGCATCGCTGACCCTGGCTGCACTGGCCGTCGTCACCGGGCTGGCCCTGGTCCTCAACACCCTGGCCACCGTCCCGGTCGGGGTGACCACGGTGGCCGGCATCGGGGTGGCCCTGGTCGGACTTGCGGTTGCGATCAGTGCCTTCACCGGCGGGACCGGCCGGCTGATCCCCCTGGCGGTGTTGTCGCTCCTGACCCTTGCCGCAGCCCCGATCCTGAGCCTGATCGTCGACGGCGGGGCCGGCAGCCGATCGATCACGGTGACCTCGGTCGACCAGCTCCAGTCCGACTACCGGCTCGGGGTCGGGTATCTCGAGCTCGACCTCGGCCGGCTGGCGATCATCGAGGACACCGACATCGAGGTCGAGGTCGGCGTGGGGTCCCTGGAGATCACGGTGCCCGGCGAGGTCAACGTCGAGCTGCGGGCGAGCAATGAGGTCGGGAGCATCTGGCTGATCGACCGAGAGGAGACCGGGATCGATCTGACGTTCACCAGACTCCCGGGCGACGCCGACCCCGATCGGCCGACGCTGCG
This sequence comes from Actinomycetota bacterium, assembly GCA_039029715.1. Classification (GTDB taxonomy): domain Bacteria; phylum Actinomycetota; class Acidimicrobiia; order Acidimicrobiales; family SZUA-35; genus JAHELU01. Next base: position 1,301 of record JBCCFN010000052.1, on the reverse strand, counting down.
GATCCACACGGACATGCGCATCGGCGACACCAGCGTCTATCAGCGGTTCGGGACCGATGGCTGAGCCGGACCGGACCCCCCGGACATCTGTCCTGCTGTTCGGGCTGCTGCTGATCGGCATCGGCGGCACCTCGGCCCTGGCGGCCCAGACCGGCCTGAGCACCGTGCAGTCGGCATCGATCCTGCTGCTGGTCTGCGGCGCGGTGCTCCTCAGCTTCCTGATCGACCGGACCCGGGCCGCCGGCGGCCGGGACCACGTCGACTGACCGGGCGCCCGGCCCGCCACCGGCCGACCGCGGCAGCCATACTCGAAGCGTGACCATTGCCGAAACCCCCGAGCGCTACCCGGCGGTCTGCCCTCACGTCATACACCGGACCCCGATGCGGATGGCCTGGGACGAGCTGACCATGCTCCACTGGCGCTACCCGGCGGCGGAGGTCCAGGCCCTCCTCCCGGACGAGCTGACCGTCGAGACCTTCGACGGCTCGGCCTGGGTCGGCCTGGTGCCGTTCCAGATGAAGGTCGACCTGCCGTTCCTGCCGACGATGGCCTCGATCCTCCACTTTCCGGAGACGAACGTCCGGACCTACGTGTCCGGTCCCTCCGGTCGGCCGGGCGTCTACTTCTTCTCGCTGGAAGCGTCCTCGCTGCCGGCGGTCGTGACCTCTCGGTTGACCTACCAGGTGCCGTACTTCTGGGCCTCGATGTCGATCGAGCGGACCGACGAGGCGGCCGCCGGGTTGCCGGACGGCGGCCGGGCCGGCTCCCCGACCAGCGCAGACATCCACACCGGGCGCCGCTACCGATACATCACCAGCAGGCGGTGGCCCGGCCCTCGGGGGGCCAGATCGGACGTGGAGATCGAGGTCGGCCGGCCGTTCGAGGCCGGCGAAGACGGTCCGCTGGACCGGTTCCTGACCGCCCGGTGGGCCCTGTACGGCGACCTCGGTCCGTGGACCACCTATGCCACGATGTTCCACGAGCCATGGCCCCTTCACCACGCCTCCGTGTTGCACTGGGACGACGATCTGGTGGCCGCGTCCGGACTGTCGCAACCGACCGGAGCGCCGCTGGTCCACTACTCACCGGCGGTCTCGGTCCGGTGCGGCTGGCCGTCGACCGACTGAGCCGGCAGCACACCGACCTGGTGGAACGGCCGGGTCCATGAGCACCCTCGGCGGGTGGACGCTGATCGCCGCCGGCGGGCTCGCCGCCGCTTCGGCGACCGCCGCCCCGATCCGGACCCGGGCCGAGGACCAGTCGCAGCCCGAGGGCCAGATCACGGTCCGCAGAATCCCGG
>JBCCFN010000051.1:0-21365 GCA_039029715.1 Actinomycetota bacterium | reverse complement strand
GAGTTCAACGAGATCTTCCTCACCGATGTCCGGATCCCCCACAGCAACCTGCTCGGCGGGGTCGGGGACGGCTGGCGGGTGGCGACCACGACGTTGATGAACGAGCGCGTTGCGCTCGGCGGGAGCACCGCACCGAAGGGCAGCGGCACGATCGCCGCCCTCACCTCGCTGTGGGAGAAGCGAGGTCCGGAGCTGGCAGAACCGCAGCGGTCGATCATGGCCGATCGGGTTGCCGGGCTGTGGATCGAGAGCGAGGTCCTCCGCCTGACCACGCTGCGGGCACGGGCAAACGCCACGACCGGGAACCCGGGGCCCGAGGGTTCGGTCGGCAAGCTCGCCTCGGCCGAGCTGAATCAGCGGATCTGGAACGCGACGATGGACCTCCTCGGCACCGACGGCCTGCTCCACGAACCCGGCTATCCGCTGAACCGGTCCGGTGGCGCGGCCATGTACTCGCTGTCGAAGAGCTTCCTCCGGTCCCAGGCCAACACGATCGAGGGCGGGACCTCGGACATCATGCGGAACATCCTCGGCGAGCGGGTGCTCGGGCTTCCCGGCGATGTCCGAGTGGACAAGGACGTGGCCTGGAAGGACATCCCGACCTGAGCCAGATCTGATGGCCGGCCCGCCCTCGCCGGCCGGCCGGCGTCCCTATCCTGAGCCGGTGTCCTCCCAGCCGTCGGCGGTTCGCCGGCCCCCGGTCTGGTACCTGTTCTCGGTGACCGGAGCGGGGATCCTGGCCAACACGATGATCACCCCGAACGTCCCGGACGTGCTTGCCGACTTCGACCGCTCGGCCGGCAGCGCCGGGATCCTGGTCGGCTCTGGCGCGCTGCCGGGGGTGGTCATGGCCCCGGTGATCGGCATCCTGGCCGATCGGCTCGGCCGGAAACGGGTACTGCTGCCGTGCCTGGTCGTCTTCGCCGTCGGGGCGTTGCTCGCTGCGGTGGCCCCGAGCTTCTGGGCCGTCATCGCCGGCCGGTTGATCCAGGGCGTCGGTGGGGCGGGGATGATCAACCTGGCGATCGTCCTGATCGGTGACCACTGGACCGGTCTGGAGCGAACCCGGCTGATCGGTCGCAACTCCGCAGTGCTGACCGGGTTGCTGGCCACCATGCCGAGCCTGTCCGGCGGGATCGCCGAACTCTCGAGCTGGCGGGCCTCGGTGGCGGTCGGGGTCCTGGCCTTCCCGGTGGCCGTGATGGGCTGGTTCCTCCTCCCGGACACCCGGCCCGGCACGGTCCGGACGCTGCGGGACCAGCTCCGGGCCGCCGCGGTCGAGGTCCGCAGGCCGACGATGACCGTGACCTTCGTTGCCGGGTTCTGCCTGTTCCTCGTCATCTTCGGTGTGTTCCTGACCGCACTGCCGGTCCACCTGGAGGAGCAGTTCGGTCTCGGCCCCGGTGCTCGCGGCCTACTGCTGTCTGTGCCGGCGTTGGGGGCGGTCCTGGTCTCGTTCAACCTCGGGCCGATCCGGGGCGTGGTGGCACTGCGACCGCTCCTGGTCGCCACCTCGCTGGCCATCGCCCTGGCCGCCCTCGGCGTGGCCCTGGCCCCGACCCTCGTCCTGGTCGTGGTCGCCCTCCTGCTCTACGGCTTCGGTGACGGGGCGGTGATCCCCGCCCTCCAGGACGTCGCCAGCTCGGTGCCGCCACCGGAGCAGCGGGCGGCGGTGATGGCGGCCTGGGTCAGCGCGGTCCGGCTCGGCCAGGCGGTCGGTCCGGTCGGTGCCGCCCTGTTGTTCGCCGCCACCTCCACCTCGGTTGCGATGTCGGTCGGGGCCGTCATCTTCGCCGCCGTCGCCGTGCTGTTCCTCTTCGGCCCGGTCGACGATGCCGTGATCGCCGAGGCCGGAGCCAGGCACCAGGGCGAGGCTTGAGCCCGGTCGACCCGCTGTCGTAGCGTTGGGTCGAACGCAAGGGGGTGTCGCCATGGCGACGACGACCGGGGGGCCGGGGCTCCCGGCGCAGGACGAGTTCGCAGCCCGCTGCGCCGACGACGGCGAACTGAGCCTGGCGGCCCGGCACTGGACCGGCGGGCTCCGGCTCGGTGACGGGACTACCGCCGTCGGGTTCGCCGTGGTCGATGGCGCCCTCACCGACGAGGTCCCGGCGGCCGGGCCCGGGGTCGTCGAGCTCTCGGCCGAACCGGCGACCTGGGCTGCAATCACCGCCCCGGTGCCTGACCCGCCGTTCCACGACATCACCTCGGCATTGGCGGTCGGCGTGTCCCGGGCCGGCGACGACCTGACGTGGTGGCAGTACGCACCGGCGATCCAGCGGGCCGTCGAGCTGCTTGCGCCGCGAGCGGTCCCGGAACGGGGTCCGGCCACCACCGATCGGGGCGAGACCCCCCGGTTCGACACCCCGGTCGGCCGATACGTCCACCTCGACCTTGACGGCGCCGACCATCGGATCTACTTCGAGGAGGCCGGGTCCGGTATCCCCCTGCTGCTGCAGCACACCGCCGGGGCCCACGGGAGCCAATGGCGCCACCTGTTCGAGTGCACCGCCATCACCGACCGCTTCCGGCTGATCGCCTACGACCTCCCATTCCACGGCAAGTCGGTCCCGCCGGTCGGTCGGGAGTGGTGGACCGAGCCGTACCGGCTGGACGGCGGGTTCCTGCGGTCGATCCCGTTGGCCCTGGCCGAGGCGCTCGAACTCGACCGGCCGGCGTTCATGGGCTGCTCGGTCGGTGGGCTGTTGGCCCTCGACCTGGCGGCCCGGCACCCGGACCGTTTCCGGGCGGTCGTGTCCCTGGAGGGTGCGCTCCACATCGGCGGCGATCTGGATCGACTCCAGGGGTTCTGGCACCCCCAGGTCGGCGGTGAGACCAAGGCCCGGATGATGCAGGCGCTGACCTCACCGACGTCTCCGGTGGCCTATCGCAAGGAGACCATCCAGACCTACGCCGCGGGATGGCCGCCGGCGTTCCTCGGCGACCTGCACTACTACATGGTCGACTACGACCTCCGGGACCGGGCCGGCGACATCGACACCGCCCGGGTCGGCGTCCACATCCTGTCCGGTCAGTACGACACCAGCGGGACGCCGGCCCATGGCCTGGCCGCCCACGAGGCGATCCCCGGTTCGACCTTCGTCGAGATGGATGGCGTCGGCCATTTCCCGATGTCCGAGAACCCCGATGCCTTCCTCCGGTACCTGTTGCCGGTGCTGGACACCGTCGTCGAGGGTGCGGGTCGATGAGCGAGCGGTCGACCTCGGGCCAGCCGCCGAACAGCGACGAGCTCGCAGCCGCCCTCTGGGCCTCCTATGGCCGGCTGACCGTGGACGACCTCCCGCCGGAGGCGGTCGAGGTGGCCCGGCACTGCATCCTCGACTGGCTCGGCTGCACTGTGGCCGGCAGCACCGAACCGCTGGCCGGACTGCTCCGGGACGAACTGGGCGAGGTGCCGGGTCCGGCAACCGTGATCGGGACCTCGAGCACTACCGGCATGCTCCAGGCCGCCATGATCAACGGTGCGACCGGGCATGCCCTCGACTTCGACGACACCCACACCGGGATGGGTGGACACCCGAGCGTGCCGGTCCTACCGGCGCTGCTGGCACTGGCCGAGACCACCGGTGCATCGGGGGCCGAGGTGGTTGCGGCGTTCGTCACCGGGATGGAGATCCAGTGTCGGCTCGGCGACGCGATCGGGGGCGGGCACTACGCCCGGGGCTGGCACAAGACCTCGACCATCGGGGTGTTCGGGGCGGCGGCGGCGTGCGCCAGGCTCCTCGGCCTCGACGAGGAGGCGTTTGGCAACGCGCTCGGGCTGGCGGCATCCAACGCCGCCGGGTTGAAGGCCAACTTCGGGACGATGACCAAGCCGTACCATGCCGGCCACGCCGCCGAGCGGGGCCTGCTGGCGGCCCGGCTGGCCTCCCGGGGGTACACGGCGGACCATCGGGCCGTCGGCGGCCGCCAGGGCCTGGCCGAGGCCGCAGGCGACGGCGCGCTCCGGCCCGACCGGCTGGTCGGACTCGGGGAGCGGTGGCTCATCCGGGACACCCTGTTCAAGTTCCATGCCGCCTGCTACCTCACCCATGCCGGTATCGAGGCGACGAGGGCGGTGGTGGTCGAGCGCAGTCTCGCCCCGGAAGACATCGAGTCGGTCACCGTCGAGGTTCACCCCAGCCTGCTCGACGTGTGCAACATCCAGCACCCGACGACCGGGCTGGAAGCCAAGTTCAGCCTCCGGGCCACGCAGGCCTTCGCCGTACATGGTGTCGACACCGCCCGGGTCGACACCTTCGAGGACGGGCCGATCAACGAGCCGGCGATCCAGAAGCTGCTCGACCGGGTCACGGTGACCACCGACCCCGCCCTGACAACCACGGCAACCAGGGTTGCGGTGGCGACGACGGACGGGGCCGTCAGCGGCCGGTTCCACGACGCCGGTGTCCCGGCGGCCGACCTCGACGCCCAGTGGGAGGCGCTGGCGGCCAAGTTCGGCGCGCTGGCCGGCCCGGTACTCGGTGAGGAGGCGGCGGCCCGGGCGGTGATCGCCGTTCGAGGGGTGGAGCAGCTACCCGAGGTCCGGGTCGGTTCCATGCTCGGCGGTCAGTAGCAGGTAGCCGTCCTCGAGCGTCGGGGCCACCGGCGTCACCCCCGGCGGAGGCTGGCCAAGGCAGCGGTAGCGGCCGTCCGCCAGCCGCCACGACGCCCGGACCGGACCCGGTGGCACCTCCTGGATCCAGGTCCGACCGGCGGCGGTCCGGGCCAGCGAGTCTGGGCTACCGACGTAGCGGAGCCGCCCGTCGAGCAGGACCAGGACCCGGTCGCCGACCGCGGCCTCGTCCGTGAGGTGGGTCGAGACGATCACGGTTGCCGCGTGGCGCCGCTCGGCGACGATCTCCCGAAGCCGGAACCGCTCGTCCGGGTCAAGCCCGGCCGCCGGCTCGTCGAGCAGCAGGAGGGTCGGGGAGCCGAAGGTGGCCTGGGCCAGGGCCAGCCGCTGTCGCATCCCGCCGGAGAGGTCGCCGACCCGGTCCCGGAGCCGGTCGCCCAGGCCGACCCGTTCGAGCGCAGCATGGACGCCATGGCGCCTGGCCCGATCGTCGGTGTGGCCCTTCAGCACCGCCAGGTAGTCGAGCAGGTCGAAGACCGTCGATGACCGGCTCATCCCCGGCTCCTGGGGCTGGTAGCCGAGGCGGCGGCGGATCTCGATCCGGTCGCTCTCGTGCCGGCCATCCAGCCCGTCGATCAGAATCGAGCCGCCGTCAGGGGCGGTGACCGTTGCCAGGCACCGCATCAGCGTGGTCTTGCCGGAGCCGTTCGGGCCGAGCAGCGTGATCAGCCCGCCCTGGAGCGCCAGGTCGACGCCACGGAGCGCCTCGTGGGGGCCGAAACTCCTGGTCACCCCGAACGCCAGGACCTCCGCCGGGTTCACGACGACACCGACAACCGGTCGAACCGGTCCCGGCGGACGACGGCGATCACCAGGGCCAGGACGGCCAGCGCGGCCATGACCAGTTGGCCGCCGAGGGTGAAGGCCCGCAGCGGGTCCTCGGCTCCGCCCCGGACCATGAGCACGCCGACCGTCCAGGTCACCATGACGACCGCTGCTGCCCGGCGAGGGCTGAGCATCGACATCAACGCAACCGTCACCGCGGTCAGCCCGACCGAGGGGAGGAGCCAGGCGAAGGCCATCAGGGTCCGGCCCGGAGCGGCGAGCCCGGCCAACCCGAGGAGGCCGCTGGAGCAGGCCAGGACGACCGCAGCCCGGGTCAGGATCAGCCGGAGGCCCCGGATCGGGGCGGCGACCGCCATCTCGTGGGCCGGGTCGGCCTCGACCCCGTAGGCCATCGACACCCCGAGGACCGGAACCAGCGGGGCGATCAGGAGCAGCACGAACAGTTGATCACGGGGGGCGCCGGCGTCTGTGGCCCCGAGTCCGACCAGGATGGCCAGCCCGGTCGCCAGGAACCATGCTCGCCGCAGTGCCGGGGTGGCAACCATCAGCCGCGTGATGTGGGCCGGGAAGCCGATCGCCCGAAGCAGCCGCTCGATCCGGCCCGGCCGGGGACTGTCGAGCTCGATGGTGATCGCCCGCCAGTTCCGGTCGATCCGGGCCTGGTCGACGGGCCATGGCGTGTGGTGTCCGGTGGTCATCGGAGGACCTCCTTGAGATGGGTTCTGGCCCGCATCAGGCGGGTCTTGACCGTGCCCTGGGGCACGCCAAGGACCTTGGCCGCCTCCCTGGTCGAGAGTCCGTCGATGGCGGTGGCGATCAGGACGGCCTGGAGGTCAGGGTCCAGGCCTCGGAGGGCGGTCCCCAGCGGGCCGTGGACGCCGTTGTCGACCAGGGCGTCCTCGAAGGCCATCGCTCGGTCGTACCGCCGCATCGTCTGGGGTGACATCGGGGTGGGCCGCTTCTTGCGGAGCTGGTCGATCAATCGGCGGACTGCGATGCCCCACAGCCAGGCCCCGACCTGGCCCTCGCCCCGGTACCGCTTTGCTGTCCGCCAGACCGCGACGAAGGTGTCCTGGAGCGCGAGATCGGCCAGGTCGGGGTCACCGCAGCGGCTCTCGAGCCTTGCGGTCATCCAGCCGGCGTGGCGGCGATAGAGCTGCTCGAGCGCGCTGCGGTCACCTCGGGCGATCCGGGCCACGAGGGCCCGGTCCTCGCCGTCTCCGGGGTCTGGTTGACCGGGGCTCATACCGTCTCTGTCGAGTCGAACCCGGTCGGCGGTTCACGATGAGGGCGGATGCTCCGCAGTTTTCACCTCCGGTCCGGCCGTTTCGAAATCTAGCCGGTCGGTGAACCGCGGTGGGGTCTGACAACGACAGGGAGGCATGGACACCAAACGACTGCCACCGCCGCTCGCCCCCGATCCGGCGCTGCCCTCATCCGAGCCGAGGCCGCGACGACGGGCGGTGGCGGCGGTGAAGGTGGTGTTGGCGCTTGCCGCGGTGGCCGGCGGGCTGGCCATCGACCGGAGCGGGCCGGTCATCGTTGCCGTCCTGTTCATTCTGGTCGTCCCGTTCGAGCAGCTGTTTCCCCGCCACGATCAGCCGTTCCGGCGACCGGAATTGGGGACCGACCTCGGCTACGCCCTGGCCGGACCGCTGTTGCAGGTTGTCGGTCTCGCGGCCGGCGCCGTGGTCGGGATCCTCAGTCTGGCGTGGCTGCCCGGCCTGGCCCTCCGGCCCCTGGTCGGCATGATCCCGCCGGCACTGGCGCCGCTGGTCGGGGTCGTGCTGTTCGACCTGGCGATCTACTGGACCCACCGCTGGTACCACGAGGTTCCGGTGCTGTGGCGATTCCACAGCATCCACCACTCGCCGACTCACATGGACTGGATCAGTGGACTCCGTAGCCATCCGCTCGATGGCACGTTGATCGCCCCGGCGTTCGTGTTCCTCCTGGCGGCCGGGTTCAGCGCCGAAGTCTCCGGGGCCATCGCCGTCCTCCAGATCGCGGTCGGGATCTTTCTCCACGCCAACGTCCGGTGGCGGCTCCGCCCGCTCCACCGGATCGTGGCAACGCCGGAGTTCCATCACTGGCACCACGCAAACGAACCGGGGGCCGTCAACAGCAACTACGCCGGTCTGCTCCCGGCCTGGGACCAGGTCTTCGGGACCTACTTCCTGCCTCGCCACCGCAGACCCCGGGTCTACGGGGTCAACGAGTCGGTCCCGGCCGGCATGGTCGACCAGCTCCGCTACCCGTTCCGGGGGAGTGGCAACCCGCTGTCGGCGGTTCGCCATCCGCGCCGGGCGCTCCGGTCGACCATCCGGTTCGTCCGGAGGCTCTGCCTCGACCTGGCCCGGTCGACCCGTCGACCCCGTCGTCAGGGTCCGGAGGATCTCGGCCCACCGATACCGGGGCTGAGGTTCCCGCCGCCGGAGGGACCGCCGGCCCCGTGGTGACGGCGCCGGCCTAGACTCGGCCGCTGATGACCACCCCGCTCACCTCAGGTCGCGTCGGCTCCCCGGTCGCTGGCGTTGGGCGATGAGCGATCTGTCGATTCCGGAGACGATGGCGGCGGTCCTGCTGACCGGCCACGGCGGGTACGACAAGCTCGACTACCGGACCGATGTCCAGACGCCGTCCCCCGGACCCGGCGAGGTGCTGATCCGCGTCGGCGCGGCCGGGGTCAACAACACAGACATCAACACCAGGATCGGCTGGTACGCCAAGACGGTGACCGAGGGAACCGACGCTGGCGGTGGCGCCGGGTTCGGGGCCGCCGGCGAAGACGGTGGCTGGAGCGGATCCCTGTCCTTCCCCCGCATCCAGGGGGCGGACTGCGCGGGGCGGATCGTTGCGGTCGGCGACGGGGTCGACCCGGCCCGGATCGGTGCCCGGGTCCTCGCCCGGGCCATGCACCGGGACCGGACGACCGATCGGCCGATGGCGTGCGCCACCATGGGGTCGGAGCACGACGGGGCGTTCGCCCAGTACGTGGTGGTCCATGGGGAGGACGCCCTCCAGGTCGATTGTGACTGGACCGATGTCGAGCTTGCCTCGCTGCCGTGCGCGTCTTCGACCGCGGAGGGGATGCTGGATCGGGCCGGCGTCGGTGCCGAGCGGGTCCTGATCACCGGGGCGTCCGGGGGCGTCGGTTCGGCCGCCATCCAGCTGGCCAAGCGGCGGGGCGCCGAGGTGATCGCGGTGGCCGGGGCGGCCAAGGTCGAGGCGGTGGTGGCATTGGGAGCCGACCGGGTGGTCGATCGGGCCGCCGATCTGGTGACCGCAGTGGGGGCGGAGGCGGTCGATGTGGTGCTCGACCTGGTGGCCGGACCGGGCTTCGACGATCTGCTGGCGGTGCTTCGGGTCGGCGGGCGGTACGTGACCTCGGGGGCCATCGCCGGGCCGATCGTCGAACTCGACGTTCGCACGCTGTACCTCAAGGATCTCACCTTCCACGGCTCGACGTTCCAGCCGGACCACGTGTTCGAGCATCTCGTCCGGTACGTCGAAGCCGGCGAGATCCGTCCGGTGGTTGCCGGGACCTACCCGCTGTCGGAGATCGTGGCCGCCCAGGAGGCCTTCCTGGCAAAAGACCACGTCGGCAAGCTGGTGCTCGTCCCGCCGAGCTGACGAATCCCGGGCAGGGCATCCGGCTGTCGAGTACCGTACGGTTCGTGAACTAGCGAGATGTCCACGTCCGTTCCGGCCGACTCGGCCGACCCGGCAGCCCTGCCGGGTTCGACGGCGCCAGACCGGCCCTCCGTTGGCCGATGGCGCAACGGAGGTACCTCGCATGGCGCCAAGCTCCGGCCCGCTCCCGTTCACCGTCGCCGTCCGCGGCGTCTCCCTGGCCCGTGGTGATCGACCCGTCCTGTCCGGCGTCGATCTGACCCTGACCGAGCGATCCCGGATCGCCGTGGTCGGGCCCAACGGGGTCGGCAAGTCGACACTGCTCCGGATCATCGCCGGCCGGCTGGCGCCGGAAGCCGGCGAGGTCGTGGCGTCTCCGCCGCCGACGACCATCGGCCTGCTCGACCAGGAGCTCAGGATCCCGCCCCGGATCGGTACCGTCGCCGAGCTGATCGCCGAGCGACTTGGGGTGACGGCCGCCACCGACGCCCTCGACGACGCGTCAGCGGCCCTGGCCGACCCGGAACTGGCCCGGGCTCCCGGGGCCGCCGACCGCTATGACCAGGCGCTTGCCGACTACCTGGCGATCGGGGCCGCCGACTTCCGGCCTCGCCTGGAGGAGGTGGCAGACGACCTGGGTCTGGCCCGGCGGCTGCTCGACGCCGACCCTCGGGTGCTTTCCGGCGGCGAGGGCGAGCGGGTCGGCCTGGCGATGGTGATCCTGAGCCGCTTCGATCTGACCCTGCTGGACGAGCCGACCAACAACCTCGACCTGGCCGGGCTCGATCGACTGGAGCGGTGGGTCGACGAGCACACCGGTGGCCTGTGCGTGGTGTCCCACGACCGGGCCTTCCTGGAGCGGGCGGTCACCTCGGTGGTCGAGATCGACCATCACGCCCACACCGCCCGGACCTTCGCCGGTGGTTGGGTCGCCTACCGAGAGGAGCGGGCCCGGTTGGCCGCTCAGGCCGACCGGCGATACCAGGACTACATGGCGGAGCGGGAGCGGCTGGTCGACCAGGTTCGGACCAGGCGGGACTGGGGTGAGCGAGGGGCGCGGAGGATCCGGACCCGCCCGGCCGATGGGGATCGGAATCGCCGGTCGGCCGAGCTGGCCCGGGCCGAGAAGCAGGTCGGGAAGGCCAAGACGGCGCAGCGGGCACTCGATCGACTGCAGGCGGTGGCCAAGCCGTGGGAGCCGTGGGAGCTCCGGTTCACGATCGGTGCAACCGAGCGGAGCGCCGATGTGGTCGCCGCGCTCGACGGTGTGGTGGTCGATCGGGGCCGGTTCCGGCTCGGCCCGATCGACCTCGAGGTCCGCTGGACCGACCGGCTGGCCATCGTCGGGCCGAATGGCACCGGCAAATCCACTCTGCTCGATGTCGTGGTCGGCCGGCTGGATCCGACCGCCGGCTCGGCCCGTCTCGGTTCGGGGGTGGTCATCGGGGAGCTCGGCCAACGCCGTGATGCGTTCTCGGCCCCGTCAGCGACGGCCGACGGCGGGCCGGGCCCGGCACTGGTGCGGGTGTTCCAGGACCAGACCGGGCTGGCCGGCGACGCTGCCCGTTCGGTGCTGGCCAAGTTCGGCCTCGACACCGACGCGGTGCTCCGTCCGGCCGCCACCCTGTCGCCGGGGGAGCGGACCCGGGCTCGGCTGGCCGCCTTCCAGGCGGTGGGTGTCAACCTCCTGGTGCTCGACGAGCCGACAAACCACCTCGACCTGGAAGCGATCGAACAGCTGGAGTCTGCGCTCGACCGGTTCGCCGGGACCCTGCTGCTCGTCAGCCACGACCGGCGGTTGGTGGAGCGGGTTCGGCTCACCCGTACGGTTGAATTGCCGGCCCCCGAGGCGGGCTGAAGAACCAGTAGCTGACCGGACGGGATGCCGTGACCGAGACCTATCACATCGTGGCCCGGGGCGGCCACCCCGACTTCCTGGACCTGCCATGGCGGGAGCCCCTGGCGGAGTGGGACCACGACCGGATGGCCAAGATGGCCCACGGCAACAGCCGCCACGTCGTACGGTTCGTCCGCTACGACGACCGGGTCTATGCCATCAAGGAGACCGAGGAACACCTGGCCCGGGGTGAGTACCTGATGCTCAAGGAGCTGCGGGAGGAGCACCTGCCGGTCGTGGAGCCGGTCGGCTACGTCACCGGCGCGGACGGACCGGCCCACCTGATCACCCGGTACCTCGACTTCTCGCTCCCGTACCGCTACCTGTTCGGTCGGGAGGAGACCGGGCTGACAGACAAGCTGTTGGATGCCGCTGTCGTGCTCCTGGTCCGACTCCACCTCGATCGGGTGTTCTGGGGCGACTGCTCGCTGTCCAACATCCTGTTCCGTCGGGATGCCGGGGCAATGATGGCCTACCTGGTCGATGCCGAGACCACGGAGCGGCCGAGCACCCTCGGGGAGGGAATGCGGCAGCACGACCTGACGATCGCCAAGGAGAACATCGTCGGAGGGCTCCTGGACCTGCAGGAGGATGGCCGGGTTCCCCCCGACTTCGACCCGTTCGATGCGGTCGACGAGCTGTCCGCCCGGTACGACCGGCTGTGGGACGAGCTGACCAGGACCGAGCAGCTCGACACCCACGAGCGGTGGCGGATGGAGCAGCGGATTCGCCATATCAACGAGCTCGGGTTCGATGTCGAGGAACTGTCGATCGCCAGCTCGGGCGACGAGCTGTTGATCAAGCCGGTCCTGATCGAAGAGGGCCATCACGCTCGGGAGCTGCGGCAACGGACCGGTCTGGAGGTCCAGGAGAACCAGGCCCGTCGACTGCTGGCGGACATCGAGAGCTATCGGGCGTGGTTGGAGCGGTCGACCGGCCGTCAGACCCCGGCTGCGGTGGCGGCCGCCCGGTGGCTGGCCGACATCTACGAGCCCCTGGTCGAGTCGATCCCCAAAGATCTGCTGGCTCGCCGGGAGGCACCGGAGATCTTCCATCACCTGATGGAGCACCGGTACCTGCTGTCGGAGCGAGCCGGACGGGAGGTCTCGAACGAGGCGGCGCTTGCGTCCTACCTGGAGACCGAGCTGGTCAACCAGCCGCTGGAACGCCAACTGCAAGTCGAAGACTAACCGTGGGCGACGTTGGTGGCCCGCCGGGGCATGGTCGACCGCCAACGCAGCCAGGATCATCGGTCGGCTCCGAAACGGACGGCGGCGTCACGAGGTCTGCCGCTAGGTTGGCCCGATGTCGCGCTCTCCCGATCGGCCCCGGTATCCGACGCGCCAGACCGCACCGTGATGGCCCCGATCGATGACCTGGCCGCCGAGGTCGTCTCGGCCCTCCGGTCCGAGCGCTTTGCCGGGGTCGTCGTCATCGCAGATGGCGACCGCATCGTTCTCGACCGGGCCGCCGGCCTCGCCGACCGGGCCGAAGGACGCCCGATCACGGCATCCACCCGGTTCGCCACCGCCAGTGGGACCAAGGGTTTCACCGCCCTTGCCGTCGTGTCGCTGATCGAGGAGGAGCTACTGGCCTTCGACACGTCGGTGGTCGAGGTGACGGGAACCGACCTCCCACACATCGATCCCGCGGTCACGGTCGAGCACCTGCTCAGCCACACCTCCGGTATCGGTGACTACCTCGACGAGGACGAGCTCGACGACGTCGATGACTACGTCCTCGACGTGCCGGTCCAGACCCTGCTCGGCCCCGAGGACTACGTACCGATCCTCAACCGGCACCCGCAGACGTCCCCACCCGGCGCCCGGTTCGTCTACAACAACAGCGGATTCATCGTGCTGGCGCTGCTGATCGAGCGAGTGGCGGGCCGGTCGTACCACGAGGAGGTGGCGGCCCGGGTGTTCGAGCCCGCCGGCCTGGCCGACACGGCGTTCTGTCGCAGCGACCGTCTCCCGGCCGACACGGCGCTGGGCTACCTGACAGACGGCCGGACGAACATCCACCATCTCCCGGTCATCGGCACCGGCGACGGCGGGGCCTACACCACCGCCCCCGACCTGCTCCGGTTCTGGGACGCGTTCCTCGGTGGTCGGATCGTCGGTCGAGACCTGGTCGAGCGGATGACCGTGGTGGCCAACCGTGAGGACGGTGGACGGGGCTACGGCCTGGGATTCTGGCTTGGAGCCGACGAGCGGACGGTCGAGTTGGAGGGCATGGACGCCGGTGTGTCCCTGCGGACCGGGGCCGACCCGGGCGGCGGGCTGCGGTACGTCGTGCTCGCCAACAACCCGACCGACACCTGGCCGGTGGCCTCGATCATCGACCGCCACCTGGCGAGCTGAGCACTGCACCCTCGGGCCGAGGGCGCCCGAACCTTCTTCAGCGAGACCCGTCTGGCCAGTCGCTCACGACCAACCGTGCTCGTGTTACTGCGCCCGTGACGCGACCGAGTATGCCGGGACTCGCGCACTGGGGCGGAGCGTTTCGGGGTGGTGACACCGAGCGGTTCTCGACGGCGGGCTGGCTGGCCTCGAATCCGCCCCGATGTGCCGATCTGTGCGGTGCTCGGCGGTCGTCGGTTGCCAGCTCAAGGTTGTCGTGAGGAGCGGATGAGGTCGACGAGGTCAGCGGCGTGGCGGTGTGGGCTGAGTGGTAGGTATGCGTTGATGGCTGCGCCGGGTGTGCGGTGTCCGGGGATCTCGACGAGGGTTCCGGCGTCGATGCGTGGTCCAACCGATCGTTCCCATCCGAGTGCGACGCCATCGCCTCGTTCGGCGGCGTCGAGGGCCGACCCGTACGAGGTGAGTGTGAGGCGCGGCGACATGCTCGTGGGTTGTTCGCCGTGTCCGGCGAAGTAGTCGGCCCAGGTGACCCAGCTCGGGTCGTCGTAGGTGACATCGATGAGCGGCAGGCCTGCGAGGTCGGCGATCGTCACCGTATCGACGAGGCGTTCGGCGAAGGTCGGTGAGCAGACGGGGAACACGGTTTCGTCGTCGATCAGGTGGACCTCGAATCGATCGGAGGCGCTCGATCCGTACTGGATCGCAACGTCGAAGTGCTCGCGTGACGTCTCGACGGGCTCGCATGCCGACACGATGCGGACGTCAACGTCTGGGTGCTTGGACTGGAACCGACTGACGGCCGGAACGATCATTGCGCTCGTCAAGGCGAGGCTGCTGAGCACGGTGAGGGTGTCAGGCCCCGTGGTGGTTCGGATGCGTTGAGCGGCGTTGGCGAGTTCGCCGAGAGCGAGCCGCACGGACCCGATGAGTTCGTCGGCGTGACGGGTCGGCGTAGCGTCGTAGCGATGGCGCTCGAACAGTGTCACGCCGAGGTCTGCTTCGAGTTCGCGAACCCGTCGACTCACCGTTGTCTGCGACTGGAACAGCTCCGCCGCAGCTCGGGTGAAGTTGCGATGCCGGTGAGCAGCCTCGAATGCGACGAGCGTGGCCAGGGGCGGGAGCGATCGGTAGAAGTCAGTCATGCTGATTCCGGTAGTCTGAATTCGAAAAACGCTTACCTTCTCGCACCAGATCAACCGTACCATCCACGATAACCGACTGACTGACCCAACGGATCGGCACGGAGCGGATGGGCCATGGAGTACGACGCGACGACAGCAGCCGGGTCCGGGTCGGCCGGCGCCAGCGTCGGGCGAGGCTGGGTCGGCCCGGCATTGGTACTGGCCTCGGCGGTGATGTTCAGCTTCTCCGGCATCTTGACCAAGGCGATCGATGCCGGGAGCTGGACCATCCTCGGCTGGCGCGGCGTCATCGGAGGCGCCGGGATCGCCGGCTACGTCTGGTTCCGCAAAGGGAACGAACCAGCCGGGGCCGTGTTCCGGCTCGGCTGGCGGGGCTGGGTCCTCGCGGCGGTCGGCGGGATCGGGTCGATCACGTTCATCTTTGCGTTCAAGAACACGTTCGTCGCCAACGTCTCGGTCATCTACGCCACCATCCCCTTCGTTGCTGCGCTACTCGAGCGGGTCATCCTGGGAGCGAGAATTCGGCGACGGACGCTCGGCGCTGCGACCGCATCGATCATTGGCGTCGTCATCATCGTGGGAGGCAGCCTCGGCTCGCCGAACCTCGACGGCGACGCCGTGGCGGTGCTGATGGTCGTACTGAACGCGCTCTACATGGTGCTCATCCGGACCTTCACCGGCACCGACTCGGTCCTGGCGAGCGCCGCATCGGGACCGCTGCTCTTCGCCGCTGGATGGTTCTTCGCCGACCTGCTCGCCGTCGATACACGCGACGCCGCCCTGCTCGTCACCTTCGGGCTCGTGTTCGCAGCAGCCACTGTGCTGTGGATCGAGGGCACCAAGCTCATCCCCGCCGCCGAGTCCGGCCTCCTCGGCTCTGCGGAGACCCCGATCGCCATCGCACTGGCCTGGATCGTCCTCAGCGAAGTTCCGCCGCTCGCAAGCGGGATCGGCGCCATCGTCGTCCTGTTCACCATTGTTGCCCACGCCTCGCTAGACCTCGCTGCGGCCCGGGAGGCACCTGTCGATCCCGTCCCGCTTCGCCAACCGCCGACGTAGGGGTGTTACCGACTGTTTGAGCGGTCGGCTTCGTGCGCTGCGGCGATGCTCGATGCGATGTCTGCGAGCTGCTTGGTCTGTTCGGCGGTGAGGTGGTCGAAGACGTGACGCCGAACCGATCGCACGTGATCCGCAGCTGCGGCATGGATGGTCGACCAACCCGATTCGGTCAGCTCGACCTCGGATCCGCGCTTGTCCTTGGCCGTCGGTCGCCGGAGCACCAGGCCACGCTCCTCCATCCGCCCGAGCTGATGCGACAGCCGACTTGTCGACCAGTGGATGGCTTCCGCCAAGTCACGGAAGCGACTGGCCCGTCCCGGCAACTCCGACAGCGTGCTGAGCACCTCGTAGTCGGCCTCCGAAAGGGCGCTATCGGCGTGGAGGTCACGACTCACCGCCGCCATTGCGAGGAGGTGCACCCGACGAAGCGCTCGCCATGCACGATCTTCGTCGTGATCGAGCCACGGAGCATCAGGCATGGCCGCAGATGGTAGAAGATTTGCTGACACGTCAGCAAGCAGCTAAAGTAACTGACACGTCAGCAACTTGTGGAGGCGAACCATGCCTGTCATCGATCACCTCGAACTGGCCGTACGGGACCTCACGATCGCCGAGGAGTTCTGGTGCGAGCAGCTCGGATTTTGGGAGACCGACCGTTCCGCGCAGCCTGGCGAGGGCGAGATGGTGTTCCTCACCAGCGACCGATCAGTGCACCATCAGGTCGTACTCCGGCAGTCAGCGGACGCCGGGTCACTCTCGGGAGCGATCGACCACATCGCCTTCCGGGTCGGATCCCTCGAGGAGCTCCGGGCCCGTCTTCGCACGGCGATCACGGCAGCCGAGCGAGTCGAAACGGTCAGCCACGGGTCGACGTGGTCGCTCTACGTCAGTGGCCCTCAGGGTGGCCGCGTCGAGTTCTACGTCAACACTCCGTGGAAGGTCGCCCAGCCGTGCCGATTCGAGGTCGACCTGTCCGAAGATGACGACCGCCTGTACGAGTCGACCCGCCGGCACCTCAGAGAACGAGGCGAGCCGATCTGAGCTGCCAGGTCGCACTCGGGTCGACCGCTCACTCACGTGCGGATGGTGGAGGCTGAGGCCTCCTGGTCGCGGCCCTCGTTGGGAGCGCTCCCAGCGCTGCGCAACGCCGTTTTGGGGATCCAGCAGGCAGCGAGACCTCACTCGAAGTAGCTTCTGGCGGGTGAGATCGATGTGGTTGGTGTTGCCTGTCCTGTTGCTCGGTGCCTGTGGGTCCGGCGGTCGGACGTTCCAGGTCACCGTCGAGGGCGACGGCGTCGACCAGGCCGAGGTTGAGGTGAGCAAATCGGATTGGGGCGGAGATGATGCCGACGCCACCGTCGAGGTGGTCGATCTCCCGTGGTCGACCACGATAGAGGCCGAGGGGAGCGGGTTTCGGGTAAAGGTCACCAATCTGTCGAACACCGGGACCGTTCGGTGCGAGGCGGTCTGGCCTGACGCTTCCACCGGTGGGACCTGGCGTCGAGAGGGTCGGCGGTCTGCAAGCTGCGGCGGCAAGGTCTTCGAACTCGATGGTGTGCTGCAAGTCGATCCAACCGGTGTCGGCCTCGACTCCTGATTGCGCTAGTTCCTGGTCGATGCCGTCGTTGCCAGCGCACTGGTGACTGACTGTTCAGCGCCCCGCCAGTCGAGCCGAGGAACGCTGGCGAACCTCGTGACATTGCGGGTCTGCTCGCACTCGGCTTGAATATCCGGTAGCTTGTCGGTTATTCAATAACCAGACCGTATACCTCCGGTAAGTGCACCTTAACGAGACCGAAGGAAACGGCCGAGGAGAGGATCCGGCGACCATGACGCACACCACCCCTTTCAGCCGCCGCGGGCAACGGTCGGCGTGGCCCGCACTGGCGGCGTTGTTCTTCCTCGCCATCGTCGCTGCCGCATGCGGGAGCGACGATGCTGGGGACGAGGCGTCCGGTTCGGCGTCGACGGCGACCGAGGAATCGAGCGAGGCCGCGACCGAGGACTCGACCGATGAGGCATCCCAGCCGGAGGAGGAGGCCGCATCGGCCAGCGCCGAGTCCGAGCCCGAGCCCGAGCCCGAGGGCGAGGGCGAGTTCCCGATGACGATCGTCGACAGCAAGGGTCGGGAGCTGACCTTCGAGTCGAGGCCGGAGCGGGTCGTCGCCCTCTGGAACGACAGCGCCGGCAAGGCGGCATACATCGGCATCGACATCGTCGCCACGGGCGCCGTCGACCTGGTCTCGACCGAGGAGATCTACGGCCCAGACGCAGGGATCGAGTTCATCTCCGAGAACGACGACGGGCCTGATTGGGAGCAGATCGTCGCGCTCGAGCCCGACCTGGTCATCGCCGGCGAATGGGCAGCCGACACCATCGGCCAAGACGTGCCGGTCTACATCGAAGGCTACGACTGGGAGTTCACCGAGGTCGACGAGTTCTTCTATGACGTCAACGAGCTGTCGAAGCTGTTCGGCACGACCGAGCAGGTTGCCGCCCGCAACGAAGCACTCATCGATCGAGCCATGGCCTACGGCGCCGCCAGCGGGCGCGAGCTGACCATCTTCAACGGCTTCCAGAACGACGACACCGGCAATGCCTGGTGGTTCAACGATGGGGGCATCAGCTGCCAGTTCGTGCAGCCGGCGGAGGCCTGCGAGGGTGCGGTCGACCTGGGTGGCCAATGGTACGAGGTCGGTCTCGAAGGCCTGCTCGAGCTGGACCCGGATGTGATCATCGTGGAGTGGGAGCCCGCCTACTCCGATCCGACTGCGGCGATGGAGGCCCTCGTCGCCAATCCGATCGGGGCCGAGCTGAGCGCGGTGCAGAACGACCGCTTCGTCCGCGTCGAGAAGGCATTTGCCAGACCGTCCCATCCGATCGTGTTCGAGCTCTACCTCGACTACGTGATGCCGCTGGCCTACCCAGACCTGTTCCCCCAGCCGCTGACCGACGATCAGGTGACCGACATCCTTGCCTCGAACTGATCCGTGACCACCATCCTCGACGCCGAAGCGACCGAGGAGGCCGAGAAGACGCCGAGGGTCACGGCCGCCCGCCCGAGGCGGGTCGTGACCCTCGGCATCATCCTCGTGTTGGTCGTGGCGCTGGTCTCGATCCTGGCTGTGATGATCGGCCAGACCGCGATCTCTGCCGGTGAGGTCATCGACATCCTGTTGACGGGGGGCGATGACCGGGTGAAGAACGTGGTGGTCACCGAGGTCCGGCTCCCCCGGATGCTGGTCGGGCTCCTCGCCGGTGCGGCCCTCGGCGTCTCCGGGGTGATGCTCCAGGACGCCCTCGGGAACCCGCTGGCCGAACCAGCCCTGTTGGGGGTATCGGCCGGCGGAGCCCTGGCCGTTGCGGCGATCGTCGTGTTCGCCGTGCCGATCCCGGCGGGGACCCTGCCGTTCTTTGCCCTCATCGGTGGGCTGGTCGCTGGCGCAATCATCATCGGGGCGACTCGGCTGACGTCCGACCCGATCCGGATGATCCTGATCGGTGCGGCCCTCGGAGCCTTCTTCAGCGCGCTCATCACCACCGTGATCGTGCTGGCCGACCCGGACAACCTGCGTCGCCTCACCCGCTTCCTGATCGGCAGCATCATCGGCCGAGACTGGCGACACGTCCGCATCATGTTGCCCTGGATCGCCGTTGGTCTGCCGGTCGGCATGGTCTTCGGTCGAACGTTGAACCTGTTGCAGCTCGGTGACGAGCTCGCTGAAGGTCTGGGGCTCAACGTCGTTCGGGCCCGGACCGCCATCTTCGTCGTGGCGATCGCCCTCAACGCCGCCGTGATCTCGGTGTGCGGACCTGTCGGCTTCGTGGCGCTGGTCGCCCCTCACCTCGCCCGTGGCCTGCTGGCGACGACCGACTCCCGCCAGGTCCTACCGATCGCTGCGCTGCTCGGCGCCGCACTGGTTGTCGGTGCTGATCTGCTGGCACGGGAAGTCCTCCGGCCGGCGGAGCTGCCGGTCGGGGTCTTCACCACGCTGGTCGGCGCACCGATGGCGCTCTACGTCCTCCGCCGCATTCGGGTGGGGCAGACGGTTGGCTGAGCCGCTCCACCTGATCGAGGCCGGGACGCGGCCGACAGGGAGACCGTTCGCGGTCCGATTCTTCTGGCCCGTCCTCGGCGGCGGACTACTGGCGATACCGCTGCTCATCGGCGTCCACATCGCCGTCGGCTCGGCCGACATCGGCATCGCTGACACCTTTCGCGCCCTCTTCGGCTCACCGGCAAGCGACGCCCACGACACGATCGTCAACAATCTGCGGCTCCCTCGCGCCCTGGTGGCCGTGCTGGCCGGCGCCATGCTCGGGATGGCCGGCGCGCTCCTTCAATCGATCACCCGCAATCCTCTGGCCGAACCGGGGTTGCTCGGTGTCACGGGTGGCGCCGTGCTGGCCATCACTGCGTACATCGTGCTCATCCCGGATGCGTCGTACCGTGATGCCGGGGCGGACTCCGGCCTACCGATCCCACTGGTCGGCATGGTCGGTGGATTGCTTGCCGGCGCCACCGTCTACGCCCTCAGCCGGTCAAGGACCGGCGGCGTCGACCCGATGCGCCTGATCCTCATCGGTGTCCTCGTCGCCAGCGTCGTCTCCTCCTTCGCCAGCTTGCTCCTGGTCCGCAGCGGCGACTACGACACCAGGCGACTGATCCAGTGGACGGTTGGATCGACGGGCGGTCGGGTGTGGGCCCACTTCCACACGATCTGGCCGATCGCCCTGGTCACCCTCCCGCTCAGCATCCTGGCCATCGGCTGGGCCAACGTCCTACAGCTCGGCGACGACGTGGCCCGAGGTCTCGGCCTTCGGGTGGAGCGGACCAGACTGACGCTCCTGGTCCTGGCCGCAGCCCTCACCGCCGGGGCCGTCTCCGTCGTTGGCGCCATCGGGTTCATCGGTCTGATCGGTCCCCATGCGGCCCGCCTCAGCACCGGAAGCAACCTCCGTCGGCAGTTCCCGTTGAGCATGGTCTTCACCGCCCTGCTCCTCCTCGTGGCCGACATCGTCGCCCGCACCGCCACGATCGGCTGGGTCGCCGCCTACTTCGACGACGACGCCGGCTTCACCGCAAGCCTCCCGGTGGGTGCCACCACGGCACTCCTCGGTGCCCCGTTCTTCCTCTACCTGCTACTCCGCCGCAAGACGATCCTCTGAGGCCCGACATGACCGACACCGTGATTTCGTCAGAACCGAACGACGCCCGCCTGCCAAGCCCCCCGTTGGAGGCCAGGGCGGTCTCGATCGGCTACGGCGACGTCGAGGTGGTCGACGGTCTCTCGGTCGAGGTCAAGGCCGGCGCCGTCACCGCACTGTGCGGGCCCAACGGGTCGGGCAAGTCGACGTTGCTCAAGGCGATGGCTCGCCTCGTCCCGGTCCAGGGTGGTGCCGTGTTGCTCGACGGGAAGGCCATCGCCGAGTATCCGACGATCGACATCGCCCGCCAGATGTCGATCCTGCCCCAGGGGCCGAGCGCACCGCACGGTCTCACCGTGCGGGAGTTGGTCGAGCAGGGTCGGTTCCCCCACGTCGGCGCGCTCCGGATGCTCCGGTCGCAGGACCGCGAGGCCGTCGAGCGAGCGCTGAGGCTGACCGACATGGTCGGCTTCGCCGACCGCTCCTTGGACGCCCTCTCCGGCGGGGAGCGCCAACGAGCCTGGATCGCACTGACCCTGGCCCAGGACACCGGCCTGCTGCTGCTCGACGAGCCGACCACCTTCCTCGACATCGGCCACCAGCTGGAGGTGTTGGAGTTGGCTCGCAGCCTGAACGAGGAGAATGGCATCACGATCGTGATCGTGATCCACGACCTCAACCACGCCGCCCGCTACGCCGAG
>JBCCFN010000050.1:0-21418 GCA_039029715.1 Actinomycetota bacterium | reverse complement strand
GGAATGCCGACCGGCTCGCCGCCGACGATCCGGTGGTCGTAGGTGCTCCAGTCCTCCTCGGCCCAGGACGGATCGACCACGCCGTCCTCGAGCATCCACGACAGCAGCTGCCCGACGGCGGCGCCTCGGGGGACGAGGACGACGTGGCCGTCGGCGCAGGCCCGACGGAGGGGGATCGTCATCGCCAGGTGCAGGGTCGCCCCGGCCCGCTCGAAGTCGTGGCCCTGGATCGCCGAGGCCTCCATGCTGTTGAGCATCGTCCAGGTCATGACCGCCTGGGCCGACAGGTCGACGAACTGGGCCGCCCCCACCCGCTCGGCCCGGTGGTTTGCCACCATGGCGGCGGCCGCCGCTTCCACCCCGGCGTGCCGCCACACCTGGGGCACCGAGATCTGCAGCGGCGCCCGGTCCGGGGTCCCCTGCAACCGCACCGGACCGCCCCGGGCGGCGATCGTCAGCTCGGAGTGGGCATCGTCCGACGCCGGCCCGTCCGCCCCGAACGGGGTGACGAGAACCGACACGATCGTTGGGTTGGCCGCCTCGACCGCCGCTCGGTCCAGGCCGAACCGGGCCACCATGCCCGGCGGGCCGCTGTCGATCACGATCCGGGTCGTGGCGATCAGGTCGAGCATGGTGGCCCGATCGGTTGCCGATGACGGGTCGAGCTCGACGGTCCGCTTCCCCCCGTTGTAGGCGGCGAACTGGAGGCTGAGGGGCCCGTCTGGCCGGTCGATCAGGGGTGCAGCGCGCCGGGCCGGCGAGCCGCCAGGCGGCTCGACCTTGATCACGTCTGCCCCCAACTGGGCCAGGACCCACGGCCCGACCTCGCCTCGGTGGTCGGTGCAATCGAGAACCGGGAGCCCGTCGAGCATTGGCGGCCACGCTAGTGCCGGCACCCCCAGCCGTCACATGGAGTGGTTGGCGGCCGGCGCGCCCCGGTGCGAGAGTGACCGGGATGAGCGACGCCACCCCAGACGCCAGGGCCAAACAGGTGACCGGCTACCTCGATCGATGGTCGGTCCGGGCCGGCGATCGGCTCACGCTCCGGGCTTCGAGCCACTCCCCCGGCCTGGCCTCGCTGTCCCTGGTCCGGATCCACTGCGGCGATCACACCCGATCCGGGCCCGGCTATGCCGAGTCGGTGATCGACCTGCCGGACAGCGCCGGCCTGCCCCCGGTGGTCGAGCTGGTCGACCAACCGCTCCGGCCCGGATCGTACGGCATCGTCGACCTCGATGGCCTGACGGTTCGGGAGCGGTTGACGCTGCGATTCGCGGTGATGGCGACCCGGCCGATCGGGCCACAGCAGCTGGCCGCCGTCGTCGGGGACGGGATGATCCTGGAGGTCCTGGCCGAGGACGGGATCCTCCGGGTCGCCGGTGGTGGGATGGAGCAGATCCTTCGGTCGGCGCCGCTGGCCAACCGGCGGTGGTACCGGGTGGCGATCGACGTGGACCTGACCGCAGGCCAGCTGACCGCAGCGGTGACCACCGCTGACACCGTGTCACCGGGTCGGGACCTGACCGAGCCGGACGCCGAACCGATCACGGTCCGGTTCGGGGCTCGGCCATCGTCGCTCCAGGCCCTGGTACTGGCCGCCGACGGCGTCGACCCGGCAGCCGGTGGGCGGTTCGACGGCCGCCTCGGCGAACTGGCGATGACGATCGATGACACCACGTTGCGGTGGGACCTCTCCCAGGACATGGACTCGCCGGTCATGGTCGACGTCTCCGGCAACGACCGCAACGGCCGGCTCCACCAGCTCCCGGCCCGGGCGGTGACCGGCCCCCGGTGGGACGGCACCGAGCAGCGGTGGCGGGACGCGCCGGAGCAGTGGGACGCCGTTCACTTCCACACCGATGACCTGTACGACGCCAGCTGGGAAGACACCGCAACCGTCACCCTCCCCAAGACCCTGGCCAGCGGCATCTATGCCGTCCGGGTCGAGACCCCGGACGGGGACGATCGGGTCCCGTTCTTCGTCCGCCCCGCGCCGGGGGCGGCCACGGCGGACATCGCCCTGTTGGCCTCGTCGGCCACCTACCTGGCCTACGCCAACCATCGGATGCTGTTCGAGGGGGCGGACTTCATCGCCTCCCGGTCCCGGCTCCGCCCGGAGCACGAGTACGTCCGAACCCACCCCGACCTCGGCCGGTCGATGTACGAGCGACACCCGGACGGGAGCGGGGTCATGTTCAGCTCCCGGCTCCGGCCGGTCCTCAACCTCCGCCCGGGGGCCGACGGCTGGAACTTCACCCCGGACACCGATCTCAATGCCTTTCTCGAGCACCATCTGGCCACCGTCGGCGGACACCGGCCCCGGACCCATGACGTCATCGCAGACGAGGACGTCCACGTCGACGGCCTCGATGCCCTCTCGCCATACCGGGTGATCGTGACCTCGACCCATCCCGAGTACTGGTCGACCGTCATGCTCGACGCCCTGGCGGCCTGGCAGCGCAACGGTGGCCGGCTGCTGTACGTCGGCGGCAACGGGTTCTACTGGCGGGTGGCGTTCAGCGACCACTGGCCGGGGGCGATGGAGCTGCGCCGGGCCGAGGACGGGGTCCGGAACTGGGAAACCGGCCCCGGCGAGAGCTACCACGCCTTCGGGGGCGAGTACGGGGGGATGTGGCGCCGGCTCGGCCGGGCGCCGAACGAGGTGGTCGGCATCGGCTTCACCGCCCAGGGGTTCGATCGGGCCACCCACTACGAGGTCAACCCGGCGGCGCTGACCGGTCGAGCGGCGTGGCTGTGGGAGGGGGTCGAGATCGACGACGGCCGGATCGGGACGTCCGGCCTCGGTGGCGGCGCGGCCGGCCAGGAGCTCGACCGCTACGAGCCGAAGCTCGGCTCGCCCCGCCATGCCGTCGTGCTGGCGTCGGCCACCGATTTCGGGCCGGACATGCTCCGGACCAAGGAGGAGTTCGAGGGGTCGGTTGCGTTCCCGACCCCGGACCCGCATGTCCGCTCGGACATGGTGTTCTTCGAGACCCCCAACGGTGGCGCCGTGTTCTCGGTCGGGTCGATCTCGTGGTTTGGGGCGCTGGCCCGCAACGGCTATGACAACGACGTGGCCAAGATCACCGGCAACGTCATCGACCGATTCCTGGATCCGTCCCCGTTCGAGCTGGAACCGGGCCCATGAGTGAACCGGACCGACAGGACCTCAGCGTCGAGGGGCGGACCTCGGTGACGATCGCCGACCACGTGATGGAGATCACGATGGTCCGCCATGACAAGCGAAACGCCATCGACGGCGAGATGACCAAGGCCATCGACCGGGCCCTCAACCGGCTCGACGACGACCCGGACCTGTGGCTCGGGATCCTGACCGGCGGACCGGACATGTTCTGCGCCGGGACCGACATGGCCGCCACCTCCGGCACCCCGACCGAGCGGGGCGGGGTCTACGGCGTCGTCGGCCGGACCAGGGTCAAACCGCTGATCGCCGCGGTGGAGGGGATCGCCTACGGCGGCGGGTTCGAGGTGGTGATGGCCTGCGATCTGGTGGTCGCGGCCAGCGATGCCCGGTTCGCCCTGCCGGAGGTCAAGCGGGGCCTGGTCGCAACCAGTGGGGCCCTGTTCCGGGCGTCGCGGGTCCTGCCGCTCAACGTGGCAAAGCAGCTGCTGTTCACCGGAGCCGACCTGTCGCCGGTCGATGCCGAGCGCCACGGGCTGGTCAACCAGGTCACCGAGCCGGGCCGGGCCCTGCCCGAGGCTCGGGAACTGGCGGCCAGGATCACGGCAAACGCTCCGCTCTCGGTCCAGCAGTCGCTTCGGGTCGTCGAGGCGATCCACGGCCGCGACGACGAGGCGTGGTGGGACCTGACCAATGAGGCCAGGCGGGTGATCCAGCAATCGGCAGACGCCGAGGAGGGGGTGGCGGCGTTCTTCGAGAAACGACCGCCCCGCTGGACGGGACGCTGAGCTTCGGCCCACGATCGTTGGGACGCCCCGGGGTCCGAACCGAGGGTCGAGCGAACCGGAGGAGCCGACGATGACGACCGCAGGGACCAGACCCCCGATCCGGGTACTCGATCTCAGCGGCAGTCCGGGACAGATCGGCAGGCGCCACGGGGAGGCCCATGGCGCCGAGATCCGGACCTACGCCGCCGAGCGCATCGCCCTGGTGGCCGGCGGAGCCTGGAGCGGTGGCCCACTCGACCGGGCAGACGTCCTCGACCTTGCTGGATCGATGGTCCCGGCCAACGAGGCGTTCGATGCCGCCATGCACGAGGAGCTGCTGGCGATGGCCGAGGCGGCGGGCATCACCCCGGCCGAGGCGATCGTGGTCGGGGGGTTCACCGACTTCGTCGACACGGTCCGGGCCGAGCTCGGCGGCCCCACCCCGGCCGAGCTGGTCGAGGACGACTGCACCGCGGTCCTGGTCCCGACCGGCCGAGCCGCCGACGGCCACGCCATCTACGGCCAGACCTGGGACATGCACGACCTGGCGACCGACCATGTGCTGCTGCTCCGCATCGACCCGGACGACGGCCCGCCGGCCGTGGTCTTCACCACCACCGGATGCGTCGGCCAGATCGGGATGAACGCCGAGGGGGTGTGCGTCGGCATCAACAACCTGTCCGGCCTCGACGGGACCAGGGGGGTCACCTGGCCGACCGTGGTCCGGCGGATGCTCCGGTGCGACCGGGCAGCCGACGCCCTGGCGGTCCTGCTCGACGCCGACCTGGCCGGGGCCCACAACTTCTGCATCCTCGACCGGCACGGGACCGGCCACAACGTGGAGGCGATGCCGTCGGTCCGGGCGTCGACCCCGCTCCGGAACGAGCCGCTGGTCCACACCAACCACACCCTGGATCCGGCCACGTCGACCGTCGAGGTCGACCGGGACCCGATCCTCCAGGCCAACTCGGCCGAACGCCACCAGACGGCGACCGCCATGCTGGCCGATGGTCCGATCGATGCCGAGCGGGTGATGGATGTGACGCGGGAGCCGACCGCCATCTGCCAGAAGTCGGCCCCGCCGTTCCACATCGAGTCCAGCGGGGCCACGGTGATGCGGCCGGCCACCGGCGACTTCTGGGCCTGCTGGGGGCGGCCGGAGGAGAACCCCTACGTCAAGGTGGAACTACCTGGGCGGTGACGGGCGCCCTCAGCGGGCGTGACGAATGGTGACGCCCAGGATGTAGCGGGCGGCCAGGATCGACCCCCGAACCGTGCCAGACACCTTCGACCGGCCGGCCCCCCGGCGCCGCCAGGTGACCGGGACCTCGACGACCGTCCCGCCCCGCTTTGCGACCTTGACCGTCATCTCGGTTGGCCAGCCGAAGGTCATCTCGGTCATGCCGAGCTGGACGAGCAGGTCGGCCCGGATAGCCCGGAACGGGCCGAGGTCGCTGACCTCGATCCGGTACAACCTTCGCATCAGCCAGGCGGACAGGGCATTGCCGAACCGCTGGTGGGCCGGCATCGCCCCCCGCTCGATCCGGCCGAGGGTTCGGGAGCCCAGCACCAGGTCCGCGGTACCCGAACGGACCGGGGCAACCACCGCCGCGGCCTCGGCCGGGACGGTGCTGCCGTCGCCATCGAGGTAGACCACCACGTCCGCCCCCTTGTCGATCGCCGCCGCCGAGCCGGCGGCACAGGCGTAGCCGTAGCCCCGCCGCGCTTCGTTGACCACGACCGCTCCGGCCTCCTCGGCAACCGCCGCCGTGGCGTCGGTCGACCCGTTGTCCGCCACCACGACCAGATCGACGACGGCTCGGGCCTCGGCGACCACGGCGGCGATGTTGCCGGCCTCGTCCAGGGCGGGGATGACGGCGGCGACCAGCATCGGCCCGTTCACCGTCCGCCGACCGAGCTGGGTCGACCGGCCAGGAACGCAGCGGTCCGGGGACCGCACCGCTCACCCCGGTCGATGGCGGCCCGGACCCGATCCAGGTCTGCCGGGTCGTCGACGTCCCACCACGGCTCGGTCAGGGCGACGGTGAGGCCCTCCTCGGCGGCGATGGCCAGCGTGTCCGCCAGCACGGTGGCGGTCGACATCGTCACCTCGGTCACCAGCCGGGGATGGGGGCGCTTCCACCCGATCAGGTAGTAGCCGCCGTCCTCGGCCGGGCCGAGCACGACGTCGACCGTCTGGCCGGCCAGTGTGTCGATGGCGTCGACCACCAGCGCCGGCGGCAGCGTCGGGCTGTCGCTGTTGACCGCAACGACCAGCCCGGTCCCCTCAGCCAGGGTTGCGGACAGGACGTGGTCGAGCCGATGGCCGAGGTCCGCCCCCTGCTGGGCCACGAACCCGGCGGTTGGGGCCAGACCGGCGAAGTAGCCGCCGGCGTCTGCCGGGGTCCCGGCGATCCGGACCTCGACGCCCGGCCGGGCGGCGGCGGCCTCGGTCATGATCTCGACCGCATCGGCGATCATGCACTCCGACAGAGCGGCCGCTTCGTCGGCATCCAGCGCCGGCGACAGCCGGGTCTTGCTTGCACCGGGCTTCGGCCGCTTGGCCATGATCAGGATCGCGCCGGTCACCGGCCCGGTCCCGACGGCGCCGTCGTCGGCTTCCAGGAGGTCGGTCGACAGGTGGCCGGGCGTCACACCGGCTGCGCCCTTGGCCACCGAGAGCGACGCAACGACGTCCGATGCCCGGTCATTCCCGTCATCGGATGACGAGACGGTCAGGCGTCGCCGGCTGCGGCGGATCGCCACCGACTGCCAGACCGTGATGGCTGCCAGGCTCCACAGACCAGCGGCGAACACCGTGGCGTAGAGCAGGATGCCCCAGCTCTGGTTGCGGGCCGCCAGGACCGCAGAGGCGGCGGCGTAGGCGCCCAGCACGACCTCGCCGAACACGATGCGATCGAAGCCGAGCAGATACCGCCGGCCACCCCAACGTCGACGGCCCTCGGCCTCCGCCCGGACCGTGTCACCGACCGGTGCGGCGTCGGAGCGGACCCCGTACTTGGCGGTCCGCTCGAACTCCGGGTTCGGCCTGGTCCGGATCTGGACCGCGGCCCGCACCGTGTTGAGCATCAGCCCGGAGCCGAGCACGGTCACGGCCAGGATCCGGCCAAGGTCCCGGGGCCACGGCCGGCCGAGCTGGCGCTGCCCGGTGATGAAGAAGATCCCAGGGGCCAGCGACGAGATGGCGAACAGGTAGCCGAGCCCGTAGAGGGTGTCGTAGCCGCCGACCCGCTGACCGAGGATGACCACCAGCGGGTAGAGCAGGGCCAGCAGCGCCAGCAGCAGGTGGATCGAGTAGGCCGTCAGGTGGGTGGTGGCCTGGAACCGGGTCAGCACGGAGGTCGGTGAGCGCCACACCGCCGGCAGCAGCTTGACCGCCACCTCCAGCGAACCCCGGGCCCACCGGTGCTGCTGGCGCCGGAACCCCGCCACGTGGTCCGGCAATTCGCCGGGAACGACGACATCCTCCCGGTATCGGCCCCGCCAGCCTCGGAGGTGGGCCCGATACGACAGATCGAGATCCTCGGTCAACGTGTCCGCCGTCCACCCGCCGGCGTCCTCGATCGCCTCGGCTCTCCAGACCCCGGCGGTGCCGTTGAAGTTGAACCAGAACCCCCGGTGCCGCCGGGCGGCCTGCTCGACCAGGAAGTGGGCGTCGATGGCCAGCGACTGGAGCCGGGTGATGATCGAATAGTCCCGGTTGAGGTGGCCCCACCGACCCTGGACGAAGGCGACCGAGGGATCGTCGAACTCGTGGAGCGTGCGGCGGAGGAAGTCCGGGTCCGGCACGAAGTCCGCGTCGAAGATGGCGATGAACTCGCCGGTGGCGGTCCGCATCCCGTCGGCGAGGGCGCCGGCCTTGTAGCCGACCCGCTCGGTCCGGCGGAGATGGACGATGTCGACCCCGTCGGCTGCGAGCTCGGCCACGACGTCTGCGATCAGCGACGAGGTCTCGTCCGTCGAGTCGTCGAGGACCTGGATCTGGAGCCGATCCGGCGGGTGGTCGAGCGCGGCGGCGGCCCGGATGACCCGCTCGGCCACGTACAGCTCGTTGTAGATCGGGAGCTGGACCGTGACCGCAGGGACGGTGACCGCGCCCCGACCGGTCCGGGCCGGCACCGGGCTGGAGGTTGCAGACGTCGCCCGACCGTGGCGCCAGGCGATCACGGACAGCACGATCAGGTTCGTGCCGAGCACGAACAGGACCAGGGTCGCCGCCAGGTACAGGGTCCCGGCGACGACCAGGACCACGTCGACCAGGGGTCCGATCACCAACGCTCCGGAGTCATCGCCCCCCAGGATGCCCTGCGCAAGGCCTCACCAGAGGATCCCGGCCGGTGATGGGCCGCGGCGGGCAGCCAGGGCCTGGTCGACGCCGAGCCGCCGACCACCCCACCCGAGGAACACGGTCACCGCGGCGGCACCGAGGAGCACATAGGTCCAGATCCACTCCTCGCCGCCGAAATAGCCGAGGAACAGCGAGACGAAGAACCCGAGGGCAAGCAGCGACGACAGTCGGGTGAAGGCCCCCAGCAGGAGCCCGAGCCCGAACAGGAACTCGACCACCAGCTGGACGGTCGCCACCACCCCGGCGATCGGCACCACCACCGCGTCGAGGATCGATTGGTAGAACCCGAGCGTGCTGCCGTTGCCGTCCGGGGCCTCGGTGAACAGCCAGTCGATCAGGCCGGTCAGGCCGTCTGCGGTGTAGAGCTCGTCCCGGACGTTGCCCCACCAGGTGGCGAGGATGATGACGCCGAGCACGATGCGGAGCATCGGCACGGCATAGGCCGCAGCGCCGTCGGCCGGGGCCGCAGGGGTGGCTTGGGTTGTCATGTGATTGCCTCCTGGCCCGAACGGGCGTTGGGGTCTGCTGAGTCGAACCGTGTGTCGTCCGGGGGTGGCCGTCTGGCGTCCAGGCCCCACACCCGGCCCGCATCGGTCACGAAGAACACGCCGTGCCACATCGCCAACATGGCGTAGGACCAGGGCCACTCCCCCGGCACCGCGGCCAGGCCGACACCGAGGTTCAGGGCCAGCGCCAGGCCGATCAGGGCGCCGATTCGAGCCCGGAACCCGAGCAGCAACGACAGCCCGACGGTCAGCTCCGTCAGGAACAGGACCCAGGCGAACACCTCGAAGTTCGGGATCACCACCGAGTCGACCAGCCGGCCGTAGGGCTCGATGGTCGGGTTGGCCACCATCAGGTCGAGCCACTCCCGAAGGCCACGCTCCGAGCCGCCGTCGAAGGACGGCGGCAGCTTCCACCGCAGGGCGAACAGCCACAGGATGCCGATCAGGATCCGGGCCACCGCCACCGGCCACAGCGGCGCCAAGACGCTGCGGGGTCCCCGCTCGGTCGGACCGAGCAGGGCGGTCAGGATGGTGGATGGCCTGGTGAGCACGGGTTCGGTAACCGGCCCCGGTCGGATCGGCTTCCCGGACCGGGGACGACGTTCAGGAGTCGGCAAGATCCGGGTCTGATCCGGAGATCGGCGGTGCGTGGAGGTCCCCACCCACGGTGGGGATTGCGGCGTTTCGCCGCTGTCAGAGACTGTCCCGGACGTCGAGCAGGGGAAGGTCGTCCCGCTTGCTGGTGTGGAGCGGCTCGAACGGGACGGGATGGTCCTCGGAGGCGTCGGCCCACTCCTCGAACCACGTCCGGTCGATCTCGTCGACGTCGTCGATCAGCCGGAGTCGCTCGACGTCGTAGCGCTCGGTCAACGCCCGGACCTCGGCCGCCACGCTCTCCGGTGACCGTTGGCGGAAGCCATCGCCATGGACCGAGTCCCGGCACCACTCACACCCGAACGGGCAGCCTCGAGCGGTGGCCACCGTGATCGAGGAGTATCCGTGGTTGTCCTCCCAACTCTTGAGGTACCGGTCCATGTCGATCAGGTCCCGGGCCGGCAGCGGGAGCTCGTCGAGGTTCTCTATCGGCGGCCGGGGCTGGTTGACGACCACCCGCCCGTCCAGTCGGTAGGCGACCCCCGGCTCCTCGGCCAGCGATGCCACGGTCAGCGCCCCGCCATCGTGGAGGTCGAGCAGGCGAGCCAGCGTCTGTTCCCCCTCGTGATGGACGACCACATCGACCGCCTGGTCGGCCAGGTACGGTGCCGGTGCGACCGTTGGGTCCGGCCCACCGATGACGACGACGGCGCCGGCATCGGCGGCCATGGCGGCCAGCGCCAGGGCGGTGTCCCTGGTGGTCGCCAGGGCGGAGACGCCGACGATGTCCGGGACCCCACCGGCGAGCAGGTCGGCGAACGCCGACTCGTCGTCATGGAACGTGCCGTCGAAGATCGACACCTCGTGGCCCCGCTCCCGGAGGTAGGCGGCAAGGTACAGCAGGCCCAGGGGGAAGTACGGACTGGACAGCTCCTGTTCCTCCGGCGCCTTGGCCAGGAAGAACGGGTGGGCCAGCACGATGGATGCCACGGAGCAGACGCTACCAGTCGTCGGCGTATCGGACCCGCCCCGGGCCGGCGGATCACCGGATGTTCACCCTCGGCGACCGCGGACGCCGCCGGCCGGACCGGGCGTGGACCAAGGCGGCGAGCCCGGCGACGGCCAGCCCGAGCGCCGGCCACCACTGGAGCCGGCGGACCCAGGTCAGCTCGGCGAAGTTGGCCGGGTCTCGATAGGTCAGGTACGAGAACACGACCGTGACGCTCAGCCAGCCCAGTGGGGCGACGGCGAGCCACCACCGTCGGGACTCCCCCGCCCCGGGCACCAGGAACACGGCCATGGCCACCGGCAACACCAGGTACCAGGGATGGAGGACCGGGGTCAAGACAGCGTAGGCGGCGAGCGGCACCGAGGCCAGCCGCAGGGTCCGCCGGAACCCGATCGCCGTATCATCGCCGGGGCGGGAGCGACGGGGCCGGGCGGCGGCCAGGACGCCGAGCAACACCACGGCGAGGAACGCACTCACCACCGGGGTGAACGCGTCCCCGGTCCCGAACAGGTCGATGAGCCAACGCTCGACCCGTTCGGCAACGACCGCATTGAACCGGAACTCGGCGCTGTACACCCGGGCCGAGCCGAACACCCCGGTCCCGGTCGGCGGGCCGAACAACCCCCAGCTCCCGGCCCCGATCCTGAACGGGAGGACGGCGACAATCAACAGGACGCCGAACCCGAGGCGCTGGTGCCAGGTCCACCGCCAGAACAGCACCGGGGCAAGCAGCGCCGGCACCGGCCTGGTCAGGGTGGCAAGCGCCAGGGCCAACGGGGATCGGGCCCGGTCGAGCAGCCGAGTCGGCCCGTCGCCGCCCGGTGCGTCCCCCGGCGGCACCTTCTCCGGCGGTCCGTCTCCCGGCGGTCCACCCCCGGGCAGGACCGAGAGGAAGGCGAACAGCGTCAGGGCGGTCAGGAGGGCGTCGAAGTGGGCGCCGTGGGCGGTCTCGACCACGGTGAGCGGATGCCACAGGAACAGGGCGACCCGGGCCGGCGGCAGCCCAGCCCGGCCGAGCAGGCGCTGGAGTACCGCGGCGGCGGCGAGGTCGGATGCGACCATCACCGCCTGCACCGCCAGCGGCACCGACGGGGCCACCACCGCCAACACCAGGAACAGCAGCTGGGCGGTCGGGAGGTAGGGCGAGGCCAGATCCGGATTGTTGGCCAGATCCCTGGCGGCGATCGTGAACCCGTCGACCTCCTGGGCGGCGATGGCGTGGCGGTACGGGTTGACGCCCTGGGACAGCAGGTGCCCGTCCCACAGGTAGCGGTAGACGTCGTCGCTCAGGGTCGGCTCGGTGGCAAGCAGCGCAAACCGGTACCCGATCGGCGCCAGCCACAGTACCGACCGGAGCCCGGCCGGCAGGTCCGGCCGACGGAGCACGGTCAACGCCACCATCCCGTAGGCGATCACCCCGAGGAGGTACTGCCCGATCGTGGTCGGCGTGGTCCCGGCCCGCAGCGTCCCGGTCACCCGATCGGCCACCACCATCCCGCCGTAGGCCACGGCGCCGATGACCGCCGGCGCCGCCAGCGGGTGACGCCACCAGGGGCGGCTGGGACCGGGGGTCATCACCCGGCCAGCCTAATTGGCGGCCCGGGGGCCGAGCCCCGGCCCCCGGCACGGGAGGGAGCGCCCCTTGGGCCGGCCACCGCGCCCTCTGGTAGCGTCGAACGGTGGAGTTCACCCCGGACGAGGATCACGAGGCGATACGGGACGGGGTCCGGCGGGTCTGTGCCAAGTACCCGGACGCCTACTGGCGACGGTGCGACGAGGAGCACGAGTTCCCCTGGGACTTCTACCGGGACATGGCGGACGGTGGTTGGGTCGGGATCGCCATCCCCGAGGAGTTCGGGGGCGGCGGCCAGGGCATCACCGAAGCCTCGATCGTGCTGGAGGAGGTGGCGGCGAGCGGCGCCGCCATGAACGGCTGCTCGGCCATCCACCTGTCGATCTTCGGCATGGAGCCGGTGCGCAAGTACGGCACCGCGGCCCTGGCCAACGAGATCCTGCCCGGGGTGGCTGACGGCTCGCTCCATGCCGCGTTCGGGGTCACCGAGCCGGACGCCGGTACGGACACCACCTCGATCACCACCCGGGCGGTCCGCGATGGGGACGAGTACGTGGTGACCGGGGCCAAGGTCTGGACGACCAAGGCCCCGTACTGCGACGTCTGCCTGCTGCTGGTCCGGACCACGCCCAAGGAGGACTGCGACGGACCGACCCAGGGGATGACGCTGCTGCTCGTCGACCTGCAGGATCCGGCGGTCGACATCACCCCGATCCCGAAGACCGGACGGAACGCCGTGGTGTCGTGCGAGGTTCGCTACGACGGCCTGCGGGTCCCGGTCTCCCGCCGGGTCGGCGAGGAGGGCGAGGGGTTCCGCTACATCCTGGACGGGCTCAACCCGGAGCGGATCCTGATCGCCGCCGAGGCCCTCGGCATCGGCCGGGCCGCCCTGGCCCGGGCCACTGACTACGCCCGCCAGCGGCAGATCTTCGGCCGACCGATCGGCCAGAACCAGGGCTTGGCGTTCCCGCTGGCCGACAGCCACGCCAGACTCCGGGCCGCCGAGCAGATCATCCGGCTGGCGTCGTGGCGCTACGACCAGGGCCTGCCCTGTGGCGAGGAGGCGAACCTGGCCAAGTACCTGGCCGCCGACGCCGGCTTCGAGTGTGCCGATCGGGCGATGCAGACCCATGGCGGGTTCGGCTACGCCAAGGAGTACGACGTCGAGCGCTACTGGCGGGAGGCTCGGCTGATGAAGATTGCTCCGGTCAGCCAGGAGATGGTGCTGAACTTCGTCTCGAACAAGGTCCTCGGCCTCCCGAAGAGCTATTGAGCGCCTGGACGTGACACCCTCCGAACCCGGGCGGTCGCCGCTCACCGACCTCGCCGCGCTCGACGACCATCGGCTGGCGGCCGCGTTGGCGACCGAGGCCGGCCACGCCCTGGTTGCGCTCCGGAACCGGGCGGTGCTGACCGACTGGTCCCCATGGGAGCTCGGTGACCGCGGTGACCTGGAGGCCCATCGGCTCCTGATGGATCGTCTGGCCGAGGCCAGACCCGATGACGCCGTGCTGTCCGAGGAGGGGCGGGACACAAGGGACCGGCTGTCTGCGGAGCGGACCTGGATCGTCGATCCGCTCGACGGATCCAACGACTACTCCTCCGGCCACAGCCCGGATTATGCGGTCCACGTCGCACTGGTTCGCAACGGCACCCCGGTGGCCGGCGCAGTGTCGCTACCGGACACCGACGAGGTGTTCGCCACCGACGACGAACCGGCCGAGGATCCCGGCCGGACCGCGCCGGTCGTCATCGCCAGCCGGGCCCAGGCCCGCTGGGGCATGGCGATCGCCGAGACCCTCGGTGGCTCCGCCCTCATCGCCGGGTCGGCCGGGGTCAAGGCCATGGCCGTGGTCCGGGGCGAAGCCGACGTCTACATCCACCCCAGCGGCCTCTACGAGTGGGACGCCTGTGCCCCGGAGGCGGTGGCGGTGGCGGCCGGGCTGGAGGTCTGCGATCTGGAGCAGGGCCCGATCCGCTACAACAAGGACTACCCGGTGGTCCGTGGCTTCCTGGTGGCCAGACCCCGGTTCGTCGAGCCGGTCCTCGACCTGCTGCGCTGACCACGGGGCAAGCAAACCGATCGGCCGCCGGGCCGGGCGGCTGTTAGCGTACGGCCCATGCAGGTGACGGCGATCCGGCGCTATCCGGTGAAATCGATGCAGGGTGAGACGCTGACCGAGGCCATGGTCGGCCCGAACGGCATCGAAGGGGACCGGGGCTGGGCCCTGGTCGACGCCGAGAGCGGTCTCCATCTCACCGCCAGGAAGCAGCCGGAGTTGCTCTACGGGGCGGCCAGGGTCGTCGACGGCCAGGTGGTCGTCACCCTGCCGGACGGGGCCGAGGCGGCGGACGACGCCGCGCTGTCGGCTTGGCTCGGCCGGGAGGTCCGGCTGGTCGAGGCGACCGAGGACGGGGCCGGCACCTTCGAGACCCAGGCCGATGAGACCGAGACCGGCACGTGGTACCAGTGGACCGGCCGGACCGGCTCGTTCCACGACTCGACCGTGTCGCCGATCTCCCTGGTCTGCGCCGGGACCTACCGCGACTGGGACCCCAGACGGTTCCGGATCAACGTCACTCTCGACGGCACCGGCGAGGACGAGCTCGTCGAGTCCGACGTCCGGCTCGGGGAGGCGACCCTCCACATCATGAAGCGGATCGATCGATGCATCATGACCACCCGGCCACAACCGGCCATCGATGACGAGCCGGCGCTGGAACGAGACCTCGACGTCCTCAAGACGATCAACCGGGACCACGAGTCGTTCCTCGGCGTCGGTGCCACCATCACCACCGGCGGGACCATCCGCCTCGGCGACCGCCTCATCCCCGGCTGAGCGGCGCCGGCTGAGCGGCGTCGGCTAGGCCCAGGTGCCCCGTTCCTCCAGAACCGAGCGGAGGACGGTCGGGGCGTCGGTCAGGATGCCGTCGACGCCGAGGTCGAGGAGGCGGTGCATCTCCGCCGTCTCGTCGATGGTCCAGACGATCACCACCAGCCCGGCCCGCTTGGCCCGCTCGACGTAGCGGCGGTCCAGGATCGGGATGTTGCGGTCACGGACCGGGGCCTGGGTGGCGTCGGCCCGACCGACATAGGGCAGCGGGACATACGATGTGAACTTCAGCCAGAAGGTGGCGATCAGCGGGGTGGAGTATGCGGGCCGGATCCGGCGGGCCGAGCGGCGGATCCGCCACAACCGGAGGTCGGAGAAGGTGTTGAGGCAGACCCGGTCGGCGAGGCCCCGGGCCCGGACCAGGTCGACGGTCGGTCCGCTCGCCGCCTCGTTCTTGACCTCGATGTTCCACCGGGCGTCCGGGTGAGCCTCCAGCAGCTCCTCGAACCGGGCCAGCGGCTCGCCGTTCGGCAGCCGGGCCGCTGACAACTCTTGCCAGGTGTAGTCGGCGACCGCACCAGGCAGGCCGGTCAGCCGCTCCAGCGAGTCGTCGTGGTGGGCCACGAGGACCTCGTCTGCGGTGGCCTGGAGGTCGATGTCCAGGTACCGGTACCCCAGCTCCGCTGCGTTGGCGAACGCAGCCGTGCTGTTCTCGACCCCCTCGGCCCCGCCGCCCTGGTGGGCCAGAGGCAGCGGGCCGGGATGGTCGAAGAACGGATGGTTGTCAGTGCTGGCCATTCGGAACTCCCCCCGGTTCCGTCAGGCCCGGGTTCAGGCCCGGGCGCGATAGCTGGCTCGTCCGCCGACGGCGTCCTTGTTGAGCCGCTTCGAGAGATGGAGCCCCTCGAGCAACAGCTCGATGGCCGAGGCCCGAACGGCGTCGGAATCGGCGTCACCGACCAGCTCGGCCACCGGGGCGGCCATGGCCGGGGTGGCGGACAGCAGATCGGCGTAGGCCGAGATCGGCAGATCGTCGCCGGCGCTGACCGTCAGGTCCTCGTCGAAGGCGTCGACCACCTGGCGGACCCCCTCTCCAGAGAGCCGAGCCTTGAACACCGAGAGCACGGCGCTGCGGAGCAGGTGGTCGATGACCTCGTGGTCCCGCCCCTCCTCGAGCGATTCGACCTCGATCTTCCCCGAGGTCGAGGCGATCAGTGCGTCCAGGTCACTGACCCGGGGCACGACCTCGGACTCGCCGAGCCGGAGGGCTCGCCTGGTGGCCGCCGCCACCAGGGTCTCCAGGTTGGCCACGGTCAACCGGACAGAGACACCGGACCGCTGGTTGATCTGCGGGCTCTCCCGAGCCAGGTGGGTGAAGGTGGCGATCAGCTCCTCCATGAAGTCCGGCACGACAACGGCCATGTCCTCGCCGGGGAGGTTGGCCTCCTGGCGGGCGATGTCCACCTCGGTGGTGATCTCCAGCGGGTAGTGGGTCCGGATCTGGGCCCCGAACCGGTCCTTGAGCGGGGTGATCATCCGGCCGCGGTTCGTGTAGTCCTCGGGGTTGGCCGAGGCGACGAGCAACACGTCGAGCGGCAACCGGATCTTGTAGCCCCTGATCTGGACGTCACGCTCCTCGAGCACGTTGAGCAGGCCGACCTGGATCCGCTCGGCCAGGTCCGGGAGCTCGTTGATGGCGAACACGCCCCGGTTGGTCCGGGGGACCAGGCCGTAGTGGAGGGTCAGTTCGTCTGACAGGTAGCGGCCCTCGGCGACCTTGATCGGGTCGACCTCGCCGATCAGGTCGGCGATCGAGGTGTCCGGCGTTGCCAGCTTCTCCCCGAACCGCTGGTCCCGGTGGACCCACTCGACCCGGGTGTCGTCGCCGTGCTCGGCCACCAGGTCCTGGGCGTAGCGGGAGATCGGGTTGAACGGGTCGTCGTTGATCTCGGAACCGGCAACGATCGGCATGTACTCGTCGAGCAGACCGGTCAGGGCCCGGATCATGCGGGTCTTGGCCTGACCGCGCTCACCGAGGAAGATCACGTCATGGCCGGCCAGGACCGCATGCTCCAGCTGGGGCAGGACGGTGTCCTCGTAGCCGAGAACGCCGGGGAAGAGGGCCTCACCGGACCGAATACGCTCGACCGCGTTCGATCGCATCTCGTCCTTGACGGACCGTGAGGTCCAGCCGGACTGGCGAAGGGCTCCGATGGTTTCAGGGCGGTTGTCCACCCTTTGACCCTAGATGGCGGCACCGGGAAAAGATCAATCGCCCCGTGAACGACGGGTGAACCGTCCGCCGGCGGCTCGCCGGGGTCTGGGGCCGGCCGTCGCTATAGGGTTGGGCCGGTGGAGCAACGGCCCAAACCCGCCGAGCAGGGCGATCTGTGCGGCTCGTGGCGGGCCCACCCGCTCGACCTGGACCTGCAGCGGGTCGGGGCCGACGCCGACCTCGACGATCGACACTGGGAGACGGTCCCCGTACCCGGCCACTGGGGTGAGAACCCGGCCTTCGCCGACCACGACGGTCCGCTCCTGTACCGGCGACGGTTCGAGCATCGTCCGCCGGATGGTGACGACCGGCTGTGGCTCCGGTTCGACGGGGTGCTCAGCGGCGCCGAGATCTGGCTGGACGGCCGCTACGTCGGTGACACCACGTCATATTTCGCACCGCAGCGGTTCGAGGTAACCGACGCCCTCCGGGCCGAACAGGACCACCTGCTCGCAGTCGAGGTCTCGTGCCGGACCCCGGACCCCGACCTGCCGCGATCATCGCTGACCGGGTCCATCCAGGCCGGCCACCTGGCCCCCACCGGCAATCCTGGCGGGATCTGGCGACCGGTCCAGATCGAACGGACCGGTCCGATCGCCATTCGTCATGGCCGTCTGCTGTGCACGTCCGCCGAGCCGGAACGGGCCACCCTC
Organism: Actinomycetota bacterium; assembly: GCA_039029715.1. Classification (GTDB taxonomy): domain Bacteria; phylum Actinomycetota; class Acidimicrobiia; order Acidimicrobiales; family SZUA-35; genus JAHELU01. The sequence goes on along the minus strand of JBCCFN010000050.1, from coordinate 3,696 downwards.
CAGCTCCGCCTCGTCCTGGACGTCGAGGAGGGGGCCGAGGTCCGGATCGACACCTCGGTGGTCGGCCCCGACGGCGGGGCCGGCGGCGGGTCGGAAGATCACAGCCTGGCGTCTGGCGAGAACCGGATCGAGTGGACCGTCCCGATCGACGGGCCCCGGTTGTGGTGGCCGGCCGCCCTCGGTGAGCAACCCCGCTACGACGTGTCGGTGGTGGTCCGCTCGGCCGATGGGGCGGTCAGCGATCGGCGATCGTGGCGGACCGGTCTCCGCCGGGTGACCGTCGACGACTTCATCTGGCGGGTGAACGGCACCAAGCTGTTCGCCAAGGGCATCGTCGCCGGTCCGGCGGACCGGTTCCTCGACCGGGTCTCGGCCGCCGACCTGGCCCGGGACATCCGGGCGGTTCGGGACGCCGGCCTCGACCTGGTCCGGCTCCACGGCCACATCGGTCGAACCGAGCTCTACGACGAGGCCGACCGGCTCGGCGTCCTGGTCTGGCAGGACCTGCCACTGGTCGGCCGGTACTCGTCGAAGGTCCGCTCGGCCACTCGGACCATGATCCGGGAGGCGGTCGACCACCTCGGACACCACCCCTCGGTCGGGCTGTGGTGCGGACGGGGCCGTATGGGACCGGGGGCGGTCACCGTCGGCGCACCGGAGGATGGGCCGGGGACGATCGCCCGCCGGGGACTGGCCAGCGGGACCCGGATCGGCCGGGACCTGGCGCCCGGGTGGAACCGCTCGGTGTTCGACCGGGTGGTGGCCAGGGAGCTTCGAAACGCCGACACGACCCGGCCGATCGTCACCCGGTCCGGTGGCCCACCGGGACCGGCGGACCCGGCCGGGACCGACGCCCACCTGTGGCTCGGCTGGTCCGCCGGGCTGGCCGAACAGTTACCGGCGGTACTCAGACGCTGGCCCCGACTTGCCGTCTTCCCCGGCGGGATCGGCTCCCAGTCCGCGGTCGACTCGATCGATCGACCGGACGGGGAGGATCCGGCCCCGACCTGGCCGGGGGCGTCGATCGGTTCGTTCGATCGGTACCTCCCGCACTCGGCCTACGGCGACGGTCGGGCCTGGGCTGCCGCCACCCGGGCCTACCAGGGCGATGTGCTTCGGACCCACATCGAGGCCATTCGCAAGCTCAAGTATCGACCGGCCGGCGGGTTCCTGGTCACTGCGCTCGCCGATGTGGACGCGGCCGGTGGGTTCGGGGTCCTGACCGCCGACCGGAGCCCGAAACCGGCATACGACATACTGGTCGACGCCTGCCGACCGGTGATCGTGGTGGCGGAACCGCCACCGGCGGTGCTCGTTCCCGGGGAAGACATCCGGCTCCCGGTCCACGTGGTCAGCGACCTCCGCGATCCCCTGGCCGGGGCCCGGGTCACGGCCAGGGTCCGGGGCGACGGCTGGGAACGGCCGACCGTGTGGGAAGGTGACCTGCCGGCCGACCGCTGCCAGTGGGTCGGCGACCTGCGATTCACGGTCCCCGAGCGCCCCCAGCAGCTCAGCATCGACCTGGATCTGCAGTGCGGGGAACTGGCGGTGAGCAACCGCTACCGGTCGGTGGTGATCCCGTCCTCAGAGGCCCTGGGTCGGGGATGACGAAAAAGCGTCACAGTTGGGTCGAGCCTCTGGAACGAGGGTATGGTCAGGCCGGGTTTCGTGCTGCCCGCCGGGCTGTCTGAGCTGCCGGTTCGGGCCGGATGGAACCGTTCCGGACCGCCCAACCTCGGTTCCGGAGCCCAATGAGACACTCGACTCGGAGGTTCATCCATGGCCGCACCCACTGCTGCCAGACCGTCCGGCACGAACAGCGCCGCTCGCCCGATTCGGCCGAACCGCCGGAAGCTGCCGTTCCCGCTGAACCTCTACCACACGGCGATCGGCAAGAAGTGGGTGATGGCGGTCACCGGCATCATGCTCCTCGGCTTCGTCCTGGCCCACATGGCCGGGAACCTGAAGCTCTACATCGGGGTGGTCGAGCACAACGGCGAGATGATCTACGACGCAGACGTCTACGCCGAATTCCTGAGGGAGCTGCTGGTCCCGTTGTTCCCCCACGGACTGTTCCTCTGGATCCTGCGCGTCGGTCTCATCGGGGCCTTCGGCGCCCACATCCACGCCGCATACAGCCTCACCCGCATCAACCAACAGAGCAACTACAGCTACCAGTCGAAGCGGGACTGGCTGGCCGCAAATTTCGCATCCCGGAGCATGCGCTACACCGGCGTGATCGTCCTGGCCTACCTGATCTTCCACCTGGCCGATCTGACCTGGGGCTGGATCCCAAACACCGAGTGGGAGTACGGCGAGGTCCAGGCCAACGTGGTCAACAGCTTCTCGAACCCCGGCATCGCCATGATCTACATCGTGGCCAACGTGCTGCTGTCGGTGCACATCTATCACGGGGTGTATTCGATGTTCCAGAGCCTCGGCGTCAACAACCCGCAGTACAACAGTTTGCGCCGGTTGCTCGCCACCGGGCTTGCAGTGCTAATCCTGGTTGGGAACGTCAGTTTCCCGGTCGCCGTCCTGACCGGGCTGATCGAATACGATCCGAGCCTGCTCGGCCCGGTCTCGTAGCGCCAACCAACCGACCGCCTGGAGTCAGCCGATGCCAATGGATTCCTCTCCCGCACTGAATTCGAAAGTCCCGAACGGCCCGATGGCCGACAAGTGGGACAACCACAAATTCGACATCAAGCTGGTCAACCCGGCAAACAAGCGGAAGTTCACCGTGCTGGTGGTTGGGAGCGGCCTTGCCGGTGCCTCGGCTGCCGCCACCCTGGGGGAGCTCGGCTACAACGTCGAGGTCTTCACCTTCCACGACTCGCCACGGCGGGCCCACTCGATCGCGGCCCAGGGCGGCATCAATGCGGCCAAGAACTACCGCAACGACGGCGACAGCATCCACCGCCTGTTCTACGACACGGTCAAGGGTGGCGACTTCCGGTCCCGGGAGGCCAACGTCCACCGGCTGGCCCAGGTCTCGGTCGACATCATCGACCAGATGGCGGCCCAGGGCGTCCCGTTCGCCAGGGAGTACGGCGGCCTGCTCGACAACCGGTCCTTCGGTGGGGCCCAGGTGTCGCGGACCTTCTATGCCAGGGGCCAGACCGGCCAGCAGCTGCTCCTCGGCGCATATCAGCAGATGATGCGCCAGGTGTCTGACGGCAAGGTCAAGCTCCACACCCGGATGGAGATGCTGGACCTGGTGATGAAGGACGGCGAGGCCAAGGGCATCGTCTGCCGGAACCTGACCACCGGCGAGATCACCTCCCACGCCGGCCATGCCGTGGTGTTGGCCACCGGCGGCTACGGCAATGTCTTCTACCTGTCGACCAACGCCATGGCATCCAACGTCACCGCAGCCTGGCGGGCCCACCGCAAGGGCGCCTTCTTCGCCAACCCGTGCTTCACCCAGATCCACCCGACCTGCATCCCGGCCTCGGACGAGTTCCAGTCCAAGCTGACGCTGATGTCGGAGTCGCTCCGGAACGACGGTCGGATCTGGGTCCCGAGGGACCCGGACGAGAACCGACGGGCCGACCAGATTCCAGAGGCGGACCGCTACTACTACCTGGAGGAGAAGTATCCCTCGTTCGGCAACCTGGTGCCCCGGGACGTCGCCTCCCGCAACGCGAAGACCGTTGTCGACCAGGGCCTCGGGGTCGGGCCGCTCAAGAACGG
>JBCCFN010000049.1:0-21614 GCA_039029715.1 Actinomycetota bacterium | reverse complement strand
GATCGCCAGCCTCGTCGGTCTGATCATCGCCATCCTGCTGTTCGTCGACATCGACTTCGACGGCGGGGCGACCGTGGCCTTCACCCCGGCCGGGATCGAGGATCTGCCGGCCACCGTCGACGAGGACGCCGGGGAGGTCGTGATCGACCTGACCGAGCTCGACGCCGAGATGTTCGACGGGTCTGACGGGCCGGAGACGATCGATGTCGAGCTGGACTTCGGCGAGATCCGGGTCGTCGTCCCAGACGACCTGCCGGTCGACATCGAGGCCCGGACCAGCGTCGGCGAGATCCAGCTGTTCGACCGGACAGACGACGGGATCAACAACCGGATCACCCAGACCGAGAGCGATCCCGACCTGGCGCTCGACCTGAACGTCGGGTTCGGGTCGATCGTCATCGAGCGACCGTGAGGCAGGTGAAGGCTCAGACCCGGTCGAGCGGCCGAGGGTAGGCGACGTCTGCCGGTGACGGCAGCGTTCGTGCCGCCTCCTCAAGCACGTTCCGCACCGCCTCGTCTGTCACCACCAGCTGCCGATCGACCAACTCCTCGGCCCTGGCCATGATGGCCCGGACCCGGTTGGGATCCATCGGGTTGAGCCCCATCGCCCGGGCCACCGCCCTGCCGGGCTGGATCACCATGGTCTGGGCGCCGGCGTCACCCAGCCGTCTGACCTCACCGTGGAGCCGGCGGCGGGGGAGCGACCGGACCGCTGACGCCATCGGTTGGCCCCGGCGGAGCTCGTCGATCGACAGCGGGGCGATCACGATCACCAGGTCGAGCGGCCGCTCGTCCGGGGTCATGTGGCCGACGAGCAGGTCGGCGTTGAACGGTGAGGCCAGGCCACCGTCGATGTAGGTCCGCTCGCCGACGCGGGCCGGGGCGAAGAATCCGGGGAGGGCACAGCTGGCCGTCACCGCGTCGGCCACGGTCGGGTACTCGTCCCGTCCGAACACGACCCGGTGCCCGGTTGCCAGGTCGGTTGCCGGGACCCAGAGTTGCCGGTCCGGCCACCGATCCCGGTGGAGCCGCTCCAGCGGTTCCCGAATCGGCCCCAGGGTCAGGCGGCCCTGGGGGAGCAGACCGCCGACCAGCTTGGTCAGCCGGAGGTTTCGGCCCTGGCGCAGCTCCCTGACCGCCAGACCCGGCGAGCTCGGACCGGCCCAGAACCGGGGAATGGCCCGTGGTGAGCGACCGGCCAACAACCGAAGGTCGGCCAACTCTCGGGGATTGTCGTGGATGGAGGCCAGCCGCTCCCGCAGGGCGGCGGCCGGCACGTCGCCCCGGATGACGGCTCCGGCGATCGACCCGGCCGAGGTGCCGACCACGACCGAAGCCGTCCGTGGGTCGAACCCGGTCCGGTCCTCCAGTGCGGCGAGCACCGCAGCGTGGAAGGCGTACCCGGCGATGCCGCCGCCACCGAGGACCACACCGATCGCCGGCGGGCCTACCATCGGCCCGTGCTCGGTTCCGTCACCACGGCGGCCATCGTAGCGGTGCCCGGCCACCGGCTCCGGTCCGCGCTCAGCAACCGACCGACCCGGCCGACAGGGGGGCGATGAACGTATCCGACCGGTCCCATGGCCCCCGCCACATCGCCGTCGTGGTGATCCTGGCTCTGCTGGCGACGGCCTGCACCGCCGGAGCCGATGACGGGGCGGCCGACCAGACCGAGGTCGGCGCGTCGTCGTTGCCGGCGGTGGCCCCAGACGACGCCTCCGGTGCCGACCAAGACCAAACCGGCGGCCAGGACGGGACGGACACCACCGCGCAGTCGGCCCCACCGCTGTCGGTCGAGACCCCGGACGACGCAGCGCCGAGCGATGACACCGAGCCGGCCGAGACAACGACGACGGCGGCCCCGACAACGACGACCCGTCGTCCGGAACCGACCTTCCGGTTCGAGACGCTGGCCCCCGGCAGTGCCCTGCCGGACGGCCAGACTTGCACTCAGCGGGTCCTGGTCGACGCATCGGAGGAGAACCGCCCGGCCAACGCCGGGCCGAACGGGACCACGGTCGACCTGACCGTCGACATCGACGGCGCCGACCCGGTGTGGAACGACGCCTTCGCTCCCCGCATCGACGGCGACTTCACCGGCACCACCGAGCAGATCCTCCGCTGGGGGGCATGCAAGTGGGGATTCGACGAGGACCTGACCCGGGCTCGGGCGGTCACCGAGAGCTCGTGGTTGATGTCGACCGCCGGCGATGTCACCGAGGACGCCGGCCTGTGTGACTCGATCGGCCTCACCGCCCCCTGTTCACAGAGCTACGGCCTGCTCCAGGTCAAGGGTTCGGTCCACGAGGGCACCTACCCGGCCTCCACCCAGTCGACCGCGTTCGGGGTCGACTACGCCATGGCCTGGCTCCGGGCCTGCTACGAGGGTTCGTTCGTGTGGCTGGAGGACTCCGGCATCGGGGGCTACCAGCCGGGGGACGAGGCCGGTTGTGTCGGGGCGTGGTTCTCCGGTCAGTGGCGTGACCCGTCGGCCGAGACCTACCTTGGCGAGGTCATGGGCCACCTCGAGACCCGGACCTGGGAGCAGTACCGGCCCTGAGCGGTCCGGGTCAGCCGAAGAACTTGTAGAGCAGGGCGCCGCTGTCTGCGGTGACCTCGTCCGGGACCGAGGGGTCGGTCAGCAGCGCGGTCATCGCCCCGAGGGTCCGGGATGCCTCGGCCCCGGCCTGGTCGTCGTGGTCCTCGGGCGCCCAGTGCAGGGTCGCCAGCTCCCGTTCCTCGCTGGCGAAGGTCCGCTTGAAGTCGATCAGGCCTGGCTGGTCCTTGTCGCTTCGGCCCATGTCCATCAGCGACAGCCCCCGATCTGCCCCCTCCCGGCACGCCGCCATCAGCATGGCCGAGTTCGGCCGGTAGCTGCGCTCGTAGGAGGCGCTGAACTTGTAGTACCAGATGCCGTCCCAGGCGAAGAAGACCATGGCCGCCACCGGGTCGCCATCTGCGTCCTCGGCCAGCAGGACCGCCATGCGATCGCCGAACCGGTCGTTCAGGGCGGCGAAGAACGACAACGGCTGGGCCAGCATCCGGTACTTCGACTTCCGGAGCCGGACGTGCATGGCATGGAACGTCTCGACGTCGGCCATGGCCGACGAGAACCGGAACGTGATCCCCTGCTTCGGGGCCCGCCGGATGGCGGTCCGCATCTTCGACTTCAGGCCGTCCCAGATCGCGTCGCCACCGGCGGTCAGGTCGACCCCGTGCCACAGGAGCTCTCGACGATGCTCGAACCGGTCGTCGGCCAGGGCGTTGGCATGCTCGAACGGTCGGATCGTCACCGGCAGGTCGAAGGACCGAAGATGGTCTGCGAACTCACGCCACCCCTCGGCGGTGTGGAGCACCGGGTCGCACACGTCGCTGAACGGGGTCGACACCACCCGGTCGCCCCGGAGGTCGGACAGGACGGCGTAGTAGCCGACACCCTCCGGTTCGGTCACCGGCGCATACTCGAGGATCTTCACGTCGAAGCTCTGCTCGACCGCCTGCCGCCACGACTCGCTCTGGAAGAGGCTCTCGGTCATGTCAACACCAACTCTCCTACTGGTTTCGTTGTCGCTTGCCGGCCGGCGGCGAGCCGGAGATGGGTCGCACTGACCTCATCGGCCTCGGCCATCACCGCCAGCCCGGCGCTGTCGGCCCACCGGGCCAACTCGTCCTGATGGTCATCGATCTGTTCGTCGTGGGCGGCCCGGCGTGGGACGAAGACCGGGACCTTGCCCGCTCGCAGCGCCATGGCCAGGGAGCCGGCGCCGGCGTGGCTGATCACCACGTCCGCTGCGTGCACGGCCTGGATCAGCTCGGCCTCGGGAACCATGGCCCGGGAATCGATGTCGAGACCGGTGACATCGGTGTGGCCGGTCTGCCACAGGACCTCGGCCCCCTCGGGCAGGATCGTTGTCAACCGGTCCAGCAGCCGTCTGAAGTCCCGATCGGTGGTACCGACGGTCACCACGACCCGCCGGATCGGCGGTTCGGTCGGTCGGTCCAGGGTGGTGAAGCGGTCGTAGACGCCGCCGGTCGGGGAGAACCCCGGCGGCGCATCTTCGAACTGCCACCAGCAGCGGACCCCCGGCGTCCGGGCCAGCACCCGCCCGGTGGCCGAGCAGGACTCGACCCGGGTCGAGCTCTCGATGTAGTGCGTCTCGATGCCACGGGCCGCGGCCAGCGGCAGATAGGCCAGGGCGATGGCCGAACCGGTCGAGACCACCTTGGTGACGTCGTGTCTGCGGTAGAGCGACCAGGCGTTGGGCACGGCCCGGAGGATCCCTCGGTAGTCGCGCTCGCCGATGAACGGCACGATCTCAACCGGATGCCCGGCCCGGCGCTGCAGTTCCATCAGGTCCCGGGTCTGGGCGCTGTCGGAGGTGACCCAGACCCGGTCACCGTCGTCAGGCATCCGCTCGGCCAACTCCACCAGCTCGGAGATGTGGCCCCCGATCGTCGCGATCAGTGCGGTGGTCACTTCGCACCCTCCCCGGCCAGCACCGAGCCGGCGGTCTTGGCCAGGCACCGCAGATCGGTGGCCGGGCTTCGGCGGTCGACGTAGTCCAGATCCAGCTCGAGCATCTCGGCCATCGACACGTCCGCTCGTCCTGCGGTCTGCCACAGCCCGGTGATGCCGGGCCGGGTGGTCAGGCGACGGCGGGCGGCCGGGCGGAACAGCTCGGTCTCCCACAGCAGAGACGGCCGGGGCCCGACAAGCGACATCTCGCCCCGGAGGACGTTCCCGAGCTGGGGCAGCTCGTCGAGCGAGGTCCGCCGTAGCAGCCGGCCGACCGCGGTCACCCGGGGGTCGTCCTCGTCCTTGACCGCGTCCGCAGCCTCCAGGATCTCCAGGCGATTCTGCTCCCGGTGGGCGGCGTCGTCGTTGTCGACATACATCGTCCGGAACTTGTGGATCTGGAACGGCAGCCCGCCCGAGCCGATCCGGATCTGGCGGAACAGCACCGGTCCCGGGCTCGACCGACGAACCAGCAGTGCGGCCAGGGCCACCAGCGGTGCGGTGGCGATCAGTGCCACGACGCCGATCGACACGTCGGCTGCTCGTTTCCAGGCCGGAATCCGGTGACCGACCTCCAACCGGAGCGCGGTGCCCGTGGCTGGCGCATCCGTGGACGCGGGGCCGACCCCGGGCTCGGGGCCCTCGGCCGATGGGGCGCGATGGCGCGGTCGGTTCACGGTCGAGCGTTCGATCTCCAGTCGTTCGGCCAATCTGGCCGCCGCCTTGAGTTCGGCTCGATCCATCACGATCGATCCGCCGTTGCCGTCGGGGAGCCGCAGCCGGGCGAGTCGCAGCGATCCGGCCACCAGCGCCACGCCACGCCACACGAGGTGCCGGGCCCCCGGCGGGTCGGTGGGGTCCGGCCCGTCGGTCTCCGCGATCAGATCGGCCCCGACCCGGCGGAAGACCAGGGTGGCGGCCGCCGCATCCCGATCGTCGACGCGAGCCGCAAGCCGAAGCCTGGCCTCGACCGTCTCGTCCGAACCCGCGTCGGGTCCGTCGGATTCGATGGCCGCCTCCCGCAGCACGATCCGGCCGCCGGTGGCTGCCGCCAGCCGACGACGTCCGACCCCGGTCAGCTCCCGCCATCGGCCAGCCGTCCCCGGGCCGGTGGTCACCAGCGGCGTGTCTGCCAGGCCCAGTGCGACCAGCACGAAGAACAGATCGGCGCCGCCCCGGAGCGACAGGTGGGGGTCGATCACGCTGAGCAGCAGCATCATCGCCACCGCAGCCCGGGCGGCGATAGCCACCGGTGAGGCCACGGTCCCAAGCGTCCGCCAGGCCGAGATCAGCAGACCGACGGCGGCGACCAGCAGCGGGATCCCGCCGACCCAGAGCAGCCACAGGTACCCGCTCTCCAGGTAGACGACCTCCCGCCAGACGTCCGGCGGGTTGACGATGGCGTCCGGACTGACCCCGAGGAGCCAGCCCCCGTCCCGGAGCGAGGGGAGGTACAGCTCGGAGAGGTTGTTCCACCGGATCAGCCAGCTGGACGGCAGGCCGGAGCCGGCGTCGATGTCTGCAAGCCGGGCCGTCACCACCGGCCACAGGACGACCCCGGCCACCAGCGCCGCCGGCAGGCCGCCTCGAACCAGTGCGGCCGACCGACCGTTGAGGACGGCAACCGTCACGGTGACGACCGCCAGGGCGACCACGGTGCCGGCCTGACCGCTGGCCAGCGCCCCGACCGCCAACGCTGCGGCGACCGGGAACCATCGGCGGTGGCCGGTGGCCCACCCCAGGGACAGGGCGATGCCGGTCGAGAAGCTCAGGTAGGCGCCGGTGGCGATCGACGAGCCGATCGTGGCCGTCCCCCGACCACCGTCGATCGCCTCGACCCCGTCGGCATAGAACCGACCGAGCACCTCGACCACCGGCCCGACCCCGAGTGCCTGGCCAACCGCGACCGCGGCAAGCCCCAGGGCGCCGAACACGGCGACCCGGGCCAACCGGAGCGCGGCCTCGGTCGAGGTGACCGCGGCCCGGACCGAGACGTAGAGCAGTGCGTACTTCACCAGCGGGAAGGCGGCCAGCAGCTCGTCCGGGCCGATCGGCCGACCCCGGGCGGCCAGCCACAGCAGCGGCAGGATCGAGGCGGTGGTCGCGGTGGCGAGCAGCCACCAGTCGACGGTGCGGATTCGTAGCGTCCAGGCGGTGCCCCTAGCGATGGCGGCCCCAGCCCCAACGACGAGGCCGGCCGTGACCGCCAGCTGGAGCGCCTCGCTCGGCCGCAGGACCGGGACGACGGCGCCCCGGGGAATGCCGGCGAGGAACGGCAGCAGGGCCAGGTACAGCCAGATGAACACCGTGGGTGCCGGCCAGGACGGCAGCGTCGGGGCGGCGGGGCCGGTCGTCCGGCGACCGGCCGGTCGGTCGACCGAGCCGGTGAGGGAAGCGGTTGCGGTCACGAGGTCGTGCCTCCGGCCAGCGAGGTGGAAGTCGGGCGCGGTCCGTCTGTGGACCGGATGGCGGCCAACAGCTCGATCAGCAGGCGACCTCGGCCGGTGACCGCAACGGCGACCGCCGGGAGGCTCACGGCGACGGCGAGGAAGAGGACTGCGGTGGCCAGCGGACCGCCGGCGATGTCAACGGTCCGGGCGATCGCGTCCGGGATAGCAATGGCCGCCACGCCGGTCAGCAGGATCCGGTACCCGTGCCTCGCCGCATCGCCCGCCCACCCGGGGTGGCGTTTCAGCGCCCGATGAGCGGTCAGCAGCGCCGCACCGTCGCCGATGCTGACGACCAGGCCGAGCGCCAGCAGCAGGGCGGGTCCGCCGACCAGGGCGACCGCAGCCGGGATACCGATGGCCGAGACGATGGTCCGGATCCACGTCGATCGGACCAGGCCGCGGCGGACCACCGAACCGTCGTCACCGCCGGCCGCCATCATGGCCTGCCTCGCCACCTCGAACAGTGCGTCGCCGGCCGCGCCGAGCCCGAGCCCGGCCAGCCCATAGGTCATGAGTCGGACGGCGGTCGGATCGTCGAAGCGGCCGGTGGCGATCAGCGAGGCCAGCGGCTCAGCGAGCAGAACCAGGCCGAGCCCGGCCGGCACCGCCAACCAGGCCGCCAGTCTGGCGGCGGCCCGATAGCCGGCGAGCAGGGCGGCGTCGTCGCCGGTGGCGGCGAGGCGGGGGAGGGCTGCGGATGCGATTGGGCGGCCGATCAGGGCCAGCGGGATGAAGTAGGCCAGGGTTGCGATCTCGAATGCCTGGACCCCGCCGGCACCGGCGTAGGCGGCGGCGACGACCAGGGCGAACTGCCGGACGGCGATGATGGTCGACCAGCCGAACGACGCCCTCGCCGGTCCGGCCAGCGCCACCACGTCCCGATTGTGTCGATCGAAGCCGGGGCGGACCGACCCGAGGGCTCGTCTGGCCCCGAGGAACTGGACGATGGCGTGGGCGGTCACGGACAACCCGGAGCCGACCGCCAACAGCACGACCAGGCCGACCGGGGCGGCGTCGACCTCCAGGCCGCCGCCGTAGTACCGCCAGGCGACGGCGATCGTTGCCAGCAGGCCGAGGTTCTCGACGATCGGGGCCGCGGATGGGACCAGGAATCGTCGATGGGCGTGCTGAACCGAGACGAAGACGCCGATGGCGGCGTACAGGACCAGCTGCGGGAGGATCAGCAACAGCAGCAGGCCGGCGACCGCGGCGGCATCGGCTGACAGCGCCGGATCGACCCCGGCGGTCAGGGCCCGAGCGATCAGTGGGCGGGCCAGGACTGCGATGGCGGCAACGGCGGTCATCCCGAGGCCGATCAGGCCAAGGGCATCTGCGGTGAACCGCCGGGCCCGCTCCCGGTCGCCGCGGTCGAGGAATCGGACCAACGGTGGGACCAGGATCGACGAGATCGCCGAGCCGGCGAAGACGTCGTAGAGCACGAGCGGCAAGACGTTGACCGCGACGAACAGGTCGCCGAACACGGTGGCCCCCAGGACCGAGGCGGCCACCACGATCCGCAACAGACCGGTGACCCGGCTGAGCGCCGAGGCCACGGCGATCCGGGCCGAGTCGCCGAGCAGGCCGCGGCCGGGCGTCGCCGGCTCGGCGTCCCGGGCGTCCGGGTCGGCCACGTCGTTCGGAGATCGTCGACCCACGGTGTCGGTCTCGGCGGTCACCGGCTCAGTCGAACCACAGCTGACGGAGCCGGGCCCGGTAGGCGAAGACGGCAGCGATCGGTACGCCGAGCAGCAGCCCGGCCGCCATGCCCTGGAGGCCGGCGACATGGAACGAGCGCTCGATCGTGACCGGCGCCCCGAGCTCACGGATCGGGGAGGCGACCAGGGGCCCGAGCTCGCGGTCGGCCAACTCGGCGTCGACGGTCGCCAACCTGGCCTCGAGCCGTTCGATCTCACGCCCCAGGGCCGGCTCCTCGACCGTGACCGTTGCCAGCCGGGCCTGCTCGGTCGCCAGCTCGACCAGCCTGGCCTCGAGCTGACCCTGCTCGGCCACCGCGTTGTTGAGGCCGGGGGTCAGTTCGTCCTCCCGCAGCGGGTTGGCATCGATCGTCTGCTGGAGCGCAGCGATCCGGTCGTTCCGCAGATCGACCTGGCGCTGGACCGCCGCCTGTTCGAGGCCGAGCGCCACCTGCTCCTCCCGGGCCTGGGCCAGGGCGACGAGGGCGGCGTCCGCCTCGGCCAGCTGGTCTGCGATGGCCTGACGGGTCACCGCAAGCTCGCTGCGATCGCCCGCTGGCTCGGCCTCGGCGATCACCTGCAGGTACCGATCGAGCACGGCCCGGTTGAGGGCCAGGGCCCGATCCGGATCGGGGTCTGCGACGTCGAGTCGCAGGACCTCCGACAGGTCGAGGGTGGCGACGTCGATCCGGGACCGGAGCTCGTCGACGGTGAGGTCGAAGTCGGCGGCCACCGGGGTCAGGACCGCATCGCTGCGGAAGGTGACGACCTGGGTCAGGAGCCGGCGGTCCTCACGGAGGAAGCTGTCCGGCACCGACTCGTCCAGGGTGTACACGAACTCGGCTCTGGCCACGGTGCCGCCGCCCCTCGCCGCGCCGAGCCCGTAGCCGACGAGTCCGAGCAGGACCAGGACAGCCAACGCCTGGCGGGCCACCGCCCGGACCTGGCGCCCGGTCCATACCTCGTGCCCGGGGCCGGCCTTGACGCCGGCAGCGGTCTCGGCCCGGTCCCGGGCGCGGTCGTCTGCGCCCGGGCCCGTGGCCTCGGCGGTCGGGGCGGCCGCCGGCGCCGGTGTCGGTTCCGTCTCGGGAGCCGGGCCGTCGTCCGGTGCCGCATCCGGCTCGGTCCGAGCCTCGTCGTCGGCGTCCTCGGTCGCGGCGTCTTCGGTCGCGGCGTCTTCGGTCTTGCCGTCTTCGTCGTCGCTCGCCGTCCGCTCGTCGTCGGCGTCCTCGGTTGCGGCGTCATCGTCGGAGGACGCTGCCTCGTCGGTCGCCGTGTCCTCGGCTGCGTCGTCCTCATCGGTTGTCGCCGTGCCATCGGTTGCGGCGTCTTCGGTCGCCGTGTCTTCGGTCGCCGTGTTCTCAGACGTCGCTGTCTCGTCGGCCGCGGTGCCATCGGTCGCGGTGTCTTCGGCCGCAGTGTTCTCCGATGCCGCAGTGTCGTCGGTCGGGGCGTTCTCAGACGTCGCAGTCCCGTCGACGACGTCTTCGATGACCGTGTCGTTGCCGACCACCGAGTCGTCGCCGCCGGTGCGGCGCGTTGCCGAGCCGGCGTTGCGGTCCTGGCGCTTCCGGCCGCCGTTGTTGCGGCGGCCCCGCTTTCGGTTCCGGCGGGTCGAGCCGGCCCGCTTGCCGGTCTCCCCGGCGTCGTCGATCAGGGTCACAGCAGCTCCAGAATCGTCGCCGAGACGAAGTCGACCTCGTCATCGGTCAGGGTCGGATGCATCGGCAGCGACAGCTGTCGGCCGGCGGCGTCCTCGGCCACCGGCAGGTTGCCCCGATCGAACTCGGCGAATGCCGGGTGCTGATGACACGGCAGGGCGTAGTGGATGCCGGTCTGGATCCCGTGGCGGGTCAGCTCCTCCCGGAGCCCGTCCCGGTCGTCGACCCGGAGCACCTCCAGGTGATGGACCGGGTTGCTCTCCGGAATCGACCCGAGCAGCTCCAGGTCACCCAGCTGCTCGACGTAGCGGGCGTGGACCTCCCGCCGGCGCTGGTTCCACCGGTCGAGGTGGTCGAGCTTGATGTCGAGGGCCATGGCCTGCATGCCGTCGAGGCGGCTGTTGCGCCCCCGGTGGGTGTGGAGCAGGTGGTTGCCCCGCCCGTGGTTGGCCAGGGTTCGCACCTCCTCGGCCAGGGCACCGTCGTTCGTCACGACCGCCCCACCGTCGCCGAGGGCACCAAGGTTCTTGCCCGGATAGAACGAGAACGTCGCAGCGATGCCGAAGCTCCCGGCCGGCGCGCCCCGGAACGTGGCGCCATGGGCCTGAGCCGCGTCCTCGATCAGGTGGATCCCAGCCGCAGCCGCCACGTCGGAGATGGCGTCCATGTCCGGCAGCTGGCCGTACAGGTGGACGACCATGACCGCCTTGGTTGCCGGGGTGATCGCCGCGGCGATGCCGGCCGCCGTGATCAGCAGCGACGACGGGTCGACGTCGACGAACACCGGGGTGGCTCCAACCGTGACCACCGCCTCGGCAGTGGCGACGAAGGTGTTGGCCGGGACGATCACCTCGTCGCCGGGGCCGATCGCCAGCGCGGCCAGGACCAGCTCCAGTGCGTCGGTGCCGTTTGCGACCCCGACGCACTGGTCGACCCCGCAGTAGTCGGCCCACCGGGCTTCGAACGCCCCGACCGCCGGCCCGCCGATGAAGGCCGAGCCCGTCAGGAGCTGATCCCAGGCCCGATCCAATTGGGCCCGCAGCGGGGCGTGGAGCGCCGCCAGGTCGAGGAACGCCACCGGTCCGGTCTGGGTCCGCTTGTGGCCGTTGAGCAGGGTCATTGCGATGTCTCCTGGTTTTGGGGGTCGGGGTTGTGGGTGCCCTGGCCGATCAGGCCGCAGAGAGGGACGGTTGGAGCCGGTTCGAGCGAAGTCTGAGGTCCGGCAGGTCGACCGGGATCGGGGCGCCGTGCTCCTGGAGCGACCGGTCTGATGCTTCGAGCACGGCGACGACGGCCAGGCCGGCCCGGCCGTCGGCGATCGGTTGTTCGCCGGTCATGCAGCAGGCGATGAAGTCCGCGGCCTGGACCTTCAGCGGTTCGCGGAAGTCGATGGCCGGGGTGACGATCCCACCCTCGACGTAGTCGATCGACACCGGTGCGCCCGGGCCTCGGCCCCGTTTGATCGTCCGGCTCCGGTCGATGATCTTGATCCGGGAGCGGGCGTCGACGTCGTCGTAGACCGCCATCCGCTCGGAACCGACGGCGCTGGTCCGCCGAACCTTCTCCGGGTCGAGCCAGCTGGCCCGGACGGTCGACTCGACCCCCTGGCCGGAGAACCGCATCCGGAGACTGGCGATGTCCTCGCTGAAGCCGTCGGTGTACGAATCACCCCAGGCCGAGACCGTGTCCGGGATCTGGCCCATGATCATCGTGGTGATCGAGATGTCGTGGGCCGCCAGGTCCCACAGGACGTTGACGTCCTCCCGGTAGAGCCCGAGGTTGAGACGAGCGGCGTCGAGGTGATGGAGTTCACCAAGTGCGCCGGAGCGGACCAGCTCGACCAGCTTCCACACCGCGGCGTTGTAGGCGAAGGTGTGGCCGGCGGCCAGGACCACGCCGTGCTCCTCGGACAGGCGGACCATCCGGCGGGCATCGGCGGTACTGGTGGCCATCGGCTTCTCGACCAGCACGTGCTTGCCGGCCGTCATTGCCTCGGCCGCCACCTCGAAGTGGCTCTCCGGCGGGGTGGCTATGACGACCGCGTCGATGTCGTCGAGGGCCTCGGCCAGGCTGGCCCGCTGCAGGGCCCGGGGGAAGTCGGCGCCGACGGCGGCTCGAACCGGTGCGCGTCCGTCGATGATCGTCACCCCGCTGACCGCCGGGAGTTCGGAGAACACCCGCACGTGCTTCGAACCCCAGTAGCCGCATCCGACAACACCAATTCTCATCAGGACCTACACCTCTCGTGACCCGCCGCCGGGCCGGGGGTGGCCCGTGGCATGCGCTGTGGAACACGAGTGTGGAGATCGCCCCGGGGGCGCTCCATGAGCGGTCGTCACCGACGGATCTGGGCCGGCGCGATCAGGCAGGATCTGGGTTGATCACCCAGGGGTTCCGGCCGATCCGGCGTGGCTGGCGGGGTTCGGATCGGTGCCGGCTGGGCTGGATCACCCCGTGACCGGGTCCGGGGGCCCACGATCGTTCCCACGGCCGGACGCGCCACCGCCGACCCCGAAGGGTCGGCGGTTGGGTCAACGGCCCCAGCGTCTGGCCTGGCGAGGGTGGGGGGTCAGCCCCCTTGCGAGGTCACCGAGGTCAGCTCTTGGCGTCCTGGATGGCGGTCCAGACCGTCTGGCTGCTCAACGGCATGTCGATGTGGCGGACACCGAGGTGGGACACCGCATCGATCACGGCGTTGTGGATCGCCGGGGTCGAGCCGATGGTCCCGGACTCGCCGATGCCCTTTGCCCCAAGCGGGTTGCGGGGACTCGGGGTCTCCGTGTTCGACGTCTCGAACGAGATCAGCTCGGCCGCCGAAGGGATGGCGTAGTCCATCAGGTTGCTGGTGATCGGGTTGCCGGCGTCGTCGTAGCTGACCACCTCGTACAGGGCCTGGGCCGCTCCCTGGGCGATCCCGCCGTGCTGCTGACCGGTGACGAGCAGCGGGTTGAGGATCTTGCCGCAGTCGTCGACCGCGATGTGGCGGATCATCTCGACCTCGCCGGTCTCGGTGTCGACCTCGACCACCGACACGTGGGCTCCGAACGGGAACGTGGCATCGGTGCCGTCGAAGTCCAGCTCGTGAGCCAGTCCGGGGTCCATGTCCGCCGGCCGCTTGCTGTCGTCGTTCGCCGCTTTTGCCAGGTCGGCCCAGCTCACGTTCGATGACGGGACGCCGGCGACCTGGAGGCCGCCCTCGGCGGTCACGATGTCCGACTCCGACGCCTCGAGCAGGTGGGCGGCCAGCTTCTTGGCCTTGGCCAGCACGGTCTCTGACGCCACGTGGACGGCCGAGCCTGCGGTCTGCAGCGACCGGGAGCCCATGGTTCCGGCCCCGCGGGGGATCTCGGCGGTATCGGACTGGAGCAGGGTGACGTCGTCCATCGACACCCCGAGCATGTCTGACACGATCATGGAGAACGCGGTCACGTGGCCCTGGCCATGGGCGCTGGTGCCGACCCGAGCGGTGACGCTCCCGTCCTCGTTGACCTCGACCGCCCCGTACTCCACGTGGAGGCCGGCCGGAGCGGTCACCTCGACGTAGGCCGAGACGCCGATCCCCAGCTGTTTCGGCTCCCCGGCGGCCCGCCGCTCGGCCTGGGTGGCGAGCAGGCTCTGATAGTCGGCGGCCTCCAGGGCGGCGTCGAGGGCCATCTCGTACTCGCCGCAGTCGTAGTTGGCGCCGCCGTGGGTTGTCAGGGGGAACGCCTCGGGCTGGAGGAAGTTCTTGCGTCGGATCTCGGCCGGGTCGATGTCGAGCTCATCGGCGGCGATGTCGATGATCCGCTCCAGCATCTGGGTGGCCTCCGGCCGACCGGCGCCCCGGTAGGCGGCGGTGGTTGTGGTGTTGGTTGCCGCCGACCGGGCGTGGTAGCGGATCTTCGGGATCTGGTAGACGCCCTGGATCATCGTCTGGGTGAAGATGGTCAGGAACGCCCCGATCGCCGGGTAGGCCCCGCCGTCGGCCACCACCTCGACGTCGAGGCCGGTGATGACGCCGTCGTCGGTCAGGCCGAGCTTGGCGTAGAGCACCATGGCCCGGCCATGGGCCAGCGACACCATGTTCTCCGACCGCTCCTCGGTCCACTTGACCGGCCGCCCCAGGTCCTTGGCCAGGCGGGTGGTGATGAAGTGCTCGACGTATGGGCCGGCCTTGGGACCGAAACCACCGCCGACGGTCGGGGCTGCGACCCGGACCTTCTCCGGATCCAGACCGACCTGGCCGACGATGGCGTCTCGGACCGCGATCGGGTTCTGGCTCGGGATCCAGATCGTCATCTCGTCGCCCTCGGGGATGGCCAGGCAACCGTTCGGTTCCATCGGGACACCGGCCAGCCGCTGGCTGAGGATCCGGCCCTCGACCACCCGGGCCGCGCCCTCCAGCGGATCCTCGTCACCGCCGATGGCGGTCTCGAAGATCAGGTTGGAGCCGTGGGCTTCGAACAGCACGGGCGCATCGTCTCCGAGCGCAGCCTCCATGTCGACCACCGCGTCGAGCGGCTCGTAGTCGACGAAGACGGCCTCGGCGGCGTCCGCCGCCTCCTCCCGGCTCTCGGCAACGACGACCGCAACGATGTCGCCGACGAAGCGGACCTTGCCCTTGGCCAGCACCGGGCGGTTGAACTCGACCGGGAACATCGCAAAGCCCTGGAAGTCCGCCATCTCGAGCGTGTCGGCGGTCCAGACCCCGACGACGCCCGGCATCGCTGCCGCATCCTCGGTGTCGATCGGCCCGAGGGTGGCATGGGCGTAGGGCGACCTCACGAAGTGGACGTAGCCGACGCCGGCGACCTCGAGGTCGTCGTAGTACTTGTCGCTACCGGTGAGCAACGTCGGGTCCTCACGGCGGAGAACCGAGTTGCCGAGGATCGAGCCCTGCACTGCTGTCATGAACGAACGCTCCTGGGTCGGCCGTTGATCTTGCCTGGCCGTGGTTGGCCGGTTCTCAGTATTGCCGGTGCCGCTACCGCAGTCGAAGTCCGACCGCCATTTGCCGCCGGGAGCAGGCGCCGCTCGGTCGCTCGCTGGGGTGTGACACTTGACCGTTCGGTCCGTTGCGGCCGATCATGGTCTGGTGCGTCGCGAGCAGGAGAGGTCACGACCCGTCCGCGGGTCCGCCGGTTTCGCTCCAGACGTTCCGTCTCGTACTGCACTCCGGGTCGCTCGATGACCCGAAGCGGAACGGCGTCCGGGGAATGTCGATTGGTTGTCGATCGAGTCGCCGAGCCTTCCGTTGTCGTTGATTGTGTGTGCGTGGACGGCGCCGAGTGCACTGAGGGGCGGTTGATTCTTGTCGGAACGATGACGAGGAACTTACGATCCGCTTTCGGCGACATGTACCTGTCAGTTGCTGCGTGTGTGTCTCGCCACTACCGTCGCGGCGGCCTACTACCGGTGTCCTCTGGCTATACGAAGCGCCGGATCACCACATGAAAGGGGCAGTGCCCATGGATTGGAAACGACTCGACCGCGTGCGCCGGTCGTCAAGCCCGATCAGAGTCGACTTGATCGACAACTACACCGCCGGGAAGATCACCCGCCGCGACTTCATTCGCCGGGGAACCATCCTGGGCATGAGCGTCGGTGCGATGGGTACCGTCCTCGCCGCCTGCGGGTCCGACGACGACAGCTCGAGCAGCTCCGCTTCCGGTGGTGATACCGAGACCGCAACCAACAACTTCGGCCGCAGCGCCGTCGACCCGAACGCCACCAGCGGTGGTGAGCTCCGAATCGGCATCCAGACCGGTGACGCGAACTCCGGCCTCGACCCGCTCAACATGCTCGACCTCGGCACCTACAGCGTGCTCTCGCAGAGCTTCGAGTACCTCGTCGGCCTCGGCGACGACGGCAACATCGGCATGAACGGCCTAGCCACCGGGTGGTCGGTCAGCGACGACGGTCTGGCCTGGACCTTCAACCTCCGCGAAGGCGTCACCTGGCACGACGGCACGCCCTTCACCTCGGCCGATGTCGCCGCCACCGTCGACCGGATCGTGATCGCCGGTGCCGGTCTGGCCGGCGTGGTCTCCGAGGGCGCGGTCGAGACCCCGGATGACAACACCGCGGTGGTCAACCTCGACTCGCCGAACGGCAACCTCCCGGTGCTGCTGTCGATCTACAACCCGCAGTCGCTGATGACCCCGGCCGACTACTCGGACGGGACCACCCTGGACGCCCGGCAGGCCGGGACCGGGCCGTGGATCTTCGAGAGCCACGACCCGACCACCTTCACCACCACGTTCACGGCGAACGAGGACTACTGGGACGGCCGTCCGCTGCTGGATTCCATCACCCTGATCGGCTTCGACTCCGGCGGTAGCCGGGTCGCCGCCATGCAGGCCAGGGAGCTGGACATGATCCAGCAGTTCGGCACGATCGATGGCACGGCGTTGCTCAACGACGCGGCCTTCACCGTGCTGACCCCGCCATCGGCCAACCACCGGCAGCTGTGGTACAACACCCAGCTCCCCGGCGGCGGTCCGTTCACAGACGCCCGTGTCCGGCAGGCCATCGGCTACACCCTCGATCGCCAGCAGATGGTCGACACCCTCTTCGACGGACGGGACCATCATCGGCAACGACCACCCGGTCCACCCGACGCTGCCGTTCTTCGACGACACCCAGGCCCAGCGCCCCCGCGACATCGAGATGGCCCGCCAGTTGCTTGCCGATGCCGGCTACGAGGACCTGTCGGCCACCATCGAGGTCGGCGACATCGAGTTCAGCGCAGACATGGGCGCCATCGTCGAGCAGAATGCGGCCGAGGCCGGGATTACCTTCACGGTGAACACCACCGCCAACTCCGACTTCTACGGCGAGTTCTGGTGCGCCGGTGCGGAGTGGGGGGCCCAGCCCGATACCGGCGGCCCGGGTCTTCCCTGCGGTGCGTCGGCCCAGATCGGCATCGTCGACTACGGGCATCGCCCCGTGCCGGACATCTTCTTCGGTCGGGCGCTCGAGACCGACGGCGACTGGAACTCCTCCAACTTCGCCAACTCGGACTTCGACCGGCTCTTCGGTGAGTACCAGGCAGCTCTGGACGTCGACGGCCAGAAGGCCGCCGTCACCCAGATCCAGGCCCTGCTCCACGAGGAGGCGCCGGCGCTCTATCCCTTCTTCTTCGACTACCTCTCCGGACACGATGAGTCCGTCAGCGGCGTGCAGACCACGGCGCTCGGGCACATGCAGCTCCACAAGGCATCGAAAGCGGAATCCTAAGCAAGACCCAAGCCAACCTACGCCAACCAACAGGCCCGTGGGCGTGCAGATCGCACGCACGCCCACGGGCAAGCTGGACGCACCGAACGGGGGTGACGTGATCCAGTGATCCAATTCATCATTCGACGGCTGTTGCTGTCGATCGTGACGCTGGCGATCATTCTGGTGATCGTGACGCTGATCCCGAATGTCGCGCCGGGAGACCCGGCCCGCAAGATCGCCGGCGGAACCGCATCGCCGGAGCGACTCGCAGCGGTGACCGAGTCACTCGGTCTGGACAAGTCGGTGCCAGAGCAGCTCCGGGACGTGGCCGGTGATCTGATCCGGTTCGACTTCGGCGAGGCGTTCACCAAACCGGGCCAGTCGGTCACCGGTCTGGTCCGGACCTCGCTGTGGAACTCGACCAAGCTGGTGCTGTTCGCCCTGGTCCTCGTCCTGCCGCTCTCGGTCGCCGGCGGCGTCTGGGCCGCCTACCGAAGAGACACCTGGATCGACCGGTTGATCGTGAACGTGGGGGTGGCGTTGTCTTCGCTCCCGGAGTTCGTGGTCGGGGTGTTGTTCCTGGCCCTGCTAGCGGTCCCCATCGGCTTCTTCAAGGTGGTGGCCAACCCTCCCGAGGGTGCAAACATCTTCACCCAGCTGCAGTTCCTGCTGCTGCCGGCGCTGACCGTGCTGACGGTGTACTTCGGCTACATCGCCCGTATCACCAGGGCCAGCACGATCTCGGTCCTGGACTCCGACTACACCAGGACGGCGTTCATGAAGGGCCTCGCCACCGGTGAGGTGTTCCGGCGTCACACGCTCCGGAACTCGCTGCTGCCGACGGTGGCCGTCGTCGGTACCCAGCTGGGGTACATGTTCGGCGGGATGGTCGGCCTGGAGTTGATCTTCAACTACCCCGGGCTCGGCAAGCTCATCTTCGACGCCGTCGACAGCGCCGACTATCCGCTCCTCCGGGGTGGGGTGCTGACCGTTGCGGTCATCTACATGATCGCCACGCTCTCGGCCGATCTGCTCATCGCCTGGATGAACCCCCGGGCCAGACTGAACCTCGGGGAGGGCTGATGACTGCGACCGAGGAATCGACCGGACAGGATGCGTCCGAGCTGTCTCTGACCGGGGAGGACGAGTCCACCCCGTCGACGACGCTGGCCCAGGTCCGGCGGGAACAGCGCCGGGTCCTGTTTCGGACCCCTGGCTTCATCGTCGGCTGCGCCATCCTGCTGTTCTGGTTGGTCGCCGCAATCCTGCCGGACCTCCTGACCTCCTGGGATCCCAAGGAGGCGGTGGTCGACGGCAACGGCACGTCGCTGCGCCGGACCCCGCCGGACGGCACGGCCTGGTTCGGCACCGACCGGCTCGGCCGTGACGTCTACGCCCGGGTCGTCCACGGCGCACGGCCCATCCTGATCGCAGCGCCGGTCGCCACCGCCATCGCCGTGGTGCTCGGCACCCTGATCGGGATGGTGACCGGATACTTCCGGGGCTGGACCGATGAGATCCTCAGCCGGATCCTGGAGGCCATCCTGTCGATCCCGGCCATCCTCCTTGCGATCGTGATCGTCTTCACCTTCGGTCCGACCGATCCGGTGGTCATCGGGGCCATCTCGTTCCTGTTCATCCCGCCGGTGGCCAGGACGGTCCGGGCCGCAACCCTGACCGAGGGCCAGCTGGACTACGTCACCGCGGCCAGGATGCGGGGCGAGAGCAGCCTCTTCATCATCACCAGGGAGATCTTCCCCAACCTGACCCCGGTGGTCACCGTCGAGTTCACGGTCCGCCTGGGGTACGCGGTGTTCACCCTGGCCACCCTGGCGTTCCTCGGCCTCACCGGCGGGAACGTCACCGACCCGGACTGGGGGGTGGATGTGGCCCAGAACTACGAGCAGATCGTCAACGAGGTCTGGTGGCCGACCATCTTCCCGGCCCTGGCGATCGCCAGCCTGGTGATCGCGGTCAATCTCGTAGCCGACTCGATCGATCGGGCGACCAGCTCATGACCATGACCGATCCAACCACGGAGCCGTCCTCGGACCCGAAGACGGCCGCACTGTCCATCCAGGACCTGCAGATGGCCTACATCGTCCGGGGGACGCCCCGGGAGGTGTTGCGGGGCGTCACCTTCGAGGTCAAGCCGGGCGAGGCCTACGGGCTTGTCGGCGAGTCCGGCTGTGGCAAGTCGACCACCGCCTACGCTGCGCTCCGGTATCTACCGGGGAATGGCCGGATCACCGGCGGCAGCGTCACCGCGGCCGGCCGGGACCTGACCGAACTGTCATCGGCCGACCTCCGGGAGTTCCGGGCCCGCAACGCCTCGATGGTGTAACAGGACCCGGTTCAGGCCATGAACCCGGTGCTCAAGATCGGCCGTCAGGTCGCAGAGTCGTTCACCATCCTCGGCCACTCCAAGGACGAGGCTCGGGATCTGGCCTACAAGGCGCTGGAGCGGGTTCGGATCGCCGACCCGACCAGCGTCATGAATCGCTTTCCCCACCAGCTGTCCGGCGGCATGCTCCAGCGGGTGGTCATCGCCATGGCCCTGGCCTCCGATCCGACACTGTTGGTGCTCGACGAGCCGACAACCGGTCTGGATGCCACGGTGGAGGCCGAGGTGCTCGATCTGGTCCGGGATCTCCGGGACGAGCTCGGCGCCGCCATCCTCCTGATCGCCCACAACCTCGGCGTCATCCGGACGATGTGTGACCGGGTCGGCGTGATGTACGCCGGCCGGGTGGTCGAGGAGGGCACGGTCGACGACGTGTTCGACCGGCCGAGTCATCCCTACACGGTCGGCCTGCTCAACTCGATCCCCCGCCACGGACTCCGCAAGACCGAGCGGGAGCTGTTCACCATCCCCGGCACCCTGCCCCAGATCGGCGAGTCGCTCCCGACCTGTGTCTACGTGGACCGGTGCCCGATCGCCACCGACCTGTGCCGCACCGAGGTCCCGCCGCTGGCCAAGCGCCACGACGGGCACTGGGCCCGCTGCCACTTCCCGGACAAGGTCGACGAGATCCCGACGCCGGAGTCGAACACGATCGAGGTCGACATCGGTGACGAGGAGATCATCGGCATCAACGGGGTGTCGAAGACGTTCCGCCAGCGGGGCGGCGACGTCCCGGCGCTGGTCTCGGTCAACATGGGCTTCGCCGAGGGCGAGACCCTTGGCCTGGTCGGCGAATCCGGTTCCGGCAAGTCGACCCTGGCCAAGACCATGCTCGGCGTCCACGAGCCGGATCCCGGCGGCGACATCACCCTTCGGGGCCGGCCGATGGCGACCAAGGCCACCGACCGGCGGGAGGGCTCCATCCGGTCGATCCAGATGGTGTTCCAGAACCCGGACTCGGCCCTCAACCGGGCCTGGACGGTCCGGCGGATCCTGACCCGAGCGGTGACCAAGCTGACCGGCGTCGGCGGTGAGGTGGCAAACGCCAAGGCCGAGGAGATCGCGTCGGCCATGCAGCTGTCGACCAGGCACCTCGACATGCGGCCCCGGCAGCTGTCCGGCGGCCTCAAGCAGCGGGTCGCCATCGCCCGGGCGTTCGCCGGGGACCCGGATGTCGTGGTCTGCGACGAGCCGACCTCGGCCCTCGACGTGTCGGTCCAGGCCGCCATCCTCAACCTGCTGGCCGAGCTGCAACGGGATGTCCGGACCAGCTATCTCTTCATCAGCCACGACATCGGGGTCGTCCGCTACCTGGCGGACCGGATCGCGGTGATGTACGTCGGCCGGATCGTCGAGCTGGCGACGACCGACCAGATCTTCACCGGCCCGGTCCACCCCTACACCGAGGCGCTGCTGTCCGCGGTACCGAACGTCGACGGGGAGGCGGCCGACCGGATCCCGCTCGAAGGCGACATCCCGTCGCCGGCGAACCCGCCGCCCGGGTGCATCTTCCACACCCGGTGTCACCGGGCCGTCGAGGGGCTCTGTGAGACGACCGAGCCGGAGCTGAAGGACGTTGGCGACGGCCACAAGATCAAGTGCCACCTGGAGCCCGAGCAGCTGCTCCAGGTCGGGACCAAGCCGGTCGCCGTCGCCGACTGAGGCCGGCGTCTGAACGTGAAGAGGGGG